>DASZMJ010000164.1:0-5791 GCA_035551935.1 Isosphaeraceae bacterium
TTGCACCACCGCAGTGACCGCCGCCTGGGCCTCGGGCAGGAGCGTATCCCAGAGGGTCTGTGGGAGCGGTGGCTGATCCGTCATGTCAACGTTCTACGGATCTCGGGCCGCAGAAGCAACATGGGGGATTGAACGCCTACCGCCCAGGGCCTGCCAGCCGGCGTCCTTGTAGCGGCCGCGGATCGGGTCGGGGAAGATCGACAGGGCGACCGCCCCGAAGCCGCCGAATCTTGCGAGCGTCTGCCGCTCCTCGGCGGTGGCGGGTCGTCGCTCGCGTTCGATCTGTTGCAGCGTCTTGACGGCGGCGAGGATGTCGCGCGCCTTGCCCTTCGCGCCAGCGGCGAGGCCGGGCGGTTGCGGATGGGTCGTGTCGGTGCCTTCCATGGGTCGGTCTCCTGCCGGCGTGACGGGCACCGCCTGCCGGTGCCGCTCGCCGGAGCGACCGTCCACGGCCGCCGAGCCGGGAGCCCCCGCGGCGACGGTCACGCCGCCGGGTGCGGCCGAAACGGCTTCGGCGGGCGCGGCGGCTTGCCGCCCCGCCTCGCCGCCGTTTCGCAACGCAAGACCGGCGGTTGACCGGGCCGGCGGCGGCCGTAACGTCGCGAAGGGTGGCACCGGCGGTGCCTGCGGCGGGGGAGGATCCTCCGGCGTCGCCGCCGGACGCTGCCAGGCCGGGACGACGAAGGGGAGGAAGGCCTGGCCGCGGGACGCGGCTACGCGGGCGGCGTGTGCCGGCGGAGGAAGGCCATCGCCGCGTCGAGTTGGGACGTCTCGTCGGCCGCCGCCGACTCGGAGGGCAAATCGTCCCGCAGGTCCGAGAGCGCCAGCTCCAGCGCCTGGCTCGTCCGCAGCGCCGGGTCGCGGTCGGGGTGCCGCCGCTCCAGCGCCTCCATCCGCCGCTGGTGGTGGCGGCGCAGCGCCGAGGCCTGCTCGTCCAGGGCCGAAAGCAGCGTCCGGCTCGCGCGCAGCCGCTCGTGCAGGCGCGGGTACTGCTCCTGCAGCAGCTCGAGCACGATCGTCTTGTAGTGCATGGCGGCCCCCTTCCCCGCGCACGGCGACGGCGTCCCCCGCTGGCCCGGACGCATCGGGGTCATCGGCAAACCCCGGCAGCCGGGGCGGCTCACGTGATGGTCCCGGCGCCATGGGGAACGGTCAACCATTCGCTGTTCCCCTCCGTCCTACTCCCGTTCGCCGGGCGAGGGAAGCGATTTGTGCGCCGGCATCGCCGCCGAGCGGCACGAGCGCCGGGCGGGCTGGACGCCGGGGAACGACCCGATTTTCCGAGAGGGCATAGCGATTCTTTCACCGGCGGCATCATGCATAGGGGCGGGAATCCCGCCCCCTACCGCCTGCTGGTCCGCGAGGACGAGAGCTCCGTCCCTCACATCCCGCCGTCGTGTCGGGCATCCTGATGGACCACGAAAAACCCGAGGCGCGGTGCCAGTGCTACCTGATCGCGCGCAAGGGGCTGGAGGAATACCTTGCGCGTGAAGGAAGCGGCGGCGCGGCTTGAGGTCTCGCCCAGCCTCGTCTACCAACTCGTCGCCGTCGGCAAGCTGAGGTGCACCCGCCACGGGCTGGGCCGAGGGTGCATCCGCATCAGCGAGCAGCAGTTGGCCGAGTACCTGGCCGGGGCGAAGCTGAAGCCGGCCGCGCCCGGCGCCATGCGGTGGATCAGGTAGCGGGCGTCACTCCACCGCCTTGCGGGCGGCGTCCTTGAGATGCCGCTTCTTCTCGGCGAGGTGGGAATAGTTCGACGCGATGACCTGCGTCGACTCGTGGCCGAGCAACTCCGCCACCGTCGCCACAGGCACGCCCTTCTCCAGCGCGTCGGTGGTGTAGGTGTGGCGGTAGGTATAGGCGACAATCCCCTTGTCGATCGGGTCCCGCTTGCGGTTGCGCTTTCGGCGGAAGCGGCAGTTGACCGCCTGCCGGTTCCATGGGTTGCCGTCGGCGTTGCGGAAGATCGGCCCCGTCGGATGGCTTCGCATCCGTTCCGCCAGCAACGCCGAGAGCCGGGGCGTCAGGTAGATCACCCGGCTCTTGCCGGTCTTGCCGCGCGTCTTGTGCTCGCCGAGCGTGGCCGTGCCGTCGGCCAGGTCGACGTCGGCGGCCGTCAGCCGCATGATCTCGCCGGGCCGCGCGCCGGATTCCTGCAAGGCGATCAGGAAGTCGCGGAACGGGTCGCCTTCCGGATAGAAGTCGAGCAGGTTGACGCGCTCCTCGGCGGTGAGGATCTTCTCGCGCCGCCGCGCCGGCGGACGGGCCATGTGGGCGATCGGATTGTCGGGGATGCGGCGGCATTTGGCCGCCCAGTTCAGCGCCCGCTTCAGGACGGTGATGGCGGAGCGCCGCGTCGAATCGCCCCACGGCCGCTTCCGCGGCGCACGGACCCATTCCTGGACGTGCGCCGCGGTGACCTGGCCGGCCTTCAGTGCAGGAAAACGGTCCTTGAAGTCCTGCAGGAAGGCGCGATACCAGTCGCGGGTCTCGGGCTTCGTCGTGCGGTCGGCGAAGCAGAGGAAGTCGTCGAAGAGGACGGCGAGCAGCGGGTCGCGGTCGCCGACGACGCGGCCGCCCTCGCGCATCACCCGGTGCCATTCGGCCCGGATTTCCTCGGGCGGATTCCAGCCCTTCTTGCCCTTGAGCGGGGCGGCGTCGGACGGGTGCTTGCCGAGCCGGTGCTGCTTGCCGCCGTCGAGCTCGACGTACCAACTCCAGGTCTGGCGGCGGAACCAGGGTTCCTGCACGTTTTCCTGCACTTTCGGCCGAAAGGCCTCGGTGCCGATCGTCGCAAATCGTTGACTGGAAAGGAGCTGGGGATCTAGGATTCGAACCTAGACTACTTGATCCAGAGTCAAGCGTGCTACCGTTACACCAATCCCCAGTAGGTCGAGGCGGCGAGGGTGTGGGGGTGGGAAGGTTTGGATTGTGGGGATTCTAACGCGGAGGCGGCGGGGATTCAAGGCGAGCCGGAGAGGGGCGGGGGCTTGCGGAGTGGGGGGGGGCGTTGCAGTATGAGGGGGAACGAGGAGGAGAAGCGTGGCGGCGAAGATCCTGGACGGGGCGGCGCTGGCGAGGACGATCCGGGGTGAGGTGGCCGAGGAGGTCGGCCACTTCAAGGGATGGACCGGGGCGACGCCGGCGTTGACGGCGGTCCTGGTCGGCGACGACCCGGCCAGCAGGGTCTACGTCCGGAATAAACGAAAGGCGTGCGAGGAGGCCGGGATGGTTGGCCGGGTCGTGAACCTCGCGGCCGACGTCGCCGAGACGGAGCTGATCGACCGCGTCGACGCGCTCAACGCCGACCCCGAGGTCCACGGCATCCTCGTGCAGTTGCCGTTGCCCAGGCAAATCGACGAGCGGCGGGTCGTCGAACGGGTGAATCCACTCAAGGATGTGGATGGGTTCCACCCGGAGAACGCGGGCCTGCTGGCGACCGGCCGGCCGAGGTTCGTGCCGTGCACGCCGCTGGGGATCCGGACGATGCTTGTGGCCGCCGAGGTCGAGACGAAGGGGGCGCGGGCGGTCGTGCTGGGGAGGTCGAACGTCGTCGGCAAGCCGATGGCGCTGTTGCTGCTGGAGAAAGGGCGCGGGGGGGACGCGACGGTCACGGTCTGCCACACGGGGACGAAGGACGCCGCGGCGATCGCGCGCGAGGCGGATATCCTGATCGCGGCCGTCGGCAGGCCGGAGCACGTCCGGGGCGACTGGATCAAGGCCGGCGCCGTCGTCATCGACGTCGGCATCCATCGCCGCGACGACGGCGGCCTCTGCGGCGACGTCCACCACGCCGAGGCGGCCGCGGTCGCCGGCTGGATCAGCCCCGTGCCCGGCGGCGTCGGCCCGATGACCGTCGCCATGCTCCTCCAGAACACGCTCCGGGCGGCGCGATTGCAGCTCGGGGGCTGAGGCGGAGGGCCTTCGCATGCGACGCCGATGGTTCCAGTGGCCGCTCCGGTTCGCCCTGGTGCTGCCGGTCGTCTGCGCGCTGGGATTGAAGGTGTTGCCGGCGCGGAGGATCCCCCGCCCGCCCGCGAACATCGAAGGGATGACCGACCTGCCGATCGCGGTCGAGGTCGTCGACGCCGGCGACGGCCGGCCGGTCGAGGGGGCCCGGTTCGAGGTCGTGTCCAAGCACATGGGCCCGGATGGCGCGCGGAAGCGGGCCGTGACCGACTTCCGCGGCCGTGCCGAGATCGTCGCCACGTTCCACTACGAGGATTCCCCGTCGACCGGCGGTACCTCCCGCATCGTGAACACCTGGGACCATTGGCTGAAGGTCTCGAAGGACGGGCGCGAGGCGGCGGTCCTCGATCTCGGGCAGGTCGCCGGCGCCCCGTCGGACCGCGCCCGGTTCGACGTGAAGGTCGCCCTCCGCGACGGCCGCGACGCGGGCCTCGGGCCCTTCGAGGGCCGGTTCGAGGGCGAGGACGGCGAGACGCTCCTGGTCGAGGCCGACGGAACCTTCTATTATCATAAGATGCTCTGCTTCAGCGAGGACGAGCGATTCGGGCTCGTGGCGCTCGAAGGGCAACTCCTGCACGTCCGCCCCGTCGGCCAGGATGATTATGGGTATGATCATTTCGACAGATTTTACGAGCCGATCCGCTGGGGCGGGCGCCTCTACCTCGTCCCGCCCGAGTCCCTCGGTTCCTTCTGCCGGATGGTGGCCGACGGCCTCGAGGGGCGGCGTGTCCCGATCGGCTTCCTCGTGCGCGGGGCCGTCGCCGGAATCCTGCCCGAGGGATTGCCCGAGGTCCCGGCGCCTTACCGGCATCACTTCCGCGATCGGAAGGATCCCGCGACGCCAATCCCGTGGAACCGGTAGGCCGGGGAGGGGCCCATGATCCGCCTGGGAATCTGCAACGAGCTGTTCGAGGGGTGGGACTTCCAGCGCGTCTGCGCGACGGTCGCGGCGCTGGGGTACGACGGCATCGAGATCGCGCCGTTCACGCTGGCGCCGAAGGTCACGGACTTGCCGGCGTGGCGGCGGAGGGAGCTGCGGGAGACGGTCGTCGACGCGGGCCTGGCGACGATCGGCCTGCACTGGCTGCTCGCGAAGACGGAGGGATTGCACCTGACGAGCCCCGACGCCGACACGCGACGGCGGACGGCCGCGTACCTCGTCGAGCTGGCGCGGGCGACGCACGACCTGGGGGGCTCCTTGATGGTCTTCGGCTCGCCGAAGCAGCGCGACCTCTTGCCGGGCGTCGACTACCACCAGGGGATGGACTTCGCCACGGAGGTCTTCACCGCGATCCTGCCCGCGTTGACGGCCTTCGAGGTGGACCTCTGCATCGAGCCCCTGGCGCGGTCGGAGACGAACTTCCTGACCTCGATCGACCAGGCGAACGACCTGATCCGGCGGCTCGACCACGACCGGGTCAAGCTCCACCTCGACGTCAAGGCGATGAGCGGCGACCCGGGCGGCTCCGTCACCGAGCTGATCGCGAAGCACGGCGCCGAGGCCGGCCACTTCCACGCGCAGGACACGAACCTCCGCGGCCCCGGCATGGGCGAGGTCGACTTCGACCCGATCCTGAAGACCCTCGTCGCCAGCGGCTACGACGGCTGGGTCTCCGTCGAGGTCTTCGACTACTCCGCCGGCGCCGAGGAGACCGCCCACGCGAGCCTCGCCTGCCTCCGCCGCGAGCTGCACGCCGCTCGGGCCCATCGCGGGCATTGAGGCCGGCGTGTCGGCCCGGGGGCCTTGCCCCGCCCGGCGCCGGTTCGAGGTCGTTTCGCGGCGGGGACTGGCGACTCGAAGACTCGGAGCCAGTCCCCGCCG
>DASZMJ010000165.1:0-3645 GCA_035551935.1 Isosphaeraceae bacterium
TCTTCGGCGATACACAAACCCGATCAACTGCCAGAGGGAATGAGTCGCGAATCCGACCGCGACGCCCAGGGCTGCCGTAATCCAATCGTGTCTGCTTGTTATGGCTAACGGCGCTACGATCAGGGAAAGAACTCCCAGGACGACAGAGTAAAGAGCCAACTGGAGCCACGTCGGTCCTTCTTTGAGATGCCCCTCCTTTTCGAATCGCTCCTGAAGCGCGCGGATCTCTGCGAACGCGGCCTCACGCTCTTCGCGGGTCATCGGGATCCGTTCTCTCGGCTCGGCAGTGCTCATGACGTCAGGGTACACCATGTCGCAAGGATCGGCCAGGAGCGACATGAGTGTGCCGACCCCGGGAGCGTGAAAACGCCCCGGCGCTAATCAGCGCCGGGGCGTCGCCGATCGGGTTATTCCCGCGGTCCCGCTCAGAGCCCGCTGAGGTCGGCCGCCAGCACGCGGACGCCGTTCTTGAGGCCGAGGGCCTCGACCGCCTCGCCGCTGGCGGGGATCGTGAACGACTTCCGCGGGGCGATCGCGATGCCCGAGAGGAGCTTCAGCGCGTCGTCGGCCTTCTCGCCCGTGCCGGCCAGGGCGATGCCATTGAGGATCAGCGGCGAGTAGTTGTCGACGCGGATCGTGAAGGTGTCCTTGCCCTTGACCTTCTTGCCCTTGACCAGCTTGGCGTCGACCAGCCGGACCAGGACGCCCTCGGCCACGAGGTCGGCCAGGGTCGGGGCCTGGGCCTTGCCGTCCTTGGTGACGGCCGGGACGGTGAACTTGCCCGAGTCGACCCACGCCCGGGCGCGGCCGTCGCTCGACTTGACGACGACCTGGGCCTCCTTCGCGTCGCCCGTGCCGAGGTCGATCGTGCACGCCACGGCCGGACCCTCGGGCTCCGCGGGGATGCCCGCCTCGGCCTTCAGGCCCAGCAGCGGATACGACTTGAACAGGCCCTTCAGCTCGGCCGCCAGCGGCGAGTCGCCGCGGACCTCCACGTAGATCCGGCCCGAGTCGTCCTTCGCCAGGTTGTCGAGGTTGGCCACGAACTGCCGCGCCAGCGAGAGCTCGTAGGGGTTGGCCGTGCCCTTCGACAGGCCGGCGATCGTGTTCCAGTCGAGGCCCGAGCCGACGTTCCAGAGCACGAGCTGGGTGATGACCGTCGGCGCCTTCTCCTCGGCCAGCCGCTTCATCGCCGCGGCCAGCCGCGGGTTGACGTTCAGCTCCGACAGGTCCGCCAGCGTCAGCTTCTCGCCCTGACCGGGCAGCGAGACCTTGCCCATCTCGTTCGGGCCGCCGAGGTTCACGACGCGGGTCGCGAGGTTGCGCGTCTCGCCCGCCCGGAGGATGGCAAACGGGGCGCCCGTCGGCGGGACCGAGCGCATCCCGCCGCCCATCATTCCGCCGCCCATTCCGCCGCCCATTCCGCCGCCCATCCCACCCATTCCGCCGCCCATTCCGCCGCCGCCCATGCCCATGCCGCCCATCATGCCGCCCATCATGATCGACGAGAAGTTCCAGGACGACATCTCGCCGACGAGGAACATGATCAGCCGGCCGAGCGTCATCATGCCCATCGAGGCCGGCATCGTCCCACCACCGCCGCCCATTCCTCCGCCCATGCCGCCGCCCATTCCTCCGCCCATGCCGCCCATTCCTCCGCCCATACCGCCGCCCATTCCTCCGCCCATGCCGCCGCCCATACCACCCATGCCGCCGCCCATGCCGCCCATGCCGCCGCCCATGCCGCCCATGCCGCCCATCTGGCCGGTGGCGCCGGAGGCGACGAGGCCGGGCGGGAGCACGACCTTCAGGGGACGGTTGGTCGCGTTGGTCACGGCGATATTGATCCGGCCGTCGCCGGTGCCCTCGGCCTCGACGTTCGCGGCGCCGGCGCGGGCGGCGTCGAGCAGGCTAACCTCGGGGAGGTCGGCCTCTCGGGCGGCCTTCTTCTCGGCGGCGGCCGCGCGGGCCGACTTCTTCTCGGCCGGCTTTGCGGGCCTCTTGGTGTCGTCGCCGCGGGCCGTCGGGGCCGCGAACAGGCAGAGGCCCGCGGCCGCGGCGGCGGCAAGGCCCAGGTGGCGAACGGGGGACTTCATGGAGGACCTCAGTCGGGGAAGGAACGCGTCCAGGCCGGGAGGGGACGGGGGGGTGTCCGACGATACCGTCCCGGCCGGGGTACGGTTCGTATCGACTCGGCGTAACATGCCGAAGCACAACATGCTGGAAATGATCAGAAGGCCACGTCGCCTGATGAGTAGCCGAGGGGGCGACGTGAATGGAACTCGTGTCACGCCAAAATCCCTCCGGCCGCGATAAAGAGACGCACGCCGGGCCGGGATTATTCGACGGGTCGATCGAGGAATATTCGACATCCATCGGGCCAGCTATCCTACCATCCGCCGGGATTCCTCGCCTCTGCCTTCAGGCCGTCGGCGGAAGAAAAACCCTCCCCCCTTCGGTTTGGGGGGAGGTTTTGGATGGTTTCTCAGGCCGGACTGGGCGATCCCAGTCCGATCAGAGCCCGCTGAGGTCGGCCGCGAGGACGTGGACGCCCTGCCTGAGGCCGAGTCGATCGATCGCTTCCGACGTGGTGCCGATCGACAGCGTCTTGCCCGGGCTGACGCTCAGCCCCCAGACCAGGCCGGGCTCGCCGGCCTTGGCCTCGCCCGAGCCGGCCAGGGCCACGCCGTTGAGGATCAGGGGCGAGCGGTTGAGGAGCTGGACCGAGTACGTGTCCTTGCCCTTGACCTTCTTCCCCTTGACGAGCCTCGCGTCGATGACGCGGGCGAGGACGCCGTCGGCCACGAGGTCGGCCAGGGCCGGGGCGTCGGGCTTGCCGTCCTTCAGGGCGACCGGGACCGAGAGCTTGAAGGCGTCGACCCAGCGGCCGCGGCCGTCGGAGGACTTCACGGACACCTCGGCCTTACCCGACGGGTCGGCCGGCACGCCGACCGTCATCGCCAGCGACGGGCCAGACGGCACGGAGGGGATGCCCGGCTCGGCCTTGAGACCCAGCACCGTCGCCCCCTTGAAGGCCTTCTTCAAGTCGTCGGCCAGCGGGCCGCGGCCGGCGATCTCGACGTAGATCCGGCCCGCGTCCTCCTTCGTGGCCGAGTCGAGGTTGGCCACGAACTGCCGCGCCAGGTCGAGATCGCGCGGGTCGGCCCAGCCCTTCGAGAGGGCCGCGATCGCGTCCCAGCCGAGGCCGGCCGAGATGTTCCACATCACGAGCTGCGACGGCACGCTCGGCGCCTTCTGCTCGGCGAGCCGGCGGACGGCCGCGGCCACCCGCGGGTCGTCGTTGAGCTGCGCGACGTCGCCGAGCGTGAGCTTCTCGCCCTGCTCCGGCATGGCGACCTTACCATCCTCCCCCGGCGGGCTGAGGCTGACCAGCCGGGTGGCGAGGTTGCGCGTCTGGTTCGGAGCGATCACGGCATACGGTGGGCCGGTCGGCGGGACCGAGCGCATGCCGCCGCCCATCATGCCGCCGCCCATGCCGCCCATGCCGCCGCCCATGCCGCCCATGCCGCCCATGCCGCCGCCCATGCCGCCCATGCCCATGCCGCCCATCATGCCGCCCATCATGATCGACGAGAAGTTCCACGACGACATCTCGCCGACGAGGAACATGATCAGCCGGCCGAG
>DASZMJ010000166.1:0-11024 GCA_035551935.1 Isosphaeraceae bacterium
AGCGGACCCTACGAACGACGAGCCTTCCAGGCGATTTCGTATCACTTCTTGTCGCCCTTCGCCTCCCACTTGACGAAGTAGAACACCAAAGGCGTGTCGCCGGTGTTCGTGATGCCGTGGGGGGCGTTGGGGGTGGTGTACATGACGGAGCCGGGGCCGACCTTGGTGGTCTTGCCGTCGCAGAAGATCTCCCCCTTGCCGCTCTCGACGATCATCACTTCTTCCTCCGGGTGCACGTGCGGCGCGTGCGGGGTCTTGCCGGGCTCGAGGACGAACCGGCCGGTGACGAACTTCGTACTCGCGGGCGTGTCGCCCGAGACGTACAGGCCGACCTTGCCGACGGTCTCGTTCTGATATCGGAAATCCTTCATTTCCACGCCGTCGAGCGTGACCGTCTTCGACCCGACGGCGTCGGCCGCCTTCGGCGCGGGGACCTTCGTGCGGAGGGCGACCCGCTGAAGTTCCGCCCTTCGCAGCGCCGTCTCGGCTCGGGCCAACGCCGTCTCCGCCGCCGCGCGCCGCTGGGCCTGCCGCGCGTAATACACGCGCGCAGTCAAGCCGGCGGCGAGGACCACCACCGCCAGCAGGAGCATCGTCCAGAGGCCGAGCCCGCCGCCGTCGTGCCCGCGATCCCGACCGTCCCGCTCGTTGTCCATGATCGTGCCCCTTTCCGAAGATCGATCCGGGTCCGAATCCCCGTCCGACGCTCATCTTAAGGGATCGGGACCGCCAAGGGAACGGGCTCAGGCCGGCGCGATCGCGTTCAGGATGAGGTCGCGGACGGCGGTCATCTCGATCGCGCCCGAGGCATCGGGCGCAGGGCCGTCGGCGATGAGCAACGGGCGATCGTCGTCGACGGACGCGGGCAGGCCGTGGCTGCCGCGGACGAGCGTGGCGTCGAGCGGGACGACGTCGAAGAGGGTGCGGAGGCCCAGCTTCTTCTGAAGCAATCGGAGGGCCGCGCGCCCTTTCGGCCACGTCAAACGCGGGTCGAAGAAGAGCTCGCAGGGGTCGAAGCCGGGCTTGCGGTGGATGTCGACGGTGCGGGCGTAGTCGGGGGCGTCGCGGTCGTCGAGCCAGAACGGGTACGCGAACCAGGCGTCGGGCTCGGCCAATGCCACGATCTCGCCCGACCTCGGGTGGTCGAGCCCCACCTCGGCCCTCGACTCCCCGTCGAGCAGCCGCGCCACGCCCGGCACCCCGGCCAGCAGGTCGCGGACGCGGCCGACGTCTTCGATGTTCGACACATACACATGAGCGATCTGATGGTCGCAGACCGCGAAGGCCCGGCTGTTGAAGGGCTCGAAGACCTCGCCGAACGGCCCCGTGCGCGCGGCGATCAGGCCGGCGTCGCGGAGCACGCGATTCGGGAAGACGGGCCGGCGCACATCACCATGGCCATATTCGCTCACGACCCAGGCCCGCGCCCCGGCCTTCCGGGCGGCGTCGAGCAGCGGGGCGCAGGCGTCGTCCAGCTCGCGGACGAGCCTCGGCATGTCGGAGCCCGAGGGGCCGAACCGCTGGGGGTCGTAGTCGAGGTGCGGCAGGTAGACGAGGGTGAAATCGGGGCGATCCTCCTCGAGGACCTGGGCCGCCGCGCGCGCGATCCAGGGGGTGCAGGCCAGGCCGGCGGCCGGGCCCCAGAAGCTGGGGAACGGGAACGTCCCGAGCCTCGTTTCGAGCCGATCGGCCAGGCCCGGCGGCGTGCCCGCGACGCCGAACGCCTTGTTGCCGTCGGCGGCGTAATACGGCTTCGGGGTGAGGCTGAGGTCCACCGCCGCCCCCTGGTTGAACCACCAGAACAGCTTCGCCGCCTTGAACGGCTCGCCCCGCTCGGCCCGGCGGCGGCGAGCGGTCACATAAAGGGGCTCGGCCTGGATGAGCGCGTTCGACTGCTGCCAGAACCGCACCTCGCCCGTGTCGCGGAAGTACCAGCCGTTGGCGACGACGCCGTGACCGCTCGGCGGCTCGCCCGTCAGCAACGTTGCCTGCGCGGTGCACGTCACCGCCGGCACGACCTCGCGCAACGGCCGCCGCCAGCCCGACTCGGCCAGGGCGCGCAGCCTCGGTGCGTTCGCGAGCAGGCGGCCGGTCAGGCCGACGGCGTTGATCAGGACGAGCGGCGTCGTGGTCATGGCAGGTTCCGTTGGGGTTCTCGCGGCCGGGATCATCCTACCGTCATGCTGAATGCAAGGGACCCTCACCCCGGCCCGCTCCCCGGGGGAGCGGGAGGGATTCGGACCCCCTCTCCCCCGGGGAGCGGGCCGGGGTGAGGGTCCCTTGCGAACGGCGTCGTGGATCGCAACGTCCCGTCGCTCGACGCTTGGAAACGGGGCCGATTCTCGGCACAATGGGGGCGGCGTCCGGGGGAACGACCGGACGGCGAGGGAGCCCACGACCGCCCATGACCGCGACCGCATCCGCGACCGACCCGCAGGCACCGTTGCGCGAGTTCCGGGGCTCCCGCGACTTCTTCATCGGGATCGACAGCGACGGCTGCGCCTTCGACACGATGGAGGTGAAGCACAAGGAGTGCTTCATCCCGCAGATCGTCCGGTCCTACGGGCTGGCGGCGATCTCGAAGTTCGCGCGCGAGGCGGCCGAGTTCGTCAACCTGTATTCGACCTCGCGCGGCGTGAACCGCTTCCCCGCCTTGACGGCCACGATGGACCTCCTCCAGGACCGCCCCGAGGTCCGCCGTCGCGGGTTCGAGGTCCCGCCCCTGCGCGGCCTGCGGGCCTGGATCGCCCGCGAGACGAAGCTGGCCAACCCGACGCTCGAGGCCGAGGCCGACCGCACCGGCGACCCGGACCTGAGGCGGGCCCTCGAGTGGAGCGAGGCCGTCAACGCCACGATCCGCGAGGTCGTCCGCGACGTCCCCCCCTTCCCGTCCGTCCGCGAGTCGCTCGCGGCGATGCGCGGGCGGGCCGACGTGCTCGTCGTCTCGGCCACGCCCGGCGAGGCCCTCCGCCGCGAGTGGCACGAGCACGGCCTGGCCGGCGACGTCGCCCTGATCGCCGGCCAGGAGGCGGGGAGCAAGGCCGAGCAGCTCCGGCTGACGTCCTCGGGGCGTTACGCGCCGGGCCGAGTGCTGATAGTCGGCGACGCCCCCGGCGACCGCAAGGCCGCCGAGGCCGTCGGCGCCCTGTTCTACCCGATCGAGCCGGGCCTCGAGGACGAGTCGTGGGCCCGCTTCCTCGGCGAGGCCCTGCCCCGCTTCTTCGCCGGGACGTATGCCGGCGCCTATATGGACGAACGACTGGCGCGGTTCGAGGCCCTCCTGCCCGACACCCCGCCCTGGAGCCGCTGAGCGCGACGGAGGGACCGGCCCATGGACGACGGACGCGATGCGCTGGCGCGACGGATCGAGGCCCTGGAGCGTTCGCTCCGCCGCCGTCGCCTGGCCGCACTGGCCGCGATCGCGGCGGCGGCGACCTTCTGCTTCCTGGAGCGGCCGAGGGCGATGGTCGCGCAGCAGAACCTGCCGCGCGAGACCGACGTCCGGCCGTTCAACCCGCCCCCGGCCGGCGAGCCGAGGGACCACATCGTCGTCGTCGAGGAGCGGCTGAAGATGGCCCGGCACGCGCTGGAGCTCATCGCCAACGTCGGCCTCCTCGGCAACCCGGTGAACAATCAGGTCGGCGACATCTACACGTGGTCCAAACGGTTGCTCGGCTCGCAAATCTATCTGAGCATGTCGGAGGGCGAGCCTCGGGTCGAGGACCCCGAGGTCTACCTGGCGTTGCCCCACGTCGAGCCGAAGCGCGACCGCGTCGCCGCGTTCGAGGCTCACTGGCGGCGGATGCGCGAGTGGGAGGAGCGCATCCGCGGCCTCGCCGCCGCCGGCCGCGTCTCGCGGCTCATGTTCATGGAGATCCAGGCCCACCGCCTCCAGGCCGAGCTCTGGCTCGCCCGCGAGAGGCTCAAGGCGGCCAAGTCGGACGCGAAGCCGAAGGGGAAAGGAGAGTGACATGGCCACGACCCACGACCCGGCCGCGGCGCTCGCTACCGCGCGGCGAGTCCGCTTCACGAAGGACCAGTATTACAAGCTCGGCGACCTCGGTTTCTTTCCCGACAAGCGCATCGAGTTGGTTCGGGGTGAGCTCTGGCATATGACAATTAATCCCCCTCATGCAATCGCGTCCGGTCTGGCCGAGGAGCCGCTGCGCAATGCCTTCGGGCCCGGTCACTCCTGCCGTACCGCCGTGCCCCTCGACCTCGGCCGGCACAACCAGCCCGAGCCGGATATCGCGGTCGTCCCCGGCAACCCCCGCGATTACACGAGCCACCCGACCACCGCCTTGCTCGTCGTCGAGATCGCCGACGCGACCCTCCGGCGCGACCGCACGATCAAGGCCCACCTGAATGCCTGGGCCGACATCGCGGATTCCTGGATCGTCAACCTCGTCGACCGCCAGGTGGAGGTCCACCGCGCGCCGGGGCCGGACGCCGACCGGCGGGGGCGGTTCAAGTATCATGACGTGGCCGTCGTCCCGGCGACCGGCCACGTCGAGCCGCTGGCGAAGCCGGGGGCGAGGATCGCGGTCGCGGACCTGCTGCCTTGAACCTGTGATGATCGGTCGAATCACCATCCATCCACGATGAGAACGCGAGCGATGCCACAAGCGACCGCCGACATCGGCCTGATCGGCCTGGCCGTGATGGGGGAGAACCTCGTCCTGAACATGGAGAGCCGCGGGTTCAACGTCGCGGTGTTCAACCGGACGACGTCCAAGGTCGACGAGTTCGTCGCCGGCCGGGGCAAGGGGAAGAAGGTCGTCGGCTGCCATTCGGTCAAGGACCTCGTCGCGAGCCTGAAGCGCCCGCGCAAGGTTATGATCATGGTCAAGGCCGGCGCCGCGGTCGACGCGGTCATCGACGAGGTCGCCCCCTTGCTCGAGCCGGGCGACATCCTCATCGACGGCGGCAACACCCATTTCCCCGACACAACCCGACGCGCCCGCGCCCTGAAGGAAAAAGGGCTGCTGTTCGTCGGCACGGGCGTCTCCGGCGGCGAGGAGGGGGCGCTGAAGGGGCCGTCGATCATGCCCGGCGGCGACCCGGAGGCGTGGCCGCACGTCCGGCCGATCTTCCAGGCCATCGCCGCCAAGGTCGACGACGGCTCGCCGTGCTGCGACTGGGTCGGCCCCGAGGGCGCCGGCCACTTCGTCAAGATGGTCCACAACGGCATCGAATACGGCGACATGCAGCTCATCGGCGAGGGCTACCACCTCCTCCGCGAGCTGCTCGGCATGGGCCCCCCGGCGCTCCACGACGTCTTCGACCGCTTCAACAGCGGCCCGCTCGACAGCTACCTCATCGAGATCACCCGCGACATCTTCGGCCACAAGGACGAAGAGACCGGCAAGTCCACCGTCGACCTCATCCTCGACGCCGCCGGCCAGAAGGGGACGGGCAAGTGGACCGTCACCTCGGCGCTCGACCTCGGCGTGCCGCTGACCCTCATCGCCGAGGCCGTCTTCGCCCGCTGCCTCTCGGCGCAGAAGGACGAGCGCGTCGCCGCCAGCAAGGCCCTGACCGGCCCGAAGGACACCTTCAAGGCCAACCCCCAGGCGTTCGTCGACGACGTCGAGCAGGCCCTCTACGCCAGCAAGATCATCTCGTACGCCCAAGGCTACGCGCTGATGGACGCCCAGGCCCGCGAGGCCGGCTGGCAGATCAACAAGGGGGGCGTCGCGCTCATGTGGCGCGGCGGCTGCATCATCCGGAGCGCCTTCCTCGGCAAGATCAAGGAGGCCTTCGACCGCGACCCCGGCCTCACCAACCTGATGCTCGACCCCTACTTCCAGGGCGAACTGACCAAGGCCCAGGCCGGCTGGCGTCGCGTCCTGCTCGCCGCCGTCGGCCACGGCATCCCCACGCCGGCGATGTCGTCGGCGCTGGCCTATTACGACGGCTACCGCACCGCCAACCTCCCCGCCAACCTGCTCCAGGCCCAGCGCGACTACTTCGGCGCCCACACCTACGAGCGCGTCGACCGCCCCCGCGGCCAGTACCTCCACACCAACTGGACCGGCCGCGGCGGCACGACCTCCTCGACCTCGTACAACGCCTGACCCTCCTTCGCGCTGCCCACGATCGCGGCAAACACCGGCCCGGCCTTGCCCGATTCCGCCGCAAGGCGTGGGGGCGAGGTCGGGCCGGTGTCTTGGAAAGTTGTGGCGATTTCACGAGTTACGACATTATTTCGACCGCGGTGCGCCGTTTGCCCTTCCAGGGGAATCATCCCGCGGTCCGGTCGTGCCCCGATCGCGCCCCAACGTCGAGAGTGGGGGCCTCATGTCGATGCTGCGCCTGGAGACCAACGCGCGCCTGTTCGAGGGCTACGAGCTCGCCGGCTTCGACGAACTGTTCGAGGCGCCCGGCGTGCCCAGGCCGCACTACGCCCCGTTGCTCGACCGCCTCGCCGAGCTCGGCCCGGCGGAACTCGGCCGGCGGCACCACCTGGCCGACCTGATGATGCGGCAGCAGGGGATCACCTTCACCGTCTACGGCCGCACGCAGGGCGTCGAGCGGATCATCCCCTTCGACCCGATCCCGCGGCTCGTCGCCGAGGACGAGTGGGAGCGGATCGACCGCGGCCTCAAGCAGCGCGTCCGGGCGCTCAACCTCTTCATCCACGACGTCTACCACGACCGGCTCATCCTCAAGGACCGCGTCGTCGACGCCGGCCTCGTGCTCGGCTCGTCCGGCTACCGCCGCGAGGTCCTCGGCATTCGCGTGCCGGGCGATGTTTATATCCACATCGCCGGCATCGACCTGATCCGCGACGACGACGGCCGCTACCTCGTCCTCGAGGACAACGGTCGGACCCCCTCGGGCGTCAGCTACGTCCTCAAGAACCGACAGGTGATGAAGCAGGTCTTCCCGACCCTCTTCGAGGCCTACAACGTCCGGCCGGTCGACGACTACGCCGCCAACCTCCTGGCCGTCCTCCGCCACATCGCCCCCGACGGCTGCGACGACCCGACGGTCGTCGTCCTCACCCCCGGCATCTACAACTCGGCCTATTATGAACACAGCTTCCTGGCCCGGAAGATGGGCGTCGAGCTGGTCGAGGGGCGCGACCTGGTGCTCGACAAGGGGCAGGTCTTCATGCGGACGACCCGCGGCCTGAAGCGGGTCGACGTGATCTATCGCCGCGTCGACGACGACTTCCTCGACCCGCTCTGCTTCCGCGGCGACAGCCAGCTCGGCGTCGCGGGGCTCGTCGGCGCCTATCGCGCCGGCAACGTCGGCCTGGCCAACGCGATCGGCACCGGCGTGGCCGACGACAAGGGGATCTACCCGTTCGTCCCGGATATCATCAGGTATTACCTGCGCGAGGAGCCGATCCTGGAGAACGTCGAGACGTTCCGGCCGCTCGTGCCGTCGCACCGACAGCACATCCTGGCGAACCTCGAGAGACTGGTCGTCAAGGCCGTGGACGGCTCGGGCGGCTACGGGATGCTGATCGGCCCGGCCTCGACGGCCGCGCAGCGGGCGGAGTTCGCGGCGAAGGTCGAGGAGAACCCGCGCGGCTACATCGCGCAGCCGACGATCTGCCTGAGCCGGCACCCGACGTTGCTCGACGGCCACCTCGACGGCCGGCATGTGGACCTGCGGCCGTTCGTCCTCTATGGCGCCGAGATCACGGTGCTGGCCGGCGGCCTGACCCGCGTGGCGTTGCCGAAGGGGAGCCTGGTGGTCAACAGCTCGCAGGGGGGCGGGACGAAGGACACGTGGGTCCTCCGGGGCGGGCCGACGCCGCCCCAATCGCGGCGGGAGGGGGCCTGATGCTCAGCAGGGTCGCCGAGAACCTGTACTGGATCGGCCGCTACGTCGAGCGCGCCGAGAACATCGCGCGGCTGCTCGACGCCGGCTTCGAGCACGAGCTCGACGACGCCGACGGCAACGACGCCGAGGCCGGGCCGGTCGAGAGCGTCCTGGCCGTGCTCGCCTGCCGCGACGCCTTCCGACGCCGCCACGGCGACGCCGGCCGCGAGGCCGTCCTCCGCTTCCTGACCTTCGACCGCCGCAACTCGCATTCGATCCTCGCCATGATCGCCCGCGCCCGCGAGAACGCCCGCGGCACCCAGGAGGCGCTCAGCGCCGAGGCGTGGAGCCAGATCAACCAACTCTATCTCTACATGAGCGGCCCCCGCGCCCGGCGGCGGTTCGAGTCGAGCCCGGCCGGCTTCTTCGGCGGCGTGAAGCGCGCCTGCGTCCTCTTCGACGGCCTGCTCGACAGCACTCTGCCGAGGACCGAGGCGTACCAGTTCCTCCGGCTCGGCCGCCACCTCGAGCGGCTCAACCAGCTCGGCCGCCTCCTGGGCGTCCGCGCCCAGGCATCCGGCTCGGCCGACCCGGCGCGGCCGGTCGCCTGGACCAGCATCCTCCAGAGCTGCTCGGCCTACGACGCCTACCTCCGCCAGTTCCAGGACCGCATCGACCCCGAAGGCGTGGTCCACTACCTCGTCCTCGACGCCGACTTCCCCCGCTCGATGCGGTTCTGCGTCGACCGCTGCCGCGAGTCGCTCCGCGAGATCAACGGCGGCGCCGGCGACGACTACGGCTCCGAGGCCGAGCGCCAGCTCGGCCGGCTCGACAGCGAGCTCCGCTACATCGACGTCGCCGAGATCCTCGACCGCGGCCTCGGTCGCTTCCTCGCCGGCGTCCTCGAGGCCAGCCACCGCGTCGGCGACGAGATCCACCAGGAATACTTCTTGATCTGATTTCGGATTGCGGAATACAGTAACAGATTATTAGTTCTTCATATATTAATCTGAATTCCGCATCCCGAAATCCCAGGGGACCGAGCCATGCTCTTCCGCATCACGCACGAGACGCGCCTGTCGTACACCGAGCCGGTCTCCGAGGCGGTCGTCGAAGTCCGCATGGCGCCGGCGTCGACCGAGGACCAGACGACGCTCGGGTATCGGTTGAAGATCACGCCGGCGGCGACGGCGACGGCGTACCGCGACGGCTTCGGCAACCGGGTGGACCTGTTCAACGTGCTGGCGCCGCATTCGGAGGTCGTCATCCGCGCCACGAGCTTCGCCCGGACGCACCGCGAGGGGGTCGCCCGCCGGCTCGAGGCCGTCGCCTGGCCGGGCGAGCGGCCGACGGCGGTCGAGGCGCTCGAGTTCCTCCGTTCCAGCCCGCTGGTCGACGAGGGGCCCGAGCTCGACGCCTTCCGCGCCGGCTTGCCCGAGCCGATGGGCAGCCTCGCCGACGTCGTCCGCGGCCTGATGGCCGCCGTCCGCGGCCGGCTGGCTTATGAGAAGAAGGTCACGACCGCGACGACGCCCGTCGGCGAGGCGCTGGCGCTCGGCCGCGGGGTCTGCCAGGACTTCGTCCACCTCTTCCTCGGCGCCTGCCGCGGCCTGGAACTGCCGTCGCGGTATGTCAGCGGCTACGTCCACCAGCCGGGCGAGATCCACACCCACGCCTGGGCCCAGGTCTGGGGGGGCGAGAGCGTCGGCTGGGTCGACGTCGACCCGACCCTCGGCGCGTTCGTCGGCGACGACCACGTCGTCATCGCCGTCGGCCGCGATTACTCCGACGTCCCCCCCAACCGCGGCCTCTGGCGCGGCCGCGCCCGCGAGGAGATCGACGTGGCCGTCACCGTCGAGCCGATCGACCGCATGCCCGCCGACTGGAGCGAGCTCGGCGCCCATTCCCCCCGCGCCGAGTCCGCCAACGGCCAGTCGCAGCGCCAGTCGCACGGCTACCAGTCGCAGCGGATGGGCAACGGCTCCTATCAATTCCAGCGCCAGTACCGTCGCCACGGCCAGCACGCCCGCGCCGGCTACCAGCACCAGCAGGGGCAGCAGCAGCAGGGCGGGGATTGCGGAGTGCGGATTTCGGAATGCGGATTGTCCAGGGCAGAGGTCAGATGACAGAGGACGGACCATCGCTCCTCTGCCCTCTTCCCTCACCCCTCCCCCTTCACTTCATCCGTCCAGACGATGAAGTGCGCCAGCCTCGTCGTGCCGAACGAGGTGGTCAGCGCGACGTCGACGGCGTCGCGGCCGCGGGCCATGAGGACGCGGCCGATGCGGGGGGTGTTGTGGCGGGCGTCGAAGGTGTGCCAGCGGCCGTCGAGATAGACCTCGAACCAGGCGCTGAAGTCCATCGGGTACGGTTGCGAGGGGATGCCGATGTCGCCGAGGTAGCCGGTGACGTACCGCGCGGGGATGTTCAAGGCGCGGCAGAAGGTGACGGCCAGGTGGGTGAAGTCGCGGCAGACGGCGGTGCGCTCGTTGTAGACGTCGAAGGCGGTCTTGGTGGGCCGGGCGTACTCGTAGCCGAAGCGGACGTTGTCGTGGACCCAGTCGCAGACCGCCTGCACGCGGGGCCACCCCTCGGGGGTGGCGCCGAAGAGGTTCCAGGCGATGTCGGAGAGCCGATCGACCTCGCAATAGCGGCTGGCGAGCAGGAACGGCAGGACTTCCGGCGGCAGCTCCTCGACCGGATGCTGTCGCGCCCCGGGCTCGACCGGGTCGGGCAGGCCCGAGTCCTCGACGACGCCGTCGCTCCAGAGCCGCAGCCTCCCCGGCGGCGCCACGAGCCGCGAGGCGCGGTTGCCGAAGCGGTCGGTGAACGTCTCGATCGGCACCTCCGGCTCGACCTTCAGCCGCTCCGGCCGCACCATCCCTCCCGCCCGCTCGGGCACCACCGACAGGAGCAAGAGCATCGGCACCCGCCCGGTGACCTCGAAGCCGATGTCGAAGCCGACGCGGATCAGCATGGTCGTTTTCCCGAGGAAATGGGCCCGCCAGGCAGGACGCGTGCATCCCCGTGCAATTCCCATTCCCCGCACCTCCCGGGCCGGTTTGGGACGCATCCCTGCCCACCAAGGGCGCCAAAGCGGGGCCGGCACTGCCCAAGGTTTGGGCAGGGAGGGGAGGAAGAGAAGAGGTCTATCCGCAGATGACGCAGATGAGAATGGATGAAGAAAAAATTATATAAATTGATATGTTCTTTTTCTTCATCCATTCTCATCTGCGTCATCTGCGGAT
>DASZMJ010000167.1:0-9201 GCA_035551935.1 Isosphaeraceae bacterium
GGCCTCCAGGGCGACCCTGGCCTTGAAGGCGGCCGGATGCCGCTTGCGCTTGACGGTCATGATGCACCTCGGGATGGATCAGCGACCTTCGATCAGTATAACATCCCGAGTTGTCCAGTCTCAGGGGTCCACCTCAGGGTCCACCTCACCCCCCGATCCTCATCTTACCGACGACGTTCACCATCACAATCTATGCCTATCCGCCGGCACCCGCCGCACCGATCACCACAACCCTCACGATCACCGTCTGCTGAGGTCGGATCGCTCCGGCATCGGGGTCTCAAGCTGTTGCCCCTTGATCGATTCCCGATGCCGAATTACAATTGTCGTATTCTTCGAAGAACCGTGAGTGCATCACAACGATGAGCCGAAACGATACGGTCCATATCGTACGATTCCTCGCTGTATTGGCGGGCGGCCTCCCTCTCATCCTGCCGGGTTGCGGCCGAGGGCCGGCGAGCGAATACGTCGAGTTTGCGAAAGCCCATGACTTTAAGAAGGACGATCCGCGCGCGAGCACTCCGCCCGTGCCGCCGGAAGTCGAGATCCTCAAACCGAACTCGGGCCTAAAGATCAAGCATAAAGAGCTACTGGAGATGCTGGTCCGTATCAGGCTCGTGCCCGGCAGCAGAATGCCAGCCGCAGTCTGGATCATCGTCCAAGGCGGCCGTGGGCCGCGCGGGCAGGCATGCTGGGTGAGCAAGCCTCTGGAACGCTTCCGTAGGGACGGCGAGGACTACTTCTGCGAGTTCCGAGTCGAGCCACCCGAGATCGGCTGGATTAATGACACGAGGGGCCACATCACCGCCCAAGTCCACGTGATGGACATCATGGTGATCTGGGACGGCGATCGGCCCGTGCATCCGGATCGGGTAACAAAATGGGAATTCAAGCCCGTCACTCTTGAGGTGGTCAAGCCATGAAAGCCGGCCGCCAGTGGGCCTCCTCGGCGATCGCGGCGGGGTTCACGCTGATCGAGGTGCTCGTCGTCATCGCGATCGTCGGCATCCTCATTGGCCTGCTGATCCCGGCGGTGATGATGGCGCGTGAATCTGCCCGTCGAACGCGATGCGTTAACAACCTCCACCAGATCGGCATTGCCCTGCAGGGGCATGTCACGTCGTCGGGGCACTTCCCGCAGGGGATGACGGCCGAGGGCTACTCGTATCTCGCCCGCCTCTTGCCCGGGCTCGAGCAGAAGACGCTCTACGCCGCGGGGTGGCCCGGACAACTTGTTGTCCGGGTCCCGAAGGGACAGGAGGTTTGCCACCCGTTCGTGCCGTCCCCGAAGGGACAGGAGGTTGCCGAGGTGCTCCTCGCTGCGGTACGATCCCGTGATGTCGGCACGGCGTCTCTACGACCGCGAGGGCCACGCGCACTTCGTGACCTTCTCGTGCTACCGGCGCCGCCGGCTCCTGGACCACGACCGGGCCAAGCGGATCGTCCTCGGCGTGCTCGGCTCGCAGCTCGCCATGCAAACCGGCCGGTGCGTCGGCTTCGTCGTGATGCCCGACCACGTCCACGCGATCGTCCATCTCCCGGCCCCCGACCAGCTCAGCCACTTCATGAAGCAATGGAAGCAGCGCAGCTCCGTGCAGATCAAGCGATTCCTTCGAGCCGAGTTGACCGCCTACGCCGCCGCCCTCGACCCGACGGTGCCGACCTGGCAGCCGAGGTACTATGACTTCAACCTCTACAGCCCGTGGAAAGTCGAGGAGAAGCTGCTCTACATGCACCTGAACCCCGTCCGGGCCGGGCTGGTGGCGCGGGCGGTCGACTGGCCTTGGAGTTCGGCGCGATATTACGAGTCGGGCCGGACCGTCGGCGTGCCCGTCGGATGGCTGGACTGACGCCTCCTGTCCCTTCGGGACCCGGACAACAAGTTGTCCGGGCCACCCCGCGGCGAGCGCCCTTTCAACGTAGTAGCGGTGTGCCACATTGCCGAACCCATCATTGATCGCGAGCCAAAACGGAAAGTCCCACACCCAGCGCCTTTGGGGGTCGACTTTCCCAGTCGGCTTGATGAGGTACGCAATACGGTCACGCACTCGCAGTTCGACCAGCTCGCCCCCGCTGTACGCGCCGGCGATCCTGGTCGGGATCTTCATCGCATTGCGTTCAGCAACGGACTTCGGCATCAACCTTGCCAGGCCGAGCGTGGCCCAGGAACTGGCGGCGCAGGTGATCGGCGTCAAGAGTTTCGAGCTACCGGGCGAGCCATCGGGCGTCGATCGAGAGATCATCGGCCAACTTCCGTCCGGCTTTTGCGTGGCGACCAGGAAGTCAACGGCGCGCTTGATCTCGGGCCGTTCGGCCGTATAACCGGCGAGCGAGAGGACGTACAAAGTCTGGCCGGTGGCGAAGGCGTCGCTCTTCAATTCGGGGACGGTCTGGCTCCACCCGCCGTCGGTGCGTTGCAGTGCAAGCAACTCCTCGATCGTGGCTTGTATCGTTTCGCGCGGCTTGTTGGAGCGAGCCCACATCAGCACCTTCAGGGCCTTATCTTGGTGGATGTCGGTGGGCTTCGCGGCGGCGAGCCATGCGATCGCTCTCGACAGCGCCGCGCGCTGCGATTCCGGCGAATTGGGTCCCGTTTCCCCCTGCAAAGCCATGATGATCCAGGCGGCGTCGGTGGTCCGGCTTTCGTTGATCGGCGGTCGCCTGAGAGTGGCAAAGAACTCCCACGAGCCGTCCGGTCGCTGCTTCTTGACGATCTCCTCCGTGATCAGCCTCAGGCTTCGCTTCTGCCCCTCGTTCAGCGAGGGCAACGACTGTGCAGCCACGGCCAGGAACGGGAGTCCCATGTTCAGCCCTCGACCCTGCGGGCGCGGGTCGGGTGGATCGGCCGGATTGGGAAAGATCTTCGAGGCCATCAACTTGTCCCTGCTGCCCAGTAAGGACTCGGTCATATCCGCCAGGTATTTCTTGTCGATCGCGTACCCCTGCCTTTCGGCTTCGCCCAACGCCCAGAGCGGCATCGGCAGGTGATGGCAGGCGGCGCATTTGCGGGTGCTCCACCAGGCGGCGCTTTCGGTCTGCAGGTACCCGATGGCACGATCGACCGTTTTCTGGACCTGCTCCGTTGTCGCGGGAGGAATCGAGACCGGATCGTCGGCGAGGGCGAGCCGTGAAAGGCAAAGCCCCAGAAGAAACGCCGCGAACCATGATGTGCGACCCATAGATCGATCCCCTTGTTAAGGAGCAAGGATCGGCGGCAAGACGCGAATCCATTTTACGCCGCCACCAGTTCGGGCGAAATCCCGGCATCGAATCTCCGGCCCGCGGGTGGCCCGGACGCCCTCGGGCGTCCGGGCGGCGAAGCCGCAAGAGGAAGCTCAGAAGGGTCGTGATTGTGCCCCGCCTCGATCCGTCCGTCTCCGACCAAGCTCGGGCGGCGGAGTGACGAGGACGAGACCGTCGGGCCATTCTCCCGGAATTGCTGCCGGTTTTCGGCCGGGATTCCAACTATGGGGGTAGCGGCTCCTCGCGGGAGGGGCAGCGTCCGCGCGGAGGACGGCGAGGGATCATCGTGACCGGCCCCATGTCCCCCCGAGACGAGCGACAGGCCGACCCGATCGCCCCTCGGCTCGTCCCCGAGGTCGGCCGGGGGCCGGCGCGGAACGAACCGAAGAGACGGTTCGGCCCCCTTCGGAGTCGGGCCGGGGACGGCGGAGACGTGGTCGGCGCGGCGCGAAACGAACCCACTCCGGCCGGCGCGGTGGCGCGAAACGAACCCACTTCCGCTCGGGGGCCGGGGTCGGCGACGAGGTCGGTCGCGAGGCGAAGCGGCGGCGCGGAACGAACCGAAGGCCAGGCCGCCGCGCCGAACGAACCCAACATTGGGCAAGCGGGATCGAGTTTGCCGCCGATCCTCCCGGCGCGAAACGAACCCAACGCGCCCCGCCGTCGGCGCGAAACGAACCCACTTCGACACGGCCCCGGCGCGAAACGAACCCAACATTGGGCGGACTGGGGCGACTCTGCGGCCGACACCGCGCCGCGCGAAACGAACCCAACACGCGGCCGGCGCCGACGAAACGAACCCAAATCTGGGGGAGATGGATCGATTCTAACGCGCGACCTGCCCGGCGCGGAACGAACCGAAGATCGTCGGAACGGGCGGAGGGGACTCATGTTCCGTCCATGGACCGCGGTCGGGTCGACGCGCGGTCGGCCCGGGCAGGGCGACGACAGGATGGCGTGTTCGAGAGCGGCCCTGGCCGGGCTGTTGTGTCCGACGCCGGGGGGTTGGGAGAATGGATCATTAGGGGGGGACGCCGACGATGGACCAGCGCGACACGCCCGGGACGGATGAGTTGATGGAGTGTGCGGGGCGGGGAGACGACGGGGCGCGGGAGCGACTGCTCGCGCGCTACCGGGGGCGGCTGCGCAGGGAGATCGCGGCGCGGCTGGACCGGAGGATCGCGGCGAGGGTCGACGCGTCGGACATCGTGCAGGAGTCCTTGATCGACGCCCACAAGGAGCTGCCGGAGTACCTGCGGCGAAGGCCGTTGCCGTTCCTGGCCTGGCTCCGGCAAATCGCGCGGGAGCGGCTGGCCAAGTCGCGGCGGTTCCACCTGCTGGCCCAGCGTCGTTGCGTGGCGCGCGAGGGGCCGTTGCCGGCCGCGGACGCGTCGGCGACGGGGCTGGTCGATCGGCTGGCCGACAGCCTGACCAGCCCGAGCGGCCGGCTCGAGCGCGACGAGCGTCGGGCGCGGGTCCGGGCGGCCCTGGAGCGGCTCGGGCCGCGCGACCGCGAGGTCCTGGTGCTCCGGAGCCTGCGGCAGGCGTCGGCGTCGGAGGTGGCCGCGACGCTCGGCATCACCGAGCGGGCGGCCAAGGCCCGGCACTGCCGGGCGCTGGAACGGCTCCGGGTCCTGCTCGAAGGCGACCCATCGGGGAGCGTGCCATGAAAGCCCAGGCCGGCCGGGGACCCGCGACGACGGCCGACGGCGGGTCGGCCGTGCTCGACGACCTCGTCGACGACCTGATCGCCCGGCTCCAGGCCGGTGAGCACGTCGACCCGGAGGACTACGCCGGCCGCTTCCCCGAGCACGCCGAGCGACTCCGGCGGCTCTGGCCGACGCTGGCGGTCCTGGCCGAGCTCGGCCGCTCGGCGGCGGCAGGATCGTCGGCGGGCCCGGCGGCGATCGACCCGGGGGAGGCGCCGGCGGTCCTGGGCGACTACCGGGTCGTCCGCGAGGTCGGCCGCGGGGGCATGGGCGTCGTCTACGAGGCCGAGCAGCTCTCGCTGGGCCGTCGCGTGGCGCTCAAGGTCCTGCCGTTCGCCGCGGCCCTCGACCCCCGGCAGCGCGCCCGCTTCCAGCTCGAGGCGCACGCCGCGGCCTGCCTCCACCACCCGCACATCGTGCCGATCCACACCGTCGGCTGCGAGCGCGGGGCGCACTTCTACGCCATGCAGTACATCGACGGGCCGTCGCTGGCCGACCTGATCCGCGACCGCATCCGCGCCGAGACGCCGACCGGCTCGTGGGACGGTCGCGACCTCGGGCCGGTCGACGCGGCGGAGGGTCCACCGCCGTCGGCGCCGTCGGCCGTGCCGCGCGACCGCGAGCGTCTCCGCGAGGTGGCGCGGCTCGGCGTGCAGGCCGCCGGGGCGCTCCAGCACGCGCACGAGCAGGGCATCCTCCATCGCGACATCAAGCCGTCGAACCTCCTGGTCGACGGCCGGCGGCACCTCTGGGTCACCGACTTCGGCCTGGCCCGCTTCAAGGACGACCCCGGCCTGACGATGACCGGCACGCTCGTCGGCACCCTCCGCTACATGAGCCCCGAGCAGGCCGGCGGCCGACGGTCCATCGTCGACCACCGGACCGACATCTACTCGCTCGGCGCCACGCTGTACGAGCTCCTGACGCTCCGCCCGGTCTTCCCCGGCCGCGACCGCCAGGAATTGCTCCGCCAGATCGCCGAGTCGGAGCCGTTGGCGCCGCGGCGGATCGACCCGGCGATCCCGCGCGACCTGGAGACGATCGTCTTGAAGGCCATGGCCAAGGACCCCGCCGGCCGCTACGCGACGGCCCAGGACTTCGCCGACGACCTCGGCCGCTTCCTCGCCGACCAGCCGATCCGCGCCCGACGCCCCTCGCCCTTCGGCCGCGTCGCCAAGTGGTCGCGACGGCACCGGGCCGCGGTCGTGACCGCGGCGATCGTCCTCGTCGCGACGACGGCCGTCGGCGGCCTGATGCTCTGGCGCGAGCAGCGCCACACGCTCGACGCGCTGAAACAGGCCAAGGAGGAGCGCGGGCGGTCCGAGGCGTTCCTGCTGAACTTATTCGCCCTGGCCGACGACCTCTCGATCGAGGCGATGGGGCGGGTTGCCAACGCCCGCCGGGGCCAGTCGGAGAAGGACGACTTCTACCGCCGCGCGAAGGATTTCTACGGGACGGTCGTCGAGCAGACCCGCTCCTACCCCGAGATGCGCGCCATCACCGCGGAGGCCCTCCGCCGCGTCGGCTTCTGCCGGATGCTGCTGAAAGACGCCGGAGCCGAGGCGTCGTACCGTTCGGCGATCGAGCTCTTCGAGCCGCTGGCCATCGAGCGCCCCCGCGACTTCCGCCTCCGCGCCAACCTGGCGGGCACGTATGGCGACCTCGCGGTGCTCCACCAGTACACGATGGACCCAACACGACCCAAGGACCCGAAATCGGCCGAGGGGCCGCGCCGGCGGGCCCTCGCCGAGTGGCGCCGCGTGGCATCGGACTTCCCGGACGACGAGAGCGTCCTCCGGACCGTCGCCGGCGAGTCCGCCCTACTGGCCAGCAACCTCGCGGCGCAGGGGCGCCGCGACGAGGCCGCGCGGGCCGTCGGCGAGGCGATCGACTTCCTCGTCGGCCTGCTCCGCCGGCCCCCGGCCAACCCCGGCCGTGGCCCGCGTGTGGTGCGGGCCTTCCAGGAGCTCGGCGTCGGTCTGTCGCACGCCGGCCTCCGTCGAGAGGCCGTCCGGGCCCTGGAACGCGGCCTCGAGCTGGCGCCCAACGACGGCGCCCTCAACAACAACCTCGCCTGGCTCCTCGTCGAGTACCCCGGCGCGCCGCCGCACGACCCGAGCCGCGCCGTCGCCCTGGCACGGCGGGCCATCGAAAACGCCCCGTCGATGGCGGTCTTCTGGAACACGCTCGGCGTGGCCCTTTACCGCGTCGGCGACTGTGAAGGCGCCGCCGAGGCCCTGAACAAGTCGATGGAGCTGAACACGGTGGACAGGGAGGGCGACCCGAACGACTGGCTCTTCCTGGCGATGCTCGAGCACCGCCGCGGCGACCGCCGCAAGGCCCGCGCCTGGCTCGACCGCTCCGTCGCCTGGATCGAGGCCAGGAAGTCGGACGACGCCGCCATCCTCCGCGCGCGGGCCGAGGCCGAGCAGTTGCTCGGCCCCGCCGACGCGCCGGAAGCGGCGCCGTCCCCGGGCTGCTCAAGCCAGGAGCGGGTCGGTCATCCCGAGCGTGTCGAAGGCGGCCAGCCGGAGCGTGCACGAGTCGCAGCGCAGGCAGGGGCGGCCGTCGGGGCCGGGGTCGTAGCAGGAGTGCGTCAGGGCGTAGTCCACGCCCAGGGCCAGGCCGCGGGCGATGATGCGGTCCTTGGTCATCGTCAGGAACGGGGCGTGGACCCGGAAGGTGCCGCGGCCCTCGACGCCGGCCTTCGTCGCCAGGTTGGCCATCACCTCGAAGGCGCGGAGGTACTCGGGCCGGCAGTCGGGATAGCCGGAGTAGTCCACGCAGTTGGCGCCGAGGAAGAGGTCGAAGGCGCCGAGCGATTCGGCCCAGGCCAGGGCCAGCGACAGGAACACCGTGTTCCGCGCCGGCACGTAGGTGACGGGGATCTCGGCCGCCATCGCCTCGGCGGGGCGGTCCTTGGGGACGTCGACGTCGGCCGTCAGGGCGCTGCCGCCGAAGGCGCGGAGGTCGACCTCGAGCTCGACGTGCCGCGCGACTCCCATCGCCGCCGCCACCCGCCGCGCCGCCAGGCGCTCGACCTCGTGCCGCTGGCCGTAGCCGATCGTCAACGCATACGGCTCGAAGCCGGCGGCGATCGCCTCGGCCAGGACCGTCGCCGAGTCGAGCCCGCCGCTGAGCAGGACCACCCCCTTCGCCCGATCGACCATTCGCCCCCCTCCCCGCAGTCCCGGCGCCGTTCCCCCGGCCGCACCCATTGTCGGCCGGACATCGGGCGCCGGCAAGGCCGGCCGGGAAGGTGAGGGCGGTCGCGACGGATTCAAGTCCCCGCGCGATCCTGCCGATCATGACGATAGAGACGCCGCGCCAGCGGCGGGCGTCGGCACGTCGATTCAAAATGATTGGAATAAAAAATCTTTGGAATTGAGGCGCGCTCGGGACCCCGACCCACGCTGTCAGGGGGTGGAGGGCCCGCGACCGAACGGCATGGTGCCGGGCGTCGGCGGCCGGCCCTCGGCTCGGGAGAGATGGCCATGGAGAGGTCCATGTTCGGTCGCGACGAGGTCAAGGGGCGGGCGTCGAGGACGGGGCGGCCCCTGGCGTGCGAGGGGCTCGAGGGGCGGCTGGTCCTCTCGACGGCGGGCGTCACGCCGCCGATGGGACTGCCGATGATGGGCATGTTCGGCCCCCTCGACGGCGGCGTGATGGCGTCGGGCACGGCCCGTCACGACATCCAGGTCGCCCGCGGCGGCAAGGGGTCCGGCCCGGTCGCCTTCCACTTCAACCCGGCGAACCTCAGCCCGCAGGCGCAGGCCGACTTCCAGAAGCTCCAGGCGGACATGAAGGCCATCCAGGCCAAGTCGACCGTCACGCCCGCCGAGGAGCAGGCCGTCCGCCAGGACTTCCAGCAGATCGCCCAGTACGCCCCCCAGGGCACCCGCGGCCACGACAAGGGCCAGGAGGTCCTGCTGAGCGGCGGGGCGAACGACCCCGCGCACCTCGGCCCCGTCGTCATCGGCAAGGGCCCGGCGCCGGGGAACATCGGGTTCGCGGCCGGGACGACGGCCGGCTCCGGCTCCGCCGTCCTCGTGAGCCAGGACCCGTCGCAGATGGCGGCCGACCTGACCGCCCAGCTCCAGAAGGAGAACGTCCCGCAGTCGCTGATCACCAAGACCGTCGCCGACGTGCAGGCCGTGCAGGCCGCCTCCAACGTCACCGCGCAGGACACGCAGACCATCGCCGCCGACCGCCAGGCGATCGCCACCGACCTCGGCCATAAAATGTAAGA
>DASZMJ010000168.1:0-22482 GCA_035551935.1 Isosphaeraceae bacterium
TCGGCGGACCAGCCGCGACTACGAGCGGACGGCGGGTTCGAGCGAGGCGGTGATCCAGGTCTGCTCGATTCATCGGATGCTCAGGCTCTTGAAGCCGGATGATTCCAAGAAGCGGCCACCCTTCAAACACAGGGAATCACCGCAGACAATTCCCGGATAGCCTCTAAGACTGGACCAGGTTTTGGGGGGCAGGCCAGAAGCCGCTCTCCTCACCGCGTCGTTACCGCCGTCGGTTCCATTCGACTATCCGAGGTCACGGCCCGGTCGGATGACCCCTCGCGGGGCCGGCCTCAAGGATCCTGATGCGACCCGCCGCTCATCCGTTAGGTCGTCCTGACGGCCGGCCCGCGAGGGCCGGCCGTCGGACCGACAAAGCTGCGAGCTGGCGGGCGCGAGCCTCGGGCGGGACTCGCGGTGATTCGTTCGGCCCCCTCGGCGTCAGGGGAGCATCACGGCCGGCGACCGGGCGGCCCGTCATCCGGCCGCGGCCAGCCGCTCGTCCCAGGCCGTGCCGTGCTTCAGCATCGCCCAGCAGCGGACCAGGAGCTTGCGGGCCACCGCCACCAGCGCCTGCTTGCGCCGCGTCTCCTGGCCCTTGCCGATCCGCGCCAGCGTCCGCGCCGCCCAGGCGTTGTACCGCAGCATCAGCCAGGCGGCCTCGACCGGCGCCTTGCGCAGCAGGCCCGGCCCCCGGCGCGTGATCCGGCCGCGGCGGTCGGTCTCGCCGGACTGGAATTGCCGCGGCACCAGGCCCGCGTAGGCGGAGACCCCGCGGGCCGTGCGGAACCGCTTGGCGTCGTCGAGGTAGGCCACCACCTCGGCGGTCCGCGGGCCGACGCCGGGGATCGTCCGCAGCCGCTTCACCCGCTCGTCGGACGCCCCCAGGGCGTCGAGCCGCCGCTCGGCCTCCTCGACCGTGGCCGTCAGCGCCTCCGGCTCGCGCCGCTCCAGGGCGAGCTCGCCCCTCCAGAGCTCCTCCGGGCCGCAGTCGCCCAGCGATTTCGCCAGCGCGGCGACCGGCTCCAGGCCGGCCCGTGTCCAGGCCCGGTGCCCGGCCGGCAGCAGGACGCCGTGCCGCTGGCAGAGGGCGCGGATGCGATTCTGCGCCGCGGTGCGGCGGCCGACCAGGCGGTCACGATACTGGACTGACGCGCGGTACTCGCGGGCGGCCTTGCTCGGCATCGGCACGGTGGCCAGCTCGCCGAGGGCGGCCATCCGGGCCAGCTTCAACGCGTCGTCGCGGTCGGTCTTGCGCTTGACCTTCCTCCAGGACCACGCCTCGTGCATCGGGTTGGCCACCGCGTAGGCCACCTCCAGCTCGGCGCAGGTGTCGGCGACCCAGCCGGCGACGGTGCCGGTCTCGAAGACGACCAGGCCGGGCCGCTCGGCCTCCAGGAGCTTCCGCAGGTCGGCCGGGTCGGTGGGGATGGTGGTGAAGCGGGCCACGGTCGTGTCGGTGTCATACAGGCAGGCGAGGCTCTTGAACTTGCCGAGGTCGAGGCCGAGGATGGTAGACATGCCGTGTGGCTCCTGAGGGGTTGTGTCAAGGAGAGGTCACACCTCAAGGATACCTGCCTTGAGGGGGCCACGCGGCTTACATGGATTCTTTTGGCGCGCCTGGAGGCGCTGCTGGTGCAAGTGCTGGACGAACTGAAACCCCCGCGCGAAGTGCGGACAAGCTATACGGTCGAAGAAGTCGCGAAACTACTCGACAAGACTCTTTATACAATCATGCATTTGTGCTTGAACGGATGCATCAACGCAACGAAGCGTGCGGAGAAGCGGGGCGGGGTCGAGCTGTGGAGCATCGGCGCGGCGGAGCTTGCCCGATACCGCGACGAAGGACTCTTGCCTATCGACCCGCACCGCAACGCGGGCTGAGTCGGCGTGGCTACAGTACCGCAATCGCCTCGCGCTGGTCCTCGGGTCGGATGTGCTGATATCTCCAGCGTACCTCGGTCGAGTGCCCCATCCACCGATCGATCTTGCGTTGGTCGGTCCCCGATGCCGCCAGGTTGCTGGCGAACGAGTGCCGAAGGACGTGCCAGCCTCGCACGACTGCCCACCGCGAGCCCTTGACCACGGTACGGAAGTGCCAGGACGCATTACTCCAGGTGATCGGGGAACGGTCGGGCATGCAGAACGCGAGTTGACCCCCGGGTGGCTGGCGAACCACGCGCGCACGACCTCGGCAAGCCCGGGTTGGATCGGGACCTCGCGGAACGTGTATTCTCGGTCACGATCGCGCTTCTTCTGGCGGAGTTTCACCACCCCGTCGTCGAACCGCCAGTCCGCGATCCGACTGCGGCAGAGTTCCGAGCGCCGCGCCCCGGTGAACGCTGCGAAGCACGCCATCGGATGCATCCAATCCGGGTCGCCCGACTCCCGTACGAACCCGAGGAACTCGCGGACCTGTCCCTTGTCGAGCCAGAGACAATCCAGAGGTCTTCGATCTCCCGTTCCTTCAATCCCCCGCGTCCGATCTCCCTCTCGATCTCGCTCCAGGTCATGAACGCGGGCTTCTGGACCGCCTTGGGGAAGGTAAGCTCTCGAAGCGTGAACGGGGCTGGCGGGACGTCGGGGCACCGTTCGGCGACCCATGCCCGTCGGAGCGTCTTCAACTCCTTGGCGATCGTGTCCCGGTGGATGGGCTTGCCGCGGTACTTCGCCTTCGCACGCTCGCGTACGTAGGACTGCACCGCGGCCTTGTCGAATTCGGGCACGGTCGCCTTCGGGCAAACCTCCAGGATGCGTCGGAAGTGGATCTCGGTCATCTTCCGCGTCGATTCTTGGAGGTTCGGCGGGGGATCCGCGCGGTACGCTTCGAACAGGTCCCCGATCGTCACCGGGCCCTTCGGGCTCGCCGCCCCTGGAAACGCCGTGGAAACGGGCTCGGGGCGTTCGACGACCTTCCCGCCCGAGACGACGAACGCCAAGACGTCGGCCCCCTCGGGGAGCGTCAGGCGCCCGAGTTCCAGGTCCACGTGCGTCTGCTCGACCTGCGCCGCCAGCCGTGCCGCCTCGCGCTGATTGCCCAGCTTCAGACGTTTGTTGTGCTGGATGCCGCCGAGGCGGAAAAAGATGCGGGCCCGACCCGTCTTCGGGTCGAACTTGTACGAGGCCATGTCGATGCTCCGCATGGGGTGGGGGATTCGCCCATCCCCCATTCTACTGCCACGCGAAGCCCATTCGGTTTCCAATCCGTTTCCAACCGCAGTGCCCGTTTCCGGGCCGATTCATCCTAACTACTGCCGGAGACAGGACTTGAACCTGCACGAGCATGGTTAGCTCACTAGCCCCTCAAGCTAGCGCGTCTGCCAATTCCGCCACTCCGGCGAGGGGGGTCGCGAGGGCAGCCCTCTTGGTCGTTGGAGGGTCGACCTGAGGAGGAGTCCCGCGTCGAGTCTTTCATTATCGTGGCGGCGGGGCGACTGTCAAGGGATGGGAACACCTGGACAGAAAACGACGCGGGCGAAATCACCAGGGATCGCGAACTTCGGAGGCGGGGAGCGCGTCTAGGAAGGCGAGGGGCGTCGGGGACGGCGATAGCCAGCCCCGTGTCGCCCCCGACGGCGGGGCCGGTAGCTGAGACGGAGTAGCGGCGGTCCGAAGAACCGCAGACGTGGATTCGAGCGCCACCCGGCCCACTGGCGATCGCGGGACGTGGGAAAGCCTGGCAATCCGCCCGCATGGGGCGCGGGAGAACGCTGGTTCGAATCCGGCCGTCCCGACTGAAAATCAAGGCATTTTCATGAAATCGCCTGATCGGACTGGAAGTCTGGGGCCGTGGTGTAGCGGCGGCACATCGGCCTTTTAAGCCGGGAGGTGGGGGTTCGACTCCCTCCGGCCCCATCAACCGACTCAGCCGGCCCGTGGCTCAGGTGGCAGAGCACCCGGCCGATAACCGGGAGGTCGTGGGTTCGACTCCCACCGGGCCGATTGGACGCGATGCAATTGTCATTCGGGATGTGGGAAAGCCTGGTCATTCCGCCTGCTTCGGGAGCAGGAGATCGCCGGTTCGAATCCGGCCATCCCGACTGAAACCGATCGCGACCGGACCGGGGTTGCATGAGCTGGTTCATGTGCCTGCCTGTTACGCAGGAGTTCGGAGGTTCGATTCCTCCCCCCGGTGCTCTCCGAAGTCGACGAGGAAGGGCGAGCCAATCGGTGATGGCACCCGTCTCGAAAACGGGCGAGCGCGAGCCTTGAGGGTTCGACTCCCTCCCCTTCCGCTCTTGTCGGGATTGGGTTTGTGACGATCGGGCAGGGTGGGCGGGTGCGATCGGGCCGGGATTGTGGTACCATCCCAGCGACGGCCGGGGGCGCGGACGGCGCGGGCCCCCGGGGCGCACGAGCGGGGCGGACCGGCCCATGGGATTCGCCGAGCTGCTGATCATCGTGGCCCTGGTCTTCGCCAACGGCTTCTTCGTCGCGGCCGAGTTCGCCCTGGTCAAGGTCCGTTCCAGCCAGATCGACCAGCTCGTCGAGCGCGGCAACTGGGCGGCGAAGCTGACGAGCCGGGCGCTCGACCGGCTCGACGCGTATTTGTCGGCCTCGCAGCTCGGCATCACGGTGGCGAGCCTGGCGCTGGGGTTCGCGATCGAGAAGCTGGTGCGGCCGTTGTCGAGGGCCTTGACCGGCCTGGTCGCGGGGGCGGAGCGGTTCGGGGTCGGCGCGGGCTGGGTCGAGTCGGCCGCGCTCACGGCGGCGCCGATCCTGGCGTTCGGACTAGTGACGTTCCTCCACATGGCCCTGGGCGAGCAGGCCCCCAAGAGCTTCGCGATCCGCGCCGCGCGGCCGATCGCGCTCTGGACGGCGCCGGTCCTGGTCGCGTTTTACTACGTGTTCTGGCCGCTGATCTGGCTCCTGAACACGGCGAGCAACCTGACGCTCTGGGCGCTCGGCCTGGGGGGGACCGACCACGCCGAGGTGGCGCACACCGAAGAGGAGTTGCGGCACATCGTCGCCGAGAGCGTGGCCGGCGGCCACCTGTCGCGTTCCGAACGGATCATGATCGAGAACGTGCTGAACCTCGAGGAGAAGACCGCGCGCCGCGTCATGGTCCCGCGGCCCGACATCGTCTATCTGAGCCTGGCGCGGCCGCTGGAGGACAACCTCCGCGTCGCGCGGCAGACCGGCCACACGCGGTTCCCGCTCTGCGAGGACGACCTGACGACGGTCGTCGGCATGATCCACGTCAAGGACCTCTTCCGCGCCGGCGGACCCAACGGCGGCCGGCTCGACCTGCGGAAGATGGCCCGCGAAGTGCCGTTCCTGCCCGAGACCCTCCGGCTCGACCAGCTCCTCGTCCAGTTCCAGAAGAACAAGGTCCACCTGGCGATGCTCCTGGACGAGTACGGCAGCGTCGTCGGCATGGTGAGCCTGGAGAACGTGCTGGAGGAGCTCGTCGGGCCGATCCAGGACGAATTCGACCGCGAGTCGCCCCAGGTCGAGCCGGTCGGCGACCACGCCTTCGAGGTCGACGCGACCTGCCCGCTCGACGTGCTGGCCGAGACCTGCGGCGTGGCGGTGCCCGAGACCGAGGCCGAGACGGCCGGCGGCCTGATCCTGGACCTCCTCGGCCGCCTCGCCCGCACCGGCGACAGCGTGACCGTCGACGGCCACCGCCTCATCGTCCTCAAGGCCGACCCGACCCGAATCCGCCGCGTCCGCGTCGAGCCGGTCGCCCCCGTCGCCGACGACCGGCCGAAGGAGCCCGCATGAACTCGTACTACCGCCCCGAGGACCTCGCCCGGTTCCCCGAGGTCGCCGAGGGAGCCCCCGCGCTCTGGGAGAAGTTCCAGGCGTGGTACGCCGAGGCGCTCAAGGACGGCGCCCTCACGGCCCGCGAGAAGGCGCTGATCGCCTTGGCGGTCGCCCAGACGTTGCAGTGTCCCTACTGCATCGACGCCTACTCCCGCGCCTGTCTCGAGAACGGCTCGGACCTCGACCAGATGACCGAGGCCCTCCACGTCGCCGCGGCCCTCCGCGCCGGGGCGACCTTGGTGCACGGGGTCCAGATGAAGGCGGTCGTCGATCGGCTCTCGCTCTGAGCACCACCCCGAACCATGATCCCCGACCTCTTCGAAGGGCAGGGCTCGCCCTGCCATCGGGAATCGAATCGGCAGGGCGAGCCCTGCCCGACGAGGAGAGCGTCCCTAGCGACGGAAGGTCCCCTGGCCGTGGAAGTTGGCGAGGGTCCGGCCGAGAGGGTCGTCTTCGGGGATGTGGATGTAGATGTTCGCGCTGCGGCCGTCGATCAGGACGAGGCGGTAGCGGTTGCCGTTGGCCAGGCTCTCGCGTCGCTCGGGGGCGAACTCGAAATAGCCCGTCCAGTCGCCGTTGCCGCTCCCCGGCCGCGCCGAGGACTTCAATTGCCCCTCGACCGGCTCGAAGATGACCTGGTCTCCGGCCATCAATTTGCCCCGGAATCGTTCCGAACGGCTCTGCATCGGCTCGTCCCTCCGATCACAACCGGGATTGCGTCCATGCAGCTAGCGTGGAGTGTCGGATGAATGTTACACCAGGGGATTCGGTCGTTGTCAACGTCTCTTAAGGATGATTGTAGAATATCTCGCGGGGATGTCTCGACGCGAGCGACCGGCCGACGGTCGGACGTTGACCCGCGGCAACATGGGGTCGTCGTTTCATGCCGAAGAGCTTGCTGGGACAGGGACACCCGTTGGCCGTCGTCGCCGAGCAGCGCCGGGCGTTGCGGCCGGAGGGGCGATTCCGGCCGTTCGAGGAGGCCCTGGAGTCGTCGGGGCTGGCGCCGCTTTCGGCACTGGGGATCACGACGTTCCAGATGAACCTGGGCCGGTTGTGCAACCAAACATGCAAGCATTGTCACGTCGACGCCGGCCCGGATCGGACTGAGGTCATGGGCCGCGCCACGATGGAATTGTGCCTGAAGGCCCTGGCCGGCACCGACATCCCCAACGTCGACCTGACCGGCGGCGCCCCGGAGTTGAACCCCGACTTCCGCTGGCTCGTGGCCCAGGTTCGCGGCCTCGGCCGGCACGTGATGGACCGCTGCAACCTGACGATCCTGACCGTCGCCGCCTATAGCGACTTGCCCGACTTCTTCGCCGAGCAACGCGTCGAGGTCGTCGCCTCACTGCCGTATTACCTGCCCCGCAACACCGACTCCCAGCGCGGCGACGGCGTCTTCGCCGCCTCGATCGAGGCCATCCGCCGCTTGAACGAGGTCGGCTACGGCCGCGACGGCTCGGGCCTGGAGTTGAACCTCGTCGTCAACCCCACCGGCGCGTTCCTGCCCGCCCGTCAGGAGTCCCTCGAGGCCGACTTCCGCCGCGAGCTGCTTCGCCGCCACGGAGTCCTCTTCAACCGCCTGTTCGCCCTGACGAACATGCCGATCAACCGCTTCCTCGAGTCCCTGCTCCGCGCCGGCCAGTTCGAATCCTACATGGACCGCCTCGTCGCCTCCTACAACCCCGAGGCCGCCGCCGCCGTCATGTGCCGCACGACGATCTCCGTCGGCTACGACGGCTCCTTGTACGATTGCGACTTCAACCAGATGCTCGAGCTCCCCCTCGCCCCCGGCCTCCCCCGCCACATCGCCGACTTCGACCCCCACCTCCTCGCCCACCGCCCGATCACCACCGGCCTCCACTGCTACGGCTGCACCGCCGGCGCGGGGTCGAGCTGCACGGGGGCGGTGGTGCGATCGGAGGTTGCTCCATGAGCAAGACGAAAAGCAAATCGCCCCGTCCATTCCTGGTCAGGGACATCATCGTCCTCGTGGCGGCGACGGCCGCGGGATTGGGGCTGATCCGTTCTTATTTCATAAATAATGAGCCAGATTTCGAAAATCCACAAACAAAAATTCGAATCATTCTTAATTATATCGACTCTTTGACATTGCTGTTGGCTTCTTTGAGCACGGCCACCTTCGTGTTGCGACTCGCGCCGCCGCGTCCGTCGCTACGCCGGGTCGGCCATCAGCCCGGATGGACCGCGAGCGCGGTCGTCGTCATCGTCACGGCGCTCGGCGTGATCGAAAGGGTCTTTGTCAATCTGGTCATGTATCTCCGTACGGAACCGTCAGAAAGACACCGGTTCTACTTCGACTGGACGGATGAGCTGAACCGCGTCATGGGAAAACAGATGGTCATGTCAAGCCTCGCCGTCGCCGCGATCTGGGCCATCCAGTACCTCGGGCGACGCTGGCGGCCGGAGCGGTCGTGGCTCGATCGCCTCGGTCGGCTCTTGGGCCTTCTCTGGATCGTAGTCTACTGGTCTGCATTACTCATCGAACCGGACGGCTTTCTCATCATTAGACCTTGACGTGATCAGCGTTGAAGGATGCGTCATCGCGGATCGTGTGGCATGCCCTGAGTCCGCGAAGGGCGTGGGCGACGTCGGCGGGCCACGCCCTTCGCGGACTCAGGGCGTGCCACACGGAGTACCCCTGTGGGTTTCCAAGACGATCGGGCTCAATACGGGCTCCCGCAGAGGATGCGGACGTTGGCGTGGCGGGTGAACTCGGCGGTGCGGATGATGCCCTTGACGTCGAGGGACTGCTCCTTGAACTCGTGGAAGGGGATCTCGTCGATGTCCACGTCGCCGACGATGCGGCGGATCTCGGCGTAGAGCTTGGGGCTCTCGTCCTCGATCTCGGCGGCGACGGTGATCGCCTCGATGACCAACTCCTCGGCGACGGCGCGGAGCACGTCGAGGAACCGGGGGATGCCCGGCACGAGCGTCAGGTCGATGATGTGGCCGTCGGGCGGGAGCGGGAAGGCGGCGTCGACAATCAGCAGCTCGTCGTGGTGGCCGAGCTCGGCCAGGAGCGAGCAGATCGACGGATTCAAGATGCCACCCTTCTTCATGACACTCCCTCCTTTGCGCTCGATCGAGCCGGCCGCTCGGGCCCCGCGCGACTCGGGGGGACCCGCGCCGGCGGCGGCCGGCACCCCGTCTGCTAAGCAGTTCAGTATAACGAGATGCCGACGCCGCCTCCATCCTTTCGGGGAAGAGGAAGAGGGTCCACCACGAAGGCACGAAGGACACGAAGGAAGAAAGATACTTAGAAATTTAAAAAATTTGATTATTTCTTCCCTCGTGTCCTTCGTGCCTTCGTGGTGAGTCTTCCTCCGTCCCTATCCCTCGCGGGAGGTTCTTTCATGCGGGCGCTTTGGGGCGAATCGTCCTCCTATCGGCGGATCCGGTCGATCCTGTTGCGGGGCCTGGGGGTGGCGTACCTGGCCGCGTTCGGCTCGTTGGCAACGCAAGTCGACGGGCTGATCGGGTCGAGGGGCATCCTGCCGGCGACGGAGTACCTGGAACGGGCGCGACAGGTCCTCGAGGGCGAGGCGTATACCTTTGTGCCGACGGTGCTCTGGCTCGACTCCTCCGACCGGGCCTTGCATGCACTCTGCTGGGGAGGGGTGGTCGTCAGCCTCGTCCTGATCGCGGGAATCCTGCCGGGGCCGTGCCTGGTGCTCCTCTGGGTCGGGTATCTGTCGCTGGTCTCGGTGGGACAGGTCTTCTTCCATTTCCAGTGGGACATGCTGCTGCTGGAGTCGGGCTTCCTCGCGCTGTGGATGTCCCCGTGGGGCCTCCGGCTCGACCGCGCCCGACGGGGACCTTCGCTCGTCTCGGTCTGGCTGTTCCGGTGGCTGGTCTTCCGCCTGATGTTCCTCTCGGGGCTCGTCAAGCTCGGCAGCGGCGATCCGACGTGGCGGGACGGGTCGGCGTTGCGATTCCACTACGAGACGCAACCGTTGCCGACCTGGACGAGCTGGTACGCGCACCACCTCCCGGGCTGGTTCCAGGCCGTCTCGGTCGGCTTCATGTATTGGGCCGAGCTGGGCGCGCCGTTCCTGGTCTTCGGCCCGCTCCTCTATCGCCGGATCGCGTGTGCGAGCTTCGTCCTCCTTCAAGCCCTCATCGCCGCGACGGGGAATTATGGCTTCTTCAACCTCCTGTCGGCGATCCTCTGCGTCAGCCTGCTCGACGACCGCGACCTCGGCGCGCGCGCGGCCCGGCCGGACCCGCCCGACGCGCGCCTCGGGCTCCGCGACTTGACGATCGGCGCCATCGGGTCGGTGCTCGTCCTGTTGACGATCCTCGCGGCGATCGACCGCGTCGGGCCGTCGGTCGCGCTGCCGACGCCGCTGGAGACGATCCGTGAGCGGGTCCAGCCGTTCGGGATCGCCAACGCCTACGGCCTGTTCGCGGTGATGACGACCGAGCGGCCCGAGATCACCGTCGAGGGAAGCAACGACGGCGTCCACTGGCTCCCCTATCCCTTCCGGTTCAAGCCTGGCGACCCCGGCCGAGCCCCCCGGTTCGCCGGCCCGCACATGCCCCGGCTCGACTGGCAGCTCTGGTTCGCCGCGCTCTCCTTCGACTGCCGCCGCCAGCCCTGGTTCCTCCGCTTCGAGCAGCGGCTCCTCGAAGGTTCCCCCCCCGTCCTCCGCCTCCTCGCCGACAACCCCTTCCCCGACCACCCGCCCCGCTTCCTCCGCGCCCGCCTCGACCTCTACCACTTCACCGGCCCCGGCGACCGCGACTGGTGGCGCATCACCCCCCTCGGCGACTTCTGCCCCCCGATCCAGCTCCCCGACGACGCGAAGCCGTCGGCCGCCGGCCCGACTCGGGTTACTGAAGAGGAAGACGACAATCCGTGCGACTGTCCCGGAATCCCCGCCGGTTTTGGGCGTGGATTCCAACTGAGGAGGGAGCGTCCCTCGCGGGAGGGGCGGATTGCGCGCAACGACGGCCACGAGCCGACCCCGATGAGCCCAAGAAAGGACCGGCCCTCGATGTCTCGAACGCTTGTTGCCCGGCGATCGGTCCGGCGCGGACCGGTCGACCAACTTGGTTCACTTCCGGGAGTGGCCGGAGGCTCGGACTCGCGGGACCTGTTTCCGAGAACGCCCGGCTGCGCGAAACAAACCCACCGCGTCCCGGCGCCGGCGCGGAACGAACCGAACGGGGCATTGGGAGTTCTGGGCCGACCATGCGGCCCGGTCGCCCGGATTCGAAACGAACCGAACGGGGCAAGAGGGACGTTGGGTCGACCTTGCCGGCGGATCGCGCCGGCGCGGAACGAACCGAAGAACCCCCGGTCCCTGGCCCCTGGCCAACGACACCCCTGCTCCCGGAACGAACCGACCGATCCGATTCGTTCACGATCGGGCCGAGCCCCGGGCCGTGGGGGAGCGGCCGGAGGGGCGGGCGGCGCCGACGCGGTCGGGGGGATGGATCGTCTCGAGGTAGTGGGACGACCAGATGCCGTGGCGGTCGTTGCCGGGGAAGAAGACCTTCTGGTCGATCCGCAAGGGCGAGAGGTGGCGGAAGGCGAACATGCAGATCGGGAACTCGGAGACGCGCTCCATCTCGCCGAGGCGGACTGGCTCGGACAGCTTCAAGCCGGCGGAACGAAACGCCTTCTCGGTCATCTCGATGCAGTAGAGCGCCGAGTCGTCGAGGCCGAGGACGTAGTCGAACGGGACCTGCTTCTCGTAGGTCTCGCGGCAGAAGCGGATGATCGTCGGGATCTTCGACCGCCAATCGGCGCGGAGCCGCTTGACGCCGAAGGGCCCGGTGTTGTCGAGCACCCAGACGCAGAACGGCTGGCGACGGATGCCGGCCTTGGTCACGTCGTAGACGACCGGCTCTCCCTTCTCGACGGCGATGATGCCGGTGTGCGAGAACGGGCTGCCGCTGACGTTGGCGATGAAGCGGCTGAACGGGAAATAGCCGAAGAGGACCCGGGCGTCGCCTCGCCGGAAGACGATGTCCCCCTCCTTCAAGACCGCCTTGCCCCAGCGGTCCCAGCGCTTCATCGACGGCGTCAAGACGATCGGCGGCAACTGGCCGTTGGCCCGCGCCTTGGCGGCGGCCGGCCCCCAGGGGTTCCCCTTCCAGCTCTCGGGGACGAGGCGGTCGGTCGCCTCTTTATTGTCGCCGCCGTTGACCATCATGGCGACGAGGAGTCCAGCGATCCGTAACATCGGCGTCAGTCCTCGGTGGGAACGATCCACGGTCGGCGCCGCCTTGATGCAAAGCGGGTGCCTTCCGCGCACGGCCCGCGCGCCGCGCCCTTACTCATGTCGCCCGGGGCGCGGGCCGGTCCGCAGGGAAACCCGGCCGTCGAGAGATCCGGCAGGTCGTGTCGTCGTCGCATCCTCCCCAGCCCTCGCAGTCGGCCGGGCAGAGGCGGGGGACCTTGGCGGTTCGGAGTATTGTGCGGGTTTTTCCTTCAGTTGTCGACCCGCCACCGCCGATCCCTACCCGGACGGACCCACGGGGCGAGTTCGAGGTTGTCGTACCCTCATGGATGCAGGGTGCGGCCGGGACCGAAGGCGGCCGGATGCGCAACGGACGGCGCGGGGCGTGGCTCTGGGCGGCGATCCTCCTGATCGGGGCGGGGGCCGTCGCCGCGCCGGTGCGACGGGCGTCGCGGGGGACATCGGGCCCGGTCCACCTGGCCGTCGAGATCCACTGGGACGCCCCGAAGGCGACCGACCCGACCCCGGCGGAGCTGGAGACGACCGAGGGTCGGATCGTCGAGGCCGTCGCCTGGCCCGAGCCGGCCGGGGGCGACCCGGGCCCTCGGCCGTCGTCGAAGGGGTCATGGCGACTGGGGCCGGCGGCATCGGGCCGGGTCCGGGCGCGACTGGAGGTCCCCATCGGCGCGGGGTTGGTCCTCCGGGTCGGTGGCGAGACGGCCCGCATCCCGGTGGCGGCCTTGCTCGAGGGGCCGCGGCGGCTGACGTTGACGGACCACGTCTCCCTCGGGGTCGAGCGACTCCCCTGGGACGCGCTGGAGGTGCGGCTCGGCGCGGGGGAGTCGGATGGCCTCGTGGCCCCGGGCGCGGCCGTGGCGCTGGCCCTGGGGGTCAACGTCCTGACGGCCGAGGCGGCCGACATGGCCGTGAGATACTCGGCCGTGCTCCGGCCGATCCAGGGGGGCGAGCCCGTCTGGGAGCTTCCCGAACGTCGCGAGGTCGTCGTCAGCAACGAGCCGTCGCCCTCGATTCACAACATCACCGTCCGCGCACCCAGGGCTGAGGGAACATACGTGCTAGATCTCCATGCGAGCTGGGAAACGGTCGAGCGGGCCGAGGGCCTGCGGCTCAGTCGCCTCGTCCGGCGCTGGCGATCCGTCGGCGGCCGGTCGGCCTCGCGGCGGGTGGTGCTCACGGTCCTGGACCCGAAGGGGAAGGAGAAGGAAGCGACGGCGCGGGGCGGGTCGGAGACGGTCGTCGACGCGATCGACCTGACACGGTTCCGGGCCGGTCGGCTGCTGGCGGCCGGGCGGCTGCCGGCGCCGGCCGGGGGCGGGTCGTGGCGGGTGCCGGCCGAGGCGCTGGTCGAGCCGCACGGGCGCGACCGGCTCCGCGGTTGGCTCACCCGGGGCGATGTCGAGGCGGCCCGGCTCGGGCCGGCGGACGACTCGGGCCTCGCCTGGCTGGCCCTCGGCCTGAAGGTCCCCCATCCCGGCCGTCCCCATCGCCTCTCGATCACCGTCGCCGGCGGGAGGCCGTCGAACCTCGGGGTCGGCCTGGTCGTCCCAGGTGCCGAGGGGGGTCGGGCGCGGCCGAGGGTCATCCTCGATGCCCGGGCCTCGGACTTGGCCGTCGGCGAAGGCCAGGCGCCGGCCCGGTCTTCCTGGATCGTCTGGCCGGACGCGGCCGAGCTGGCCCTCGTCGCCGTGAACCGGGAGGCCGAGGGCGCCGTCGTCCTGGGCAACGTCGAGCTGACCGAGCTGCCCGGCCTGCCCCCCGCGCCCGCCCCCGAGACCCTCCCCGAGGGGGTCGGACCCGCCCGGGAACTCGGCATCGACCTGACCGGCCCGACGGCCCTCGATCGCTTCGGCGGCTCCGGCGCCGTCGCGGGCGGCGACTACCTGGCCACGGCCCGGTCCCTGGCCTCCTATCTTTCCCACTGCGGCGCCGGACTGGTCGTCCTGCCCGAGACGGCGGCCGACCGCGCCCGGCGGACGGTCCTCTCGGGCCAGGCGGCCGAGGACGCGACCGGCCCCGATCGCCTCGACGTCCTCCTCCGGGTCCTGGCCGCCCGGGGTATCCGCACCTGGCTCGAGGTCCGTCCCGATGGGATGCTCCCCGGCCTGCCGCCGCCCGACTCGGCCGAGGCCCTCCGCCGCGGCCTGGTCCGGGTCGACCACCGCGCCCAGGCCGACGGCCCCGCCTACGACCCCTTGAATCCCGAGGTCCGCGCCGCACTCGGCCGTCGCCTGGTCGAGGCGATCGCGCCGTTCGAGGGCCGCACGGCCGGGGTGCTGGTCCGGCTCGGGACCGGCCCGACGTTGCTCGGCGGGCCAGAATCCAGCCCCGACGACGCGACCTTCGGCCGGTTCGTCCGCGACACGTTCGACGAGGCGAGCGCGCGCGACGTGCCGGGTCTCGACCCGAGCGACCCTGGCCGCTTCGCCGATCGCCGCCAGTTCCTGGCCGGTCCCGGCCGTAAACCCTGGCTGTCCTGGCGGTCGCGGTCGCTGGGGGCCGTCTACCAGGAGCTGGCCGCTGCGGTCCGCAAGGCCGACCCGCCGGCGATCCTGGCGGTCGCGACCCCGGTCCTCGACGACGGCCCCGCCGGCGTCGAGGCCAGCCGCGCCGACCTCGCCGGGACGCCCCCGGACCAGGCCTGGCGGGCCGTCGGCCTTGACCTCGACACCTGGCCCGTCGGCGGCGACGGCCCGGTCATCCTCCGCGGGGCGGGTCTCCCGGCCGAGGGGCTCGACCACGACCTCGCCACCAGCCCCGAGCTGGATGCCCAGGTGGCCCACCGGCCGGTCCGCGGCTTCCTGCTGGCCGACGCGCCGACCCGCCCCGGGCCCCTCGAGTTGGCCGCACGGGCCGGGGCCCGGGGCGATCTCGCCGCGGACGAGCCGATCGCGCACGCGTTGACGGCCCTCGACGCTCGCTTCGTCGTGCTGGCGCTCGACGCGGTCGCCGGCCGCGAGGAACGGCTCGCCCGGTTGGCGCGGGTCGTCCGGTCGCTGCCGTCGCCGCCGCCGGGCGAGATGACGGGCCCGCGCGACCCGCGCGGATTCGCCGCGCGGGCGATCGGCGGCGGCCCGCGTACGTACGTGGCTCTGGCCAACGACACCCCGTATCCGACGACGCTCGAGACGATCCTGACGGCCCCGGCCGAGGCGACCGTCGACGACCTCGGGCGCGGCCTGCGGCTCTTGCCCGAGGCGAGCCCCGACGGCCACGGCCGCCGCCTGGTCCTGGACCTCGCCCCCTTCGCCGTCGCCGCGATCCGGGTCGGCGGGCCCGGGGTCCGGGTCGCCTCGGCGACGCCGTATCACGGCGAGGCCGTCCGGGCGGGCCTGGAGGCGCGGTTCGGCGAGCTCTCGGCCCGGCTCGGCCGCCTTAGCCGCGGCGTCCCCGCGCGCACCGGCCCGGCGTTCCCCGGCTTCGAGCCCGAGGCCGTCCGGACCGCCCAGATCGGCGGCGAGCCCACACTGCGGGGCTGGCGGCTCGTGGGCGAGTCGCCGAACGCGGCCGAGCTCGACCCGGCCCGGCCGCACTCGGGCGCGGCCAGCCTCCGCCTCAGCGTCCACTCGCCCCCGGCGGCGGTCGTCTCCGAGCCGTTCACCCCCCCGGTCGCGTCGAGCCTCGCCGTGCGGGCCTGGCTCCGCTCCGATCCGGCCGGCCTGCCGGTCCGCGTCCGCATCGAGGGGGATTCCGGGGGCAAGTTCTTCGGCCGGCAAGGCGAGCTGACGGCCCGCGGCGACTGGTCGCCCATCGACCTCCGCGCCGGCGACCTGCCCCCCGGAGGCCTCGACCGCGCCCGGCTCCGGTTCGAGCCCCTGGGCCCCGGCCGGCTCTGGATCGACGACGTGGCCGTCGCCGGCCCGGGACTGAGCGAGGCCGAGCGGCTCAACGCCCTGCGCACCCTGGCGGCGGCATTGCAGGCGTATCGCGAGCGGCACTTCGCCGACTTCGCCCGCCTGGCCGACTCGCACTGGGCCCGCCGCCTCGACGGCCCCGCCCCCGTCGTGCCCCCCGCGACCGCCTCCACCCCCTCCGTCCGCGACGAGCCCCGCCACCGCCGCTTCTGACTGGCCTACCCCGCCGCCGCCCCCCGCGGTAAGATCGGCGGACGACCGCGGCCCACGAGCCGCGCGGGAGTGACGGAATCTATTTATTTTAATTAGATAATATCTTTTAATTATTTTCCTTTATTCTGTGGATTCTGCGATCCATCCCGGAGTCCGGGCCCACGGGCCACGATCGGCCGCGTCCTAGGTCAAGGAGGGTTGAGGGTGTTCGTCGCGTGCAGCACGCTCTGCTTCGCGGGCGAGCCGCTGGAGTCGGCCCTGCGGCACATCGCCGAGCTGGAGTTCAGCAAGATCGACCTGGCGCTGGTCGAGGGGGGCCCGCACCTGGGCCCCTCGGCCGTGGCGGCCGACCTCGACGCGGCCCTGCACCGGGTCCGGCACGGGCCGAGCCTGACGCCGTCGGGCCTGGAGCTGGACTTCGGCCCGATCGATCGGAAGGCCTGCCTGCGCCGGTTCGAGGCGATCTGCCGGTTCGCCAAGCCGTTGACGGTGGCCGTCCTGACGATGAAGGCGGCGCCGCTGGGGTCGTCGTTCGACGACGAGGTGACAAGGCTATCGGCGCTCAACGAGGTCGCGGCGCGGCAGGGCTTGGTCTTGACGGTGGCGACCCACTCCGAGACCTTGACCGCCGAGCCGGCCGCGGCGGTCGCGCTGTGCAAGGCGGTGCCGGGCCTGGGCCTGACGCTCGACCCGAGCCACTTCGTCATCGGCCCCAACCGCGGCGCGTCGTTCGACGAGGTCTACCCGTACGTCCAGGGGGTCCACTTCCGCGACACCGGCCGCGACCCGGGGCAGTTCCAGGTCCGGGTCGGCCAGGGGGTCGTCGAGTACAACAAGATCGTCACCCAGCTCGAGCGGCACGGCTACGACCGGGCCTTGACCGTCGCCATCCACGAGCGCCCCGACAACCCGTTCGACACCGAGGCCGAGGTCCGCAAGCTCAAACTGCTGCTCGAGAGCCTGATCTGATGGCGCCGGCCCCGGGCCGGCTCACCACTCCAGGTCGAGCTTCGTCAGCTCGGCCCGGATGCGGTCGAGATCCCAGACGGCGACGGCGCCCTCGTCGCCGCCGGTGGCGAGGCGGCGGCCGTCGGGGCTGAAGGCGAGGTTGCTGACCCGACCGCGGTGGCCGGGCAGGCTGACCAGGGGCTTCGGCGCCGGGCCGAGGCCCCAGAGCCGGGTGCGCTCGAACCCGCCGACGGCCAGCAGGTTGCCGTCGGGGGCGAAGGCCAGCGCGTCGATCCGATCCTCGGTCTCCCCGTCGGTCGGTCGCAGGCGGGCCCGCACCGTGCCCGTCGCGGCGACGACCAGGGTGATGTTGCCGCGGGCGTCGCCGAGGGCCAGAGTCTTGCCGTCGGCGCTCAGCGCCATCGCGGTGCTCGTCCGCCGGAGCTCGGCCGGCACGGAACGGACCTCGCGGAGGGCATCGCCTGCGATGGCACAGACGCGGACCTCGCCGAAGAAGGGGTTGTTGAGGTAGAGGCGGTCGCCCGCGGGGTCCAGTGCGATCGATCGCCACGGCGGCGACCCCTGCGGCGGGCCGAAGGGCCGGCCGCCCGACGGCGGGCCCGGGGGTCGGTCGGTCGAGCGGGTGAGGCGGAGCGACCGGAGCGGCTCGGCGGCGCCGGGGCGAAAGAGCCAGACCTCGCCCATCCGCGACACGGCCACCACCTTGCCGTCGGCCGTGGCCGCGATCGCCGCCGGGAGGGGGCCCCCGATTCGGGGCGCGGTCTGGTTCGGCTCGGTCAGCGCGGGGAGCGCGACATGGTCGATCAGCGCGGGCCCCTTGTGGCCGGCGTGGTGGTCCCGCCGCTTCGGCGGCTCGTAGCGGCGGACCTCGGCCGCGTCCAGCGCGATCAGCCGCCCGCGGTCGTCGAAGACGAAGTCGGACGGGACGACGTCGGTCCAGCAACGGGCCGTCGCGGTGCTGGGGTTGGTGGCGGGCCACCAGAACCGGATGGGGTCGACTCCGGAGGCCATCGCCAGGACGCCGTCGGGCCCGAAGCCCAGGCACGTGACCCGCGACTTGAACTCGGGGAGGCGGACGCGGCCGGCCGGCTCGACAATCGACCAGACCCCCAGGTTCGGCCCGCGGCCCGCGGCGACCAGCGACCGGCCGTCGGGGGCGAAGGCCAGCTCCTCGACCCGGTCGGTCGTCGTCAGGGTCGCCAGCGCCCGCCCGGACGTGTCCCAGAGCTCGATGCCTGGGTCGCCCCCGGCCACGGCCAGCAGGGTGCCGTCGGGGCTGAACCGCAGCAGGCCGATCCGGCTCTGGTGCGGGTTGAAGGCGGGCAAGGCCGCCGGGGAGGGCCGCGCCTCGGTGTCCCAGAGCCGGACCTGGCTGCCGTCGCCGACCGCCAGGAGCCCCTCGGGGCCCAGGGCCAGCGCCCGGACGTGGACCTGGGCCGCGATCGGCTCGCCGATCGGCTTGCCGGTGCGGGCATCCCAGAGCGTGACCGACTCGCCGATCATGGTCGCCGTGGCGATCGTCGTGCCGTCGGGGCTGACGGTCACCAGCGGGCCCCTCGGCCCGAACGGGCTGACCTCGGGGTGCACGAGGGTCGCCAGGGGCTCGTCGAGGGTCGTGACGCGCGGCTTCAGCTCCCAGAGATTGACCTCGAAGCCCTCCGTCATCCAGGGGGGCGCGTCGGCGTCGCCGCCCACGGGCTCGGCGGTCCGGACCCGTTCGATCGTCACGAGCCTGGGCCAGAACCATTGCCCGATCGGGCTCGGCATCGGGGTCGCCAGCTCGATGCCGAGCAGCTCGCGGCCGGGCAGGTCGATCTCCCACGATTCGGCCCGCGCGTCGGCCCCGAGGACGAGGCGGATGCCGGCGTTGTCGGGCCGGATCGCCACGAAGCTGCCGCAGCCGAAGGCGAGTCGCCCGTGACGGAACCGGGGGCCGCCAGGGACGGGGGTCGAGCCCGGTGGCGGCGGCCCGACTGCGAGCTTTCCTTGCATCTTCCCCTTGGCGAGGTCCCAGAACCTCAGCTCGGTGTCGGTCTCCGACAGGACGGCCAGGGGGAACTGGCCCCAGAAGTTGCCGAAGTCCAGCGACCGCACCGGTCCGGCCGCGAGGGGCGGGCGGGGCTCGACGTCGCGGAGCGTCAGGAAGCCGACCGCCTCGTCGCGGAGCTTGGCCCGGAGGGCCGCGTCGGTGTCGAGCTTCACGGCCTCCCGCATCAGCTCGAGGCCCAGCTTCCGACGCCCCGGCAGGGCCGACTGCCGGACGATCGTGGCCTGGCTCATGATCCCCTTCAGGTGCTCCCGGCGTTCTCCGGCCAGGGCCAACTGCTCGTTCTTCGTCGCCTGCCGCTGGGCGTCGAGGGCTTGCTGGGTCGCGACCTTCGCGGCTTGGGCGTCGTTCCGCTCGCGGACGACCCGGGCGTAGGCGACGGCCGTGATCGTGACGATCGCCAGCGCGGCCAGCGCGGTGACGGCCGTCGAGAACGGGTGGCGGCGGGTGAACCGCCAGCCGCGACCGAACGGGCTGATCCGACGGGCCTTGACCGGCTCGTAGTTGAGGAACCGATCGAGGTCGGCGGCCAGCTCGGCGGCGGTGGCGTAGCGGTCGGCGGGCCGTTTGGACAGGCACTTCAGGACGATCGTCTCCAGGTCGCGCGGGGCCTTCGGGTCGGTCGCCCGGGGCGGCGGCGGCTCGCGTTGGACGATCTGGCGGACCAGCTCCGCGGCCGACTGGCCGTCGAACGGGGGCCGGAGCGTCAGAAGTTCGTAGAGGGTGGCCCCGAGGCTGTATACGTCGGTCCGGCCGTCGATCGGGCCGGGCTCGGCCTGTTCGGGGCTCATGTAGCGGGGGGTGCCCAGGAGGCTGTCGGCCTGCGTCATGCCGGGGTCGGCCAGGCGTCGGGCCAGGCCGAAGTCGGCCATCCAGATCGTGCCGCGGGCGTCGATCAGAAGGTTCGAGGGCTTGACGTCGCGGTGGATGATCCCGCGGGAATGCGCGTGGGCCAACGCCTCGGCGGCCTGCCGGCCGACGCGGGCCACCCAGCGGTAGTAGGCCGAGCCGGTCGGCGGCGCGAAGGCCGGGGGCTCGTCGGGCTCCTTGGAGCGGCCCAGGGCGTCGCGGACCGGGCCGACGCCCACCGAGCCGGCGATCCAGGTGCCGGTCTCGTCCTGGCTGGGGCTCGGCGGCTCGGGCACCAGCACCGTCCGCGAGTTGCCGGGGCCGAGGGGTTTATGGCTGCCCGAGCCGGCGCCGGAGGTCCGATCGCGGCGGAGGGCCTTGAGGACTCGGTCGAGGCCGCACCCCTCGATCCGCTGCATCGCGTAGTAGCAGAGGCCGCCAACCTGGCCGACGTCGAAGACCGGCACGATGTGCGTGTGGTGCAGGCCGGCGGCGGTGCGGGCCTCGTTGAGGAAGCGGCGGCGGCCGGTCGAGTCCGGAGCGGCGTGGGTGCCCAGGATCTTCAGGGCGACCGGCCGGTCGAGCCCGACGTGGACGGCCTCGTAGACGACGCCCATGCCCCCCCGGCCCAGCTCGCGGACGATCCGGTAGCCGGCGACCCGCCGGCCGGCCTCGAGCCGCGGGCCGCCCGGCCCGCCGCCGGACTCTCCCACCAGGCCGCGGACCAGGGCCAGGCCGCCGAGGGCCGCGCGGACGTCGTCGGCCATGTCGGGGTAACGACCGGCGAACTCGTCGGGGTCGGGGGCCGCGCCCTCCTCGGCCAGGGCGAGGTAGTGCTCGATCGCCTCGCCGAGGCGCTCGTCGCGGTCCACGGATTCCAGGTCGAAGCGCCGGGCCATCGCCGTACCTCGGTCGTTGCGCCGCGGCTTTCCCGGGGGTCGGGGGCCGGGCACGTCGTCAAGCGGTTCGGGATTCGTTCACGAGACGGGCGGGGTGGCGGCCCATCTAGCTCGGGTACTGGAGCGCGCCGCCGGGGGGACCCTTGAGGGTGCGTTGCAGCGACCGCAGGCCGCGGGCCCAGATGCCGCGGACCGATTTGCGGCTGAGGCCGATCTGCTTGCCGATGTCCTCGTACGAGAGGCCCTCGGCGTGGTAGAGCCACAGGACCTCGGCCTCGATCTCGGGCAGGATTGCCAGGGCGTCGGCCAGCAGGACGGTCAGCTCGCGGTTGCTGGCGACCTCGCTCGGGCTGGTCTGGCTCAGGGCGAGTACGTCGAGGAGGCGGGCGCCGGCCCCCGCGGCCGAGTCGGAGTGCGGCGCACCCTCCCAGGGGGCGTCCAGGGGGACCGGCGAGCCGCCGGCCCCACGCTTGACGCGGCTGTGATAACGGCCGAGGTCCGCGAGCTTCTGGCCGACCAGCCGCCGGAGCCAGCCGACCAGCGCCGCCTCGGTCTGGCCGGTGAACTGCGGGAACTGGCGGACGACCTCGACGAGCGCCTCCTGGACCACGTCGGACAACTCGACCCGCTCGCGGAGCCGCGGCCCGAGGCCGGTCCGCACCACCATCCGCAGGTAGTTGCGGTACAAGGCACAGAGCTCCCCGAGGGCCTCGGTCTGCCCGGAGCGCGCCTTGGCCATCAGCTCGATCGGTCCGACGCCCATCGGTTCGTGGTGGTCTCCGAGGCCGTCGGCCCCCGCGCCCGGCAATAGTAATAGGCGACAGCCGGGCCCTCGCCGGGCGGTCTTGCCGTCCGCCCTCCCTTTTCATGATCCCCCCAACGGCGGCCGCCGACAAGGGGAGATCGCCGGTCCAGACATCGCTTTATACTAAGAGGCAAGGGCCGGAACGGTTCGCTGTTCGTTTAAGGGGGGCGAGACCCATGCGCCACCGGATCGCGTTGTGGTTGGGACTGTCGGCCGTCGTCATCGCGGGGGCGTTGCTCGCGCCCCGGTTCGGGCCGTCGGCGAGGGCCCAGGGGGCGAAGGGTGAGCCTCGGGCCCCGGCCCGGGACGACGCCCGGGCCCGGCTCGACAAGCTCGCCAACGAGGCCAACGCCCGGCTCGACGAGGCCGAGGCGTCCCACGAGGCGCTCGACCGCGCCCTCATCGACCTCGACCGCGCCCGCGCCGCGGCGCTCGACGCCAAGGCCAGGGCCGACGCCGCCGCCATCGACCTCCGTGAGTTCAACGAGGCCGGCGACGCGCTCGAACGGGCCAAGGTGTCGCGGGATTCCGAGCGCGCCCACGAATCGCTCAATCGCGCCACCGAGCGCTACCACTTCGCCCAGCACCTCTTCGAGAAGAAGGACGAGGTGGGCAAGTACGAGGTCGGCAACGTCGTGGCCATGAAAGACCAGTTGATGGTCGCCGAGGAGGCCGACAAGGCCGCCAAGGCCAGGGTGGAGCAGTACGACCGCTACACCCACCCCAGGCGTCTGGCCCTGTTGCGGGGGGCGTCGGAGCACGCGGCGGCCGAGCTTCGGGCGGCCGACTCCGAGTCCACTCTGGCCGAGGGGCGCAGGGTCGCTCTGATCGCGCAGGCCGATCGCGC
>DASZMJ010000169.1:0-7771 GCA_035551935.1 Isosphaeraceae bacterium
GCGGGCGTGGTCCTGCCCCGGACGGAGGCCGACGTCGTGGCCGTGGTCCGGGAGTGCGTGAGGTTCCGGGTGCCGCTGACGGCCCGGGGCGGCGGCACGTCGCAGGCGGGCCAGTCGATCGGGCCCGGGGTGATCCTCGACGCTTCGAAGCACCTCAATCGCGTGCTCGAGGTCGACGCGGCGACACGACGGGCCCGCGTCCAACCGGGATGCGTGCTCGACGGCCTGAACGCCGCGCTCCGGCCGATGGGGCTCCAGTTCGCCCCCGACATCTCGACGGCCAACCGGGCCACGATCGGCGGAATGGTCGCCAACAACTCCTCCGGCGCCCGCTCGGTGATCTACGGCAAGACGATCGACCACGTGCTCGAGCTGAAGGTCGTCCTGGCCGACGGGAGCGTCATCCGCTGCGGCCCGCTGGACGGGCCGGGGCTTGGGGCCAAGTGCGCCCGGGAGGGGCTCGAGGGGGCATGCTATCGCGCGGTCCGGCGGCTGGCCGCCGAGCACGCCGAGGAGATCGAGCGGCGCTACCCGAAGATCCTCCGCCGCGTCGGGGGGTATAACCTCGACTCCTTCCGGGCCGGCGCGGCCTTCAACCTGGCCCACCTGTTCGTCGGCTCGGAGGGCACGCTTGGCGTGGTCGTCGAGGCCACACTCCGCCTGGTCGAACTGCCCCGGGCCCGGGCCACGCTCGTCATCGAGTTCGCCGAGTTGCTCGACGCGCTGGCGGCCACCCCGGCGATCCTGGCCCACCGGCCGGCGGCGGTCGAGGTGGTCGACCGCTACGTGCTCGACAGCACGAAGCTGAACCCGGAGGCCGCCCGCCTGCGCGACTTCCTCCGCAGCGACCCCGGCGCGATCCTCCTGGTCGAGCTCTACGGCGAGGGCCCCGACGAGCTGCCCCCGAGGCTCGGCGCGCTCGAGGCCGACCTCCGCGATCGGGGGCTCGGCGACCACCTGCTGCGCGTGACCGACCCGGCCGCCCAGGCCCGGATCTGGAAGCTCCGCACCCTGGCCCTGGGCCTGTCGATGGCCGAGAAGGGGGACGCCAAGGCGATCTCGTTCGTCGAGGACACGGCCGTCGCCCCGGAGCACCTGCGCGACTACATCGCCGAGTTCCTCCGGATCATCGCCCGCCATGGGACCAGGGCCGGGGTGTACGCCCACGCCTCGGTCGGCTGCCTGCACGTCCGCCCGGTGATCGACATGAAGTCCGAGGCGGGGGTCCGCCGGTTCGAGGCGATCGCCGCGGAGGTCGCCGATCTGGTGCTCAAGTACGGCGGCGCGCTGTCGGGCGAGCACGGCGACGGCCTGGTGCGCAGCCCGTTCCAGGAGCGGCTGTACGGCCCGGTCCTGTATCGGGCCTTCCGCGAGCTGAAGCGGACCTTCGACCCGCTGGGCCTGCTGAACCCCGGCAAGATCGTCGATGCCCCGCCCCTGGCGACGAACCTCCGGTATGGGGCCGGCTACGCCACGCCGGAGGTCTCGACGCTCTTCGACTTCTCGGCCGACGGCGGGCTGGCCCGCGCCGCCGAGCTGTGCGCCGGGGTCGGCGAGTGCCGCAAGACGCGCACGGGGACGATGTGCCCCTCTTATCAAGCCACCCGCGACGAACGGGACAGCACCCGCGGCCGGGCCAACGTGCTGCGGCTGGCGATCACGGGCCAGGCGGGCCTGAGCGGACTGGCCGACCCGGCCGCGCGCGAGGTGCTCGACTTGTGCCTCGAGTGCAAGGCGTGCAAGGCCGAGTGCCCCACCAACGTGGACATGGCCCGGCTCAAGGCGGAGGTCCTGCACCGCTATCATCGCGAGCACGGCCTGCCCTTGCGAAACCGGGTGTTCGGCCACGTCGCCGGCCTGGGCCGCTGGGGCTGCCGGCTGGCGCCCGTCTCCAACTGGGCGATGCGGGGACGCGCCGGGCGGCGGCTGGGCGAGGCCCTCCTGGGGATCGACCACCGCCGCTTGCCCCCCGCCTTCGCGGGGAAGACGCTCGCCCGGCGCCTGGCTCCCTTCCTGGCGGGGGAAGTGCCCGATGACCCCTCGCCGGGCATCCTGCTGATTCCCGACACCTTCGCGAACTACTACGAGCCGGACCTCGGCGAGGCGGCCGTGGCGCTCTTCCGGCGGGCGGGCTGCCGCGTCGCACTCGGCCCCCGCGACCTGCGCTGCTGCGGCCGTCCGCTGATCTCGAACGGCCTCCTGGACCGGGCCGTCGAGCTCGCAAGGCACAACGTCGACCGCCTCGTGGCGTGGGCCGACCGGGGATGGAGGATCGTCGCGTGCGAGCCGAGTTGCCTGCTGACCATCAAGGACGACTACCCGGCCCTGCTGCGGGCCGAGGCCCGTCGCCGGGCCGAGGCCCGTCGCCGGGCCGAGGCCGTCGCGGAGTCGTGCCTGACGTTCGAGGAGGCCCTGGAGTCGGCACTGGCCGAGGCGGAGGGGATCGCCGACCGGCCCCGCCGGCTGGGGTTCGTCGAGGGCCCGCGACGGATCCTGGTGCAGGGCCACTGCCACCAGCGTGCCCTCGTGGGCATGGGGCCGACGTTGCGGCTGCTGCGTCGCGTCCCGGGCGCGGAGGTGGTGGACCTGGACGCGGGCTGCTGCGGCCTGGCCGGGTCGTTCGGCTACGAGGTGGAACATTACGAGGTGTCGCGGCTCGTCGGCGAGCAGCGCCTCTTCCCGGCCTTGCGCGGGGACGGACCCGAGGCCGCCGTGGTCGCCCCGGGCTTCTCCTGCCGGCTCCAGATCGACCACTTCACCGGCCGGTTCGCCACGCACACGGCAGAGCTCCTGTCGCGACTGGGCACCGGAGGTGCGTAGGGCCGGCTGGTCGTCGGCGAGGCTACGGCCGGGCACCACGAGCGGATCCCCGGCGGGAGGATCGCGGGCCCGCCGGATGGCCGGCGGAGCAACCCGCGCCCTTGACTTCCGCTCGTCATCGATCCCAGGATCCCATCGTCGCCCCATCGACCCCTCGCTTGCACCGGTCGCCGTCGTAACACCAGCAGATCGATCGCCTGCTCGGGGTGGCGCCTGGCCGGCGAGGATGAGGGCCAGGCGCAACGAGCCCGGCCCGGTGCCGTGGGCATCATGCCGAGCTACGCCAACGATGTCGGTGTGGTCAATACGACTGGCGGCGTCCTGATCCCCTTCGTCCGCTGGTGAGCGAAGGCCCGAAGGGGGCGGCGGCCGCACGGCGGAGGCCGTGGCCGCCTTCGACGACCCGCACCGCTTCCCCGACGCCAAGGCCGTCGGCCGGTACTCTGGCCGAACATATACCAGCCCCTTCAATTATGCGTGGAGCGCGTCGGTCTGGTCGCCCGAACGGGGCCTTGGGGGCATTGGGCCGTCTTTGCCGCCCCGAGGCGCGGATTCGGAACGAACCGAACGGGGCACTGGAGACCCTGGGAAAACCTTGTCGTCGCCACGGGCCGGCGCGGAACGAACCGAAGGACCCCTGGCCCCCGCTCTCGGAACGAACCGAAGACTCCGACGCGCGGCCCCGATCGCCGCAGGCGACGATTGACAGGGCGGGGCCGAGTTGGGAGTAATGGTCCTTGATCCAAGGCGCGGCGATGGGCGGAACGGGAAGGTGTGGCCGACCGTGGCGAAGAAGAAGAAGGTGCGGGTCGCGCTCAAGAAGAACCGGCAGAAGAGGACCCGCGACAACGACCTGACGAGGCAGTATGACCGCGGCGAGCTCGGCAAGAAGGGCGAGCCGGCGGCAGGCGAGCGGGTCCGCGCCAAGGGCGAGCTCTCCCGGCACCGGACCGTCATGCAGGAGGTTGGCGAGTCGGGCGCGAACGACGCCGAGGACCCGTCGGCGAACCTGGCGGTGGACCTGTCGGAGTGCCGGACGGGCCGGGTGATCAAGATCCACGGGCATGACTCGGTCGTCGAGACCGACGACCGCCGGCGCTTCCGCTGCGCCGTCCGGAGGCTCCTGAAGACCCTGGCCATCGACGGCCGCAATGTGGTCGCCGTCGGCGACCGCGTCTGGTTCCGGCCCGGCGGGGGGGACGAGGGCCTGATCGAGAAGGTCGAGGCGCGCAAGGGAGTCGTCACCCGAGGGTATCGCCATCGCGAGCACGTCCTGGTCTCGAACGTCGACCAGATCCTCATCGTCTCCGCCCTGGAGGCCCCCGGCCTGAAGCTCCCCCTGGTAGACCGCTACCTGATCTCGGCCGAGAAGGGGGGGGTCCGACCGATCATCGTCCTGAACAAGGCCGACCTGGTGGACCTGGCCGACTACCAGTGGGTCATCGGCCTGTACACCCAGCTCGGCTACGAGGTCCTCCCCACCTCGGCGGCCGACGGCCGCGGGGTCGAGCGCCTCCGGGCCGTCCTGGCGCGCGGGTCGACGGCCTTCTCGGGGCAGAGCGGCGTGGGCAAGAGCTCGCTCCTCAACGCGATCCAGCCGGGGTTGAACCTCCGCGTCCGCGAGGTCTCGGACTGGACCTCCAAGGGCAAGCACACGACGACGCTCGCCGAGCTGATCCGGCTCGACTCCGGCGGCTACGTCGTCGACACGCCCGGCCTCCGCCAGTTCGAGCTCTGGGACGTCGAGCCCGGCGAGCTCGAGGGCTACTTCGTCGAGTTCCGCCCCTTCATCCCGCTCTGCCGCTTCCCCGACTGCTCGCACACCCACGAGTCCGGCTGCGCCGTGAAGGACGCCGTCCACTTCGGCATGATCCACGAAGGTCGTTATGAAAGTTATGTAAAACTCTACGAACAACAACCCATCGAGTTCGAATGATCGACGTTTCCGGGAGGGTCGGCGACCCCGGGCGCCGCGGTGGGGGTACCCCCCTAGCCGCCGCGGCCGAGTCCGCGGCATAATGCGGACACGGGCCCGGGGGCCCGGCGACCGGCTCGGAGGAGGGCGGTGCGATGACGAGGCGAACGACGGCGATCCTGACGGCGGCGGCCGGATGCGTCGCGCTGCTCGGCGGCGAGTCGAGGGCCCTGGCCCAGTTCGGGGTCGGCTTCCTGCCGATCCCTGCGCCGGCGCCCGACGGGGTCGTCCTGCCGGTCCTGCCGGTCGTCTCCGCGGATCGGCGTTACGTCCGGCTGAGCCTCACCCCGCAGTTCTTCGCCTTCGACAGCTTCTCCGTCGTCCCCGAGCCGGCCGCCGTCGGCGGCGGGCCCGGCGGTCCCGGGGCGCTGGGCGGCCTCGGCGGTGGTGGCGGGGCGGGAGCGGGCGGGGGCGGGGGCGGCGGTGGAGTCGGAGTTGGAGGGGTCGGAGTCGGGGCGGCCGGCGGCAACAACGTCGGCGGCGCGGCGGTGATGGTCGGCGGGCCGATGGCGATGATGGACTCGATGTTCGTCGCCCGCGGCTACACGCCGACCTACGGCGGCATCGTCGCCCCACGTCAGCTCCCGACGGCCGTCGCGATGGCCGATCGACCCGCCGACGAGGCGCCCGCGCCGATCGCGCGGCCCGCGCGACGGCACGCCAGGAAGGCCGCGCCGGCCAAGGCCCCCGCGCCCGTTGCCCTGGCCGACCCATCGAAGAAGGCGACTTCGCTGTTGAGACAGGGCGAGGCGTTGGCCAAGGACGGCCACCCGACGGCGGCGCGGGCCTACTTCCGCGAACTGGTGCGCGACTACCCCGGCACGCCCCAGGCCGCACGCGCGGCCGAGAAGGCGGCCGACCTGGCGGCGAAGGAGCGGGTCCGATGAGCGTGCTCGACCGTTTCCGCCTCGACAACCGCGTCGCGCTCGTCACCGGCGGCACGCGCGGGCTCGGCCGCTCGATCGCCGAGGCGTTGGCCGAGGCCGGCGCCGCCGTCGCGATCACCGCCCGCAAGGTCGACGCCGCCGAGTCGGCCGCCGCGGCGCTGGGCCGGTCGACCGGCGCCAAGGCCCTCGGGCTGGCCGTCGACGTCACCCGCGCCGCCGAGGTCGACGACATGGTCGCGCGAACCCTCGACACCTTCGGCCGTGTCGACATCCTCGTGAACAACGCCGGCATCAACATCCGTAGGCCGATCGAGCAGCTCGAGGAGGCCGAGTGGGACGCCGTCCTCGCCACCAACCTCAAGGGGCCCTGGCTCTGCTGCCGCGCCGTCGTCGGGGCGATGCGGCAGCACAAGTGGGGCCGGGTGATCAACCTCTCCAGCATGCTCGGCGAGGTCAGCCTCCCCGGCCGCACGCCGTATGCGTCGAGCAAGGGGGGCCTGACCCTCCTCACGAAGACCCTCGCGCTGGAGTGGGCCCTCGACGGGATCACCGTCAACGCCATCTGCCCCGGCCCGTTCGCCACCGAGATGAACCTCCCGCTGCTCGACAACCCCCAGGTCCGCGCCGACTGGGAGTCGCGCATCCCCTTGGGCCGCTGGGGCGACCCCGCCGAGCTCGGCCCCGTCGCCGTCTTCCTCGCCTCCGACGCGTCGAGCTATGTCACCGGGGCGACGATCTTCGTCGACGGCGGATACACGGCGCAGTAGGATCGGTCCCGGCCCATCGATTCTATTATTAAAATACAATAAAATAATGATTTCACAATCCATCACCGATCATTTGCCGGCCGGCGAGCCGCTGCCGATCCCGGCGGGCTTCCGCGCGGCGGGGGTGCGGGCGGGGATCAAGGAGTCGGGGGCGCCGGACCTGGCGGTCCTGGTGGCCGACGGGGACTGCGCGGCGGCGGGGGTGTTCACGACGAACCGGATCGCCGCGGCGCCGGTGCAGTGGGACCGGGCGCTGTTGCCGTCGACGAAGGCCCGGGCGGTCGTCGTCAACTCGGGCAACGCGAACGCCGCGACGGGCGCCCAGGGGCTCGCGGACGCCCGCCGGACGGCGACGCGGGCCGCCGAGGTGATCGGCTGCGAGCCGGGGCAGGTGCTCGTCGCATCCACGGGCGTCATCGGCCATCAACTGCCGATGGAGAAGGTCGAGGCGGGCCTGGCGCGCGCGCTCGACGCGGCTGCGGCCGGCGAGGGGGCGTTCCGGGCCGCCGCCGGCGCGATCCTGACGACCGACACCCATCCCAAGCTCGTCGCCCGGAGCGTCGAGGTCGCCGGCGCGGCCGTGAACCTCCTCGGGATGGCCAAGGGGGCCGCGATGATCGGCCCGAACATGGCCACGATGCTCGGCTTCCTCCTGACCGACGCCCGCGTCGGCCCGGCGGATCTCCAGGCGATCCTGCGCGACGCGGTCGACGACTCGTTCAACTGCATCTCCGTCGAAGGCCACATGAGCACGAATGACACGGTCTTGCTGCTCGCCTCCGGCGGCGTCGACCGGCCGGCCCTCAACGGTAAGGATCTTGATGTTTTCAAACACCTCGTCCGCGACTGCTGCGCCGACCTCGCCCGCATGATCCCCGAGGACGGCGAGGGGGCGACGCACCTGATCACGATCGAGGTCGAGGGCTGCGCCGACGTCGCCGAGGCGCGGGCGATCGCCAGGGCGGTGGCCGACAGCCCGCTGGTCAAGACCGCGATCCACGGCGCCGACCCGAACTGGGGCCGGATCGTCTCCGCGGCCGGCTACGCGGGGGTCCCGTTCGAGGAGTCCGAGCTGTCGCTCTGGCTCGACGGCGTCCCCCTCTATCGCGGCGGCGTCCCGCTACCCTTCGACGACGCCGCCGTCTCGGGCCGGCTCCGCTCCGAGCGCGACGTCCAGATCCGCCTCGCCCTCGGCCGCGGGCCCGCCAAGGCCCGGTTCTGGACCTGCGACCTCACCGCCGAGTACGTGCGACTGAATGCAGACTACACGACCTGAGGATTGCGGTTTTCGGAATGCGGTATTGAATACTTAAATATATTCA
>DASZMJ010000170.1:0-6473 GCA_035551935.1 Isosphaeraceae bacterium
CCTTTGGGACAGGTCGCGGGCGTGGCCGATCGGGGATGATCTATGTTCGAGCCCTGAGCCGGGCTCAGTGATGACCGCCGCCCATGCCTCCCATGTGGCCGCCGCCCATCCCGCCCATGCCTCCCATGTGGCCGCCGCCGAAGCCTCCCATGTGGGCGCCGCCGAAGCCGCCGCCCATGTGGGCACCGCCGAAGCCGCCGCCCATACCGCCGACGTGTGCCGGCGCGAAACCCCCACCGAACCCGCCGACGTGCGCCGGCGCGAAGCCGCCGCCGAACCCGCCGACATGCGCCGGCGCGAACCCGCCACCGAGGCTACCGACGTGTGCCGGTGCGAAGCCGCCGCCGAGGCCGCCGACGTGTGCCGGCGCGAAGCCTCCTCCCAGCCCGCCGGCGCCACCCAGGTGAGCCGCCCCGGCGCCGCCCAGGTGGGTCGCCCCGCCCAGGCCGGCCGCGCCGACATGGTTCATGCCGCCGAATCCCGCGGCGCCCAGGGCGCCTCCCGGTCGGGCCACGGCACCGCCCCCGAGATGATTCACTCCGCCGAGGCCAGCCGCGCCCAGATGATTGACCCCGCCGGCGCCTCCCAGATGGTTGACTCCACCGACGCCGCCGAGATGATTCGCCGCGCCGACGCCTCCCGGCCGGCCGGCCATGCCGACGCCCCCGAGATGATTGACCCCGCCGGCCGCACCGAGATGATTGATCCCGCCGGCGCCGCCCAGATGGCCGGCCGTCCCGGCATTCCCCAGGTGGTTGATCCCGCTCGCGCCGCCGAGATGATTGGCGCCGCCGGGGGAGATGTGGCTCGCCGTGGCGTAGTTGGGGCGGGCGGCGGTGTGCTGCATTTGGTTGAAGTGGCCGCCGTTGTGGCCCGGCGACCAGTGCGACCCACCCAGGCCCGTCGAGCCGCGGTTGGCCTGGCCGCCGTTGTGGAACGGGCTGCCGAAGGCCGACGACGACGGCGGCGCCGCCACCCCGTGATGGCCGTTCATGCCCGCAAGGTGATGGCCGTTCATGCCCGCCATCGACCCCATGCCGCCGGGATGGTTCATCCCGCCCCGGTTAGCCAGGCCGCCGTTGCCGCGGAAGTTGCCGATATTTCCACGGTTGTTGAAGTTATTGATCGTCCCGTTGTTGACGAAGCGGTTGATCGTGCCGTTGTTGATGAACGTGTTGCCGCCGAACGGGTAGCGATAGCCGAGGCCGTAGCCGCCGAAGAACGGGAACCCGAAGCCGCCGAAGAACGGGAACCCGAAGCCGCCGTAGCCCAGCCCGTAGCCGAAGCCTCCGAAGCCGCCGAAGCCGAAGCCGCCGAAGCCAGGATAGCCGTAGCCGCCGAAGAACGGATAGCCGTAGCCGCCATAGAACGGGTAGCCGAACCCGAAGCCCGGGTAGCCGAACCCGAGGCCGAGGCCCAGCAGCGACGGGCCGAACCCGCCATAGCCGAGCCCGTAGCCGCCGAGGCCGAACAACCTGCCGAGGCCGAACCCGCCGAGGCCGTAGCCGCCGTACCCGTAGCCGCCGCCGTAGCCGCCGTAGCCGCCGCCGTAGCCGCCGTACCCGTACCCGCCATATCCGTAGCCGGCATAGGGCTGGACGTAGTAGGGATAGCCGTACGACCCGCCGTAATAGGGGTAGTCGAGGTAGCCGGTGTAGAGGCCGATGGTGCCGTAGTTGGCGTAGGCGTAGTACTGGCCGGTGTTCGGGTCGTAGTAGCAGCCGGGGTAGCCGTCGTAATAGGTGTTCGGCCGGCCGAAGGCGCCGTAGAGGCGGCCGTAGCTCAGCGGGGAGATCTGCTGGACCGGCTGGTACTCGAGGTTGCCCTGGGCCTGCGCGCCCTTATCGGCGACCTCGGCGGGGGCGAAGAGGGTGCCGCGGTCCTCGAGGACGCGGTCCCAGTAGCCTTGCTGGAAGGCCCAGCCCTGCGGCTGCTTGACCCACTGGGCGGGGACCCAGGCCCAGCCTTCCTGGGCCTTGGCCCAGAAGCCCTTCTTCCAGACGACGCCGTCGCCGTCGGGCTCGTAGTGGCCGGGGAGGTAGAAGTACCCCTTGCCGTCGCCCGGGGCGGGGCCGGGGTCGTCGGTGGGGTGGTCGTCGGGCGGGCCTTCCTTGCGCCAGTCGATCCGGTCGACCTGGCGGTCGCTCCAGAAGCCGGGGACGCGGTACCAGCCCTTGTCGTCGCGCTTCCAGTAGCCGTCGACCCAGAACTTGCCCGGCGGCGGGACGCGCCAGGTACCGGTGACCCAGACGTAATCCTTGCGGCCGGGGTCCCACTGCCAGTAGCCCTCGATCCAGCGGGCGTCGTCGCCGGGCCGGTCGACGCCGGGGCGCTCGATGATCGGCCGCGGGGGCTCCTTGTCGGCGTGGATCGGCTCGCCGTCCTTCATGGGCGAGAGGAACGCCTCGTGGAGCGGCCCCTCGGCCAGGGGTCGGACCGGCCCTTTGTTGTCGTCGAGCAGGGCGAGGTTGGGCGCGTCGTCCTTGTCCTTCTCCGCGGCCGCGTCGGCCCGGGGGGCGGCGGCCGGCGGCTCGGGCGCGGGGCCGGGATCCTGGGCCCACGCCGAGGGCGGCGCGAGGGCGACGACGAGCCAAGAGCCGACGAGCCGCCAGGTTGGGCGAATCATGTCGAGGGTCTCCGCCGGAGAGGAGCGTGGGGCGCCGCGGGGGTTGGACGTCCAGCCTCCACCGTCATTACGACCGGCCGGCGGCGAAAGGTCAAACGCGGGGGGTCGTTTTCGCGCCGCTCACACCGGTTGGCGATCGCTGATTGAACCATTATAGCAACTCACGGGCCGTCGCCGAAATGGCACGAGAATGGCAAGGCGACCGCGCCGGCGGGTCTGGGCGGCGACCTTGCTTGCCGGGCCCCCGGACCGCTGCTAGAGTGGGGGGGAGACACCTCTCGCCTCCAGGTCCGGGGTCGACCGCCCGATGAAGTCCGAACTCGTGCCCTCCAACGGCGATCCGCCGATCCCGATCGTCCGGGACGTGACGGTCGTCGGCCGTCGCGACGACTGCGACGTGACGATCGACCACTCCGCGCTCTCGAAGCGGCACTGCGTGATCGTGCGGACCGACGGCCTGCTGGTCGTCCGCGACCTGGCGACGACCAACGGCACGAAGGTCAACGGCCAGCGGATCCGCTGGGCGGCCCTCCTGCCGAACGACCGGCTCTCGCTGGCCGGCTACAAGGTCAAGGTCTACCTCGGCGCCGACGACGTGGCCTCCCCCTCCGAGCTGGCCGCCGCCCGCGCCAAGCACGAGCACGACTTCCCCACCCCCTCGGAAGACACCAAGGACCGCCCAACCAAGCCGAGGGCCGAGCCGGCGCCGGAGCCATCCCCAGCCGAGGGCCCCGCGGCCGAGGACTGGCCGTCGCCGCCGTCGGACGAGGTCAAGCCATTCTTCATCAAGGTCGATTGATCCGATCGGCCGACAGTTTTCTGGTGGGATCGCCGGGCCGGGGCGGCCCGCCGACAGCTTCCTCGCGCCCGGGCCGGCGCGGCGATGAGACGAGACGAAGCCGGCCGGACACCCCCGAGGATCGTGGGGCGCCCGGCCGGCGGGGCGGGCTCGAGGGTGTGGGTTTCGGGGCGTGGGGTTCGGGCCCCATGCCCGTCCGGCGGCGAGGCGACCGCCTGGGATCAGACCCCCTCGGCGCGCGGGCGACGCAGGTCGCGACGCACGGGAGGGGGGGTGACGCGGTCGAGCTGGCGGGCCTCCTGGGGGTCCAGGCGGCTCGCCTGCCGGTTCTCGCGCTGGATGGCCTCGTACACCTCCTGGCGGTGCACGGAGATCTCGATGGGGGCCGCGATCCCCAATCGGACCTTGTCGCCCCGGATATCCACCACGGTGATGACGATGTCATCGCCGATGATGATGCTTTCGTCGCGGTGTCGGGACAGGACTAGCATCGCTGGGGCTCCTTCCTCCTGCCTACGAGAGACGCGACCGTCCGTGGCCGCGCAGCCCGGGCTCTCGGTGGACCACGACGGACGGGTTACGACTGCGGGATGGGATGAGCCGCCTGGGGCGGCCCGCGCCGATCCGCTCGGTCCGGTCCCGCTCGGCTAGGCCGTCGCCCGCAAGGGCGACGGACCCGGCAGCAGGGCCGGCGCCGCGGCCGGGCCGTCCAGGGGATACCGCACCGCGTAGCGGCTGGAGGTCAGCACCAGCTGTCGGCCGAGCCGACGCACCGGGTTGAACACCAGCGGCCCCTGGAGGTTGACCGTCAGGCCCCCCCCGTCGCCGCGGTTGAGGATCACGAAGACGAGCGCCTGCCGCTCGTCGTCCAGCTCCAGCGCCGCCCGGTCGCCCGGCCGGAGCTCGATCCGGTAGTCGCCGACGGCCAGCGGCGGGGCCACCAGCGCGAAGGCCACCTCCGGCGCGGTCACGCTCTGCAACCACGACAGGCCCGCCGTCACCGGGTCGGGCCACTGGACGAACTGAGTCAGGCCCCGGAACCCGACCAGGCCCTCGGGGATCCGGATCAGGTCCGACTCCCTGGCCTCGATCGGCCCGAAGCGGGTCGTGACGATCTTCACTTCCTGTTTCCTCCCCGTCGCCGACGGCTCCGGGACGATCGCTCGACCCTTCGCAACCGGCGCGACTGCCGGCCCTGGACCGCCGGGGCCTCCCGGAGGCGAAGCGGCCCGAAGGCCCCCGCGCCGCCGATCCGCCCCGCGGACGCCTGGGCCGGGCTCGGCCACGACGCATCCCGCGGACACGACCCGATCGCCCGGCCACGGCTCCTGCCGCGGACCCGGGCGACGGGTCCGACCGCCGCTTATATCGTCGCCGCGCTCCCGGGCGGCCCACTCGCCCCCGACCGAAATCCCGGGCCGTGGGCCTTTTAAGTTGCCTGGATCGCGCGCGCCGATCGTAGCGGTCGCCACGCCCCGACGGCGCCTCGTCGCGCCGCTTGCCCGGCCGTCGCGGCGGGCGTTACAATCCCAATCATCACCGTACAAACCTTCCGCGAACTCCTGACCCGACGACCCTTCCAGCCGTTCCGGCTCGTCTTGTCGAGCGGCCAGTCGTACGACGTCCGCCATCCCGAGATGGCCCTGCTGACGCGGACCGACCTGCTCGTCGGCGTCGACGAGACGAGAGACGGTGTGCCGGCGTCGTTCAAGATCTGCTCGCTCCTGCACGTCACCGCCGTCGAGCCTCTGGGCACGTCCCCGGCGGGGTCGAAGCAGGAGGGGCCCTCCTGATCAGGCCCGCTCAGCGCGGGTAGCCCCAGGCCTCGAAGCAGCGGGACCACGCCTCGGCGACCCGCCTCCTCGTCGCGTCGTCGAGGGGCCGGTGCCGGTTCTTCTCGAAGCCGGCGATCGACGCGAGGTATCGCTCCAGGGTCGGGCGGACGGGCTCGAAGTCGCCGAGGGAGAGCCCTTCGTAGATCGCGCGGACCTGGCCGACGGGGTCGCGCTCGAGGTCCTCGTAGGCGACCTCGACGAGCTGGCCGGGCGGGATGGCCGCGCGGTCGTCGAAGTAGGCGTCGTACATCTCGGTGTACGTCCGCAGGACGGCCTCCACGTCGATCGCCCGCGGCCCGCGCTGGAGGCGGAAGACCGGCCGGGTGTGGCGGAGCAGCGTCATCGTCGAGGCGAAGACGGCGTACGGGTCGCGGCGGATGTGGACGAACCGGGCGTCGGGGAAGGCCTCCAGCAGCAGCCGCGCCCGGCCCGTGTGCGGGGGGGACTTGAGGACCAAGCGCCGGCCCGCCTGGAGCGTCACCGACTTCAGGAACCGGACGACCGCCGCCGACCACGCGGCGACCTCCTCGGGCCGGGCGCCCCGGAACGTGAGGGTGTGGCCGTACCCGGACCGGCTCCTCGGGAAGCACCAGTCCATATAGGGCGAGAGCCGCGTCAGGACCATGTAGGCGACCTCGTCCTCCTGGACCCGCCGGGGCAGCATGAACGACTCGACGACCGCCTTGGACCACCTGCTCGCGCCGAGGAACGTCCGGGGGTTGAACGTCTGGAACCGGGTCGGCACGGCGAACCTCGGGTCGAGCGCCAGCAGCTCTTGCAGGTGCGTCGTCCCGCTCCGGAAGTGCCCCAGCACGAACACCGGCGCCTCGACCTTCGTCGCCTCGATCGCCGCGCCGAACCGCCGCTCGACGGCCCGGGAGACGACCGAGTTCCGGAGGCTCATCGCCGTGATCCATGCCGCCCTCGGCCAGCACGACGGGTCGACGCGGAACCGCTCCGCCTTCAGCAGCTCGACCCACTCGCCGAACGTGATCCCCTCGAACATGTGGACGAGATTCCGGGCCAGGACGAGGCGGAGGAGATGGATCATCGGGGTAGAATCGGGGGTTCTCGCCATCGATGTCGTCGCGCAACGGACCGGCCCACGCACTGCCTCCCTCGCAACGCCGGCGCCGTGGCCCTTCGGGCTTCATTGATAGGCGTCGGGGAAACCGCCATCGGCCTCATGACCGGGCGTGGGGGGGGGGGGGGG
>DASZMJ010000171.1:0-11000 GCA_035551935.1 Isosphaeraceae bacterium
CGTCCGCCCTGACCCAAGAGCTTTGTGTTCGGGCGGACGGCACGCGGAGCGTGCCTGCTACGGGAAGAGGCGGACGGCACGCGGAGCGTGCCTGCTACCAGGAGGAGCAGGCCGAGCACGAAGGCGATCAAGAGCGCCAGCGTCGACCCGGCCTTGGGCAGCTTGTCCCAGGGAGAATGGGGCATGCCGTCGCGGAAGGGCCCCTTGATCATCTCGTCGCGGCAGTACTGGATGTCGGCGGCGGTCAGGCTCGGGCGGGCCGCCAGGATGTCCGCCTCGGGCCAGCGGTCGCGGATCAGGCGGGTGATGTCGCCGACCTGGTACGGCGTGTCGCGGATCCGCCGCTCGTTGGGGAACAGCGGCTCGGACGCCGGCTTCGGCTTCGGCTCGGGTTCGCCTTTGGCGGCCTTCGCCTTCTTCGCGGGCGCGGCGGCGACGTCGGCCGGGGCGCGGAGGCGGTCGAAGGCCGTGTTGGCCTGGTCCTTGCCGTTGAGGGCCGAGTGGAACGACCGGGTGAAGGCGGCCGAGTCGCACGGCGCGGCGGTCCGCTGCGAGACCTTGTCGAGCTGGCGCAGCTCGCGCTCGGCCAGGAGGATGGTGGCGACCAGGCTCCGCTCGCGGGCCGTCCGGGGGGCGTACTCCTCGGCCAGAGGTATCAGCCCAGCCGGCCGCCGCGGGTGACGAGGTCGGAGTTGCGGAGGGGGAAGGCCAGGCCGCTGGTGTAGATGCGACCCTGGAAGACGACGGTGGCGATCCCGCCGTGGGCCGAGGTGGGCTGATAGCGGACGGTCGCGGTGGCGATCGCCGAATCGACGAAGAAGGTGCCGGAGTAGATGTTCGGGTCCTGGGTGAAGGTCAGCTGGGTGGCGCGGCCGGCGGAGTCGACGGCGGTGGCGGTGAAATCGAGGCCGAGGACGCCGGAGGAGTTGATGTTCTTGTCGTTCAGGACCGCGGTGCCGAACGGCGGCGCGTCGGGATTGGTGGGGGTGACGACGGCCATGACGATGTTGCCGTGGAAGAAGAAGTTCGAGCTGCCGACGCCACGGATGAAGAGGGTCTGGGCCTGGTCGCTGAACCGGCCGGGGCCGATCGAGTAGGGGCCCCGGAAATAGGCGTGGAAGTTCTCGCGGGCCAGCTCGGCCGGCGTCGGGGTCCCCTGGCCCAGGAGCGGGCTGCCGGGATTGTTGAGGAACCCGTTGCCGCTCGTCGGTGGCGATGCCGATTGGGAAACATGGACGGCGCCATGGATGGCCGGGGCCCGATTGCTGATGGAGGCGATGATGCCCGAGGGTAGCTCGCGCGCTTCCGCCCGTTCGACCGCCGGGCGGAAGTGGATCGCCGTTGACCTCGTGGTTCGGCCGTGGTCCTTGCCCATCGCCGTCCTCGGGCCGTCGGAGAGTTCGAGCGGGTCCGCCCGCGCGGCGGGAGACACAGGAATCGGGTCAGACCTTGTGATGCGAGGCCTGCAAGCCGGAGTTGGCCAGCGGGAAGACCGTCTGCGGGGTGAAGATCGTGCCCCGGAAGACAACCGTGGCGGTCCCCTGGCTGGTGAGGCCGGGGCGGGTCGTGCCGCTGGGGTGGTACTGGATCGACACGGTCCCGCTCCCAGAGGCGAGCGAGAAGATGCCGGCGGTGAAGCTGCCCGAGCCTCCGAACGGGAAGAAATTGAAGGTCACCTGCGTCGGCCGGCCGGCCGAGTCGAGGCCGGTGCGGTCCCCTTGGAGGTCGACGGCAAGGTAGCCCGAGGAGTTCTGGTTCTTGTCGATCAGGGTCGCCATCCCTTGGAGCGGCTGATTCGTGCCGTACGTCAGGTTCGGCGGCGGGGCATCTTTGTAGGTGACGACGATCAACTGAAGGCTGCCGTGGAGGAAGTAGGTCGAGGTGCCGATGCCGTCGATCACCGTCCGACTCGACTGATCGAGGAACAGGGGCAGGCCGGTCTGGTACGGGCCGGAGAATACCGCCCGGAACTGCTCGCGCTTGACCTGGAAGGGGGTCGGCTGTTGTCCCTGGTACGTCACGGAGATCGGGGTGCCGGTGATCGCCTCGAAGCCCGATCCCGAAGCGGAGGAACTCGCGGCGGCGGAGACCGACGAGGTTCCGGAGGCCGGCTGCTGGGCCGCGGCCGCGATCCGAGCGAGCGGGGCATGATGCAGGCGGCCATGGAGGGTCGCAATGATGCCCGAGAGGAGTTCACGACCTTCCAGGCTCACAACCACGGGTCGCAGGGCCGGCCGTCGGCGACGCTCCATCGCACCCTCCTCGGTCGAGATCCCCGGGAACATCGCCCCTTGAGATCGGCCCCGGAGGGCACGGATTCGCAGGAAAAAACCGGCCCGTCCGCGACGGCGGCCCGCGTGATCGCGCCAGCCGGCATGGTCGCGTTGATGTTGATTCCTGGCAACATCGCGTCCGGATTCGGTGTCGATGGCCAGGAGATCCATGGGATATGCTCATGCCCGCCCGCCGTCCCCCAACGGGCGAGGGCCGGCGCGTGGCCGGCCTCGAGTGCACCCGCGACCGATTTCCGAGGAGGGACGATGACGACCGGAGCTCGACGAAGCCTCGCCGCGACGGCTGCCCTGATGGCGGCCACCCTGCTGTGCCCACCGTCCCGCGCCGACTATAAGTTCTACGACGTCGACTACACCGGCTCCACGAACACGACGATCAACGGCATCAGCAATTCCGGGCAGCTCGTCGGCTTCTCGATGGACGCCGCCGGCGCCGTCACGAACTTCACCGACGCCTTCACGATCACCAACGGGGCGCTGACGAACCACTTCACGACGGTTCCACTCGTCGGCACGGCCCCGATGGCCAACGGCCTCAACACGGTCGGCCAGGTCGTGGGGACCGACGGCACCAACGCGATCACGTTCTTCAACAACGTCCAGACCGACCTGCCGCCGGCCAGCCCCGGCACGACCATGTCCGAGGTCGCCTTCGGCATCAGCGACAAGGGCTCGATCGTCGGCCAGTACGTCGACAGCGTGTCCGGGAACACGCCGGGCTTCTACTACGCCAATGGCAAGTTCACCCTGCTCAACCCGGTCGCCAACGCCACGGTGACCAACGCCCAGGGCGTCAACAACGCGAACCAGGTCATCGGCTTCTACTCGACCGACGGCGTCCACCAACACGGCTTCTTCTACGACGCGACCGCCGGGAGCTTCACCCTCCTGGCCGACCCGAACGTCGCCAACCTCGTCCTCACCCAGTTCCTCGGCCTCAACGACCACGGCACGGCGGTCGGCTACTATCAGACGACCGACGGGAGCCAGCACGGCTTCCTCTACGACCTGGCCACGCATACCTACACGTTCCTCGACGACCCGAACGCCGTGACGGGCGGCGGCGTGTCGATCACCCAGATCACGGGCATCAGCAACGCCGGGACGATCACCGGCTTCTACATCGACCCCAACGGCAACCAGCACGGCTTCGTCGGCATCAAGGCCGTCCCCGAGCCGGCCTCGCTGGCCCTTCTCGGCCTCGGCGCGGTCGTCGTCCTCCGACGACGGAAGAAGTGCTAAGTAACGAGTGCCGAGTGCTGAGTGAAGTCCGAGGCTCGACGAGGATCGGGCCGGCTTTCACTCAGCACTCGGCACTCAGCACTTCTTCATAGAGTGCTGTCGCGCACGATTCGATGGGCGTCGGTCCATTCGACGTCGTGGCGGATGACGCGGGCGGGGATGCCGGCGATCATCGACCGGGGCGGGCAGGAGCGGGTCACGACGGCGCCGGCGGCGACGATGGAGCCGGGGCCGATCGTGACCCCCTTGAGGATCGTGGCGTTGCAGCCGATCCAGACCCGGTCGCCGATGACGACCGGCGCCGAGTAGGGGGGCGGGCCGGCGCCGTGGCCGTCGTCGTCGAAGATCGTCACGTTCCAGGAGATCGCGCAGTCGCGGCCGATGACGATCGACCGGCTGGCCGCGACCCAGCAACTATCGGTCAAGGCGGTCGACGGGCCGATCTCCAGCCGGGCGCCGGCGTTGACGCCGATGCGGCTGCCCCGGCCGATCGTCACGCCGTCGAGCGCCAGCGTCGCGCCGTCGGCGACGTTGATGACCGTCGTCGCCGACCGCGGCACCAGGCCCCCCAGCACCCGCGCCCCGATCACGCAGGTCAGACGGGGCGCCTCGACGCGGGCATCGCGACCGAGCGTCACCTGCACGCCGCCGGCGCAGAGGAACGAGCCCGGCCGGCCGCAGCGTCGGTTGAGCCGCCGCGCCGACGGCCGCGCGGCGTGCACGACCGTGCGCAGCCAGCCCACTGTCGCGGACGCCATGAAGTCCTGGCGCAACGTCCCCGACTCCACGCGGTGCCGCTCTCGCTCGCTCAGGATCACAGGCATTTTGGTCATCATGACCCTATCCGTGCAAATAAGAAACCGTTCATCGTGGTGGGGGAGACTCGTCCCACCCCCGGATCTTCTACTTTGCGACGGGGCCGGGCCGCGCCGTCAGGCGACGCGAGAGGGCCCAGCCCCAGACCAGGAGGCCGCCGAGGAAACCCGAGGCGTAGGACGCGGCGTGGGCCGCCGCGACCGCGACGAAGGGGGGTTCGCGCCCGGGGGGAAGGTCCAGCCCCGGGAACGTGATGAGGCCGGGATAGCGTTGCGCGACCCGATATCCCGCGATCCCGGCGACGGTCGCGACCGTCGCCATGCCGAGCAGGACGCCCGCGATCGGCACGACCACCGATCGCACATCGAGCCTTCGGCGAGGGACTGAGTCGGGCGATCGCCGCCAATGGCAGGCCGAGGCCGAGCCCGACCCACCACGTCGCGATAATCCCCCAGAGCAAGCCGAGGGCCGTCGGCGACTCGCTCGCGATGATTCTTGGGTGTGCCAAAGTCAAGACTCGACGCAGACCCGGGTGGTGATCTGGTCGTGTGCGACCCCGTAGAGGGCCGCCGCGACGACGCAGAACGCGACACTCTCCAGCCCCTCCATCGCGGCCGGCTCCCAACCGTGCGTGCCTCTATACGCACGGAGAGCGTGCGTGTGACCATACCACAACAATCGTCGTCGTGTCAGCAAGTTTGTCGCCAAAAAAGGCCGGTTGCTCAGCCCGCGCTCCAGCGCCCGCGGGCCGTCGGCAGGCGGAGGGCCTCATCGAGCCGGCGGAGGAACTCGCGGCGGGCGACCTCGCGGGCGCCCAGACTGAGCAGATGGCTGCTTGTTACCTGGCAGTCGATCAGGCCGATGCCGCGGGCCTGGAGTGCCCCGGCCAGGACGACCATCGCCACCTTCGAGGCGTCGTCGCGCGTCGAGAACATCGACTCGCCGAAGAAGCAGCCGCCCAGGGCGATGCCATAGATCCCGCCGACGAGCTCGTCCCCCGCCCACGCCTCGGCGCAATGGGCGAAGCCCAGCTCGTACAGTCGATTATAGGCCATCTCCATCTGCTGCGTGATCCACGTACCGCATTGTCCCCGTCGTGGCGTCGTCGCACAAGCGTGGATGACGGCAGGGAAGGCCGTGTCGAGTCGGGTCGTGAACCGGCCACGCCGCAGGGTCCGGTGGAGGCTCCGCGAGACGTGCAGTGCTGCCGGTTCGAGGATCAGGCGCGGGTCGGGCGACCACCAGAGGATCGGCTCCCCCTCCTCGAACCAGGGGAAGATGCCCATCGCGTACGCGCGGAGCAGCCGCGCGGGCTCCAGGTCGCCGCCGACGGCCAGCAGGCCGCTCGGCTCGGCGTGGCCCGGGGGCGGGAAGACGTGCCGGTCGTCGAGCTGGTAGATCGGCATCGCGAGCCCGGCTCGACTTTAAAAGCTCATCATGGCCCGATAGGTCTCGAGGCGGCGGTCGATCTCGGCGCGGTCGGTGCGCTGGAAGCGTCGGAGGCTGAAGTCCTCGACGTTGAAGCTGGCGACGACGGTGCCGTAGGCCATCGCGCGCTTGAGGCTGGCCGGGTCGGCCTTGCCGTGGGAGGCGAGGTAGCCCATGAAGCCGCCGGCGAAGCTGTCGCCGGCGCCGGTGGGGTCGACGACGTCGCCGAGCGGGAACGCGGGCATGACGAACGCCTCGTCGCGGCCGAGGAACATCGCCCCGTGCTCCCCCTTCTTGATGATGACGAACCGCGGACCCAGGTCGAGCACCTTCCAGCCGGCGCGGACGAGGTTGACCTCGTCGGTCAAGAGCCGCGCCTCGCCGTCGTTGAGCACCAGGCCGTCGACCTCGCGGAGCAGCTCATACAGCTCGTCGCGCTGGGTCTCGATCCAGAAGTTCATCGTGTCGGCGACGGCGAGCCTGCGGTGGGTGGCCTGCTTGAGCACCTTGCGCTGCATCGACGGGCTGCCGTTGGCCAGGAAGAGGAAGGGCGACTCGGCGAACCCCGGCGGCAGGTCCGGGTCGAACGTGCCGAGGACGTTGAGGTGGACCTCGAGCGTCTCGGCCATGTTCATATCGCCTTCATATTTACCCCTCCACCGGAACGTCTTGCCCCCCTTCTCGACGACGAGGCCCGCGGTGTCGACCTTGCGCGACTCGAGCAATTCCCGGTGCGACGCCGGGAAGTCCTCGCCGACGACGCCGACGAGCCGGACCGGCGTGAAGAAGCTGGCCGCGTACGAGAAGTACGTCGCCGAGCCCCCGAGGGCGTCGTGGACGACCCCGTGCGGGGTCTCGACGGAGTCCAAGGCGATCGAGCCGACGACGAGCAGGGGCATCCGCACACTCCTCCGCGACATTCGACGAGGTTCGTGTTTCCGACCGGGCATGCTGCGCCCGGACCGTTGTACCAAGTTCCGGCGACGATCCGCCAGTCGTCTCGACGGTCATCGACGTCGAGCAGGCCGCTTCGCCGGGACCACCTGGAATCGCCGCCAGAGCCTGGCCCAGAATGACGTGTCTTCCTCGCGACGCTTGAGCTCGTAGATGAAGCTGACGTAATCCTCGTAGATGATCGCGTTGACACCCATGACATCATAGTCCTCGTTCGACGGTCGAAACGACTCCGTCGAGCTCCCCGCGAGGGCCCCGCCGCCGGGCCTGTTGCAACGGATGAGTACGGCCAAGTCCTTCATGAGACGGACCGGGACGACAACTTGGCCATCGGGCTCAATCCGTTCGAATCGACCCCGCGAAGGACCCGCTTCGAACCGGAGGCCGTTCAGGGCACCGCCCGACCGATTCACGATCTTCAAGGGGATCGTCCCCCGTCCGGCCCCGATAATCTCCCAGGCGCCGATGATCGCCGTGACTGCGATCGTGGCCGCGATACCGACCGCAATCCGCCGCCGTCGGGCCATCGTCGTCCCTCCCGCCTACCAACCGAACAGCCACCGCACCCGTCGCAACGGGCTCTCGTCCTTGACGACCTCGGGCACGACCTCGATCGTGTTGACTCCCGCGGGGTCCTTGCCGACGCCGTAGACGGTGATGACGTACGAGTCGCCGGGCAACGGGACCTCGGGCTGGCCCCACATGCGGTACTGCGAGACGAAGATGTCCCCGTTCGGGCTGGCGAAGCGGACCATGACCGGCACCACGACCCTCGGCTTCACGTCGAGCGCGATCGCCTGGTCCGGGCCCCACTTCTTCGCCTCGGCGTGCCGGTCGCCCTGCTCGACCCAGAGGTCATTCAGCGTGACCCCCGACCTGTTCACAAGCCGGACGTGGATCACATCCGATCGCGACTGCCACGCCGCGATCACGAGCAGCGTCGCGATCAAGCCGATGACGCCCAGCGCGTACGTCTTCCGATACCGGCCGACCGGGCGCTTGAGTTCGGGTTTGCGACGACGGGCCATGACGCCCTCCCGACCGCATGTAGGGCGTGGGAAACACGCCGTCTTCGATCACGGGCGAGGAATGGCGTGTTCCACACGCCCTACGGGAGACGGTCGATGGGACTCGATCCTACGGGGTGCCGTCGAGCATCGCGAGCGTCTGCGCGATCCGGGCGCGGCAGGTGTCGCGGCCGAGGATGGCGAGGCAGTCGTAGAGGCCGGGGCCGACCCCCTGGCCGGTGACGGCGACGCGCAGGGGGTTGACGACCTGGCCCATCGGCAACTGGCGGGCCTCGGCATGGTCGTGGACGGCCTTCTCCAACGTCGCCAGGTCGAACGGCTCGACGGCGGCGAGGGTCGCGTCGAGGCCGCGGAGGAGGTCGGGCACGCCGTCCTTGCGGAGCCGCTTCTTGACGGCGTCGGCGTCGTAATCGAGCGACTCGGTGAAGAAGTAGCGGCCGAGCTTGAGGATGTCGGCGAAGACCTTGAGCCGGTCGCCCAGCGCCTCGATCACCGCGACGATCCGCGCCCGCGTCGCATCGTCGATCGGTTGCGCGACGAGGCCGTCGCGCTCGAGGAACGGCAAGCACCCCTCGACCTTCGCGTCGATCGAGAGGTTCTTCATCCACTCCCCCTCGATCCAGAAGAGCTTGTCCGGGTCGTGGCTGGCGGGGGAGCTGTTGACGCGTCCCAGCGAGAACTTCTCGATCAGCTCGGCGCGGGCGAAGAGCTCCTGCTCGCCGTCGAAGCTCCAGCCGAGCCGCGCGAGATAATTCATCATCGCGTCGGGCAGGTAGCCGAGGCCGATGTAGTGGTCGAGCCCGACGGCGCCGTCGCGCTTCGAGAGCTTCTTTCGCGAGTTCGGCGCCGCGACGAACGGCACGTGCGCGAAGGCCGGCGGCTCGATCCCCAGGGCCTCGAAGACGAGCAGTTGCGGGAACGTATTGGAGAGGTGCTCCTCGGCGCGGACGACGTGGGTGATCCTCATGTCCGCGTCGTCGACGACGCTCGCGAAGTTATACAACGGGCTGCCGTCCGGCCGGATGATCACGAAGTCGCCGACCTCGTCGGTCCGTTGCTCGACTCGACCTTTAATCAAGTCAATCAAGACCAGCGTCCGCTCGATCGGCACGCGGAATCGGAGGGCATAGGGCCGCCCCTCGGCGTCGAATCGGGCGATCTCCTCGGCCGTCGGCGGGTTGCCTCGGAAGCGATAGGCCCGTTTGGCCTTCTCGGCGGCGGCCTTTTCGGCGGCGCGTTCCGGCTCGGTGCTGTAGTCGCGATAGACGTGCCCCGAGGCGACGAGCCTCGCCGCGGCCTCGGTGTACTTCGCACGACGCTCCGACTGGAAGTACGGCCCGTGCGGGCCGCCGACCTCAGGCCCCTCGTCCCAGTCCATGCCGATCCAGCGGAAGCCGTCGAGGATGAGCTTGACGGCCTCCTCGACGTGCCGTTGCTGGTCGGTGTCGTCGATCCGGAGCAGGAACTGGCCGCCGTGGTGTCGCGCCAGCAGCCAGTTGAACAGGGCGGTCCTCACCCCGCCGATGTGCAGGAAGCCCGTTGGGCTCGGGGCGAACCGGGTTCGGACGGTCATAGTCGGCTCGCGACGCTCGTGCAGGTCCATGATCGACGACGGCCGACGCCCCCCGGCGCCGGCCTTCCTCCGTCCGACGATAGGCAGACCATTACCGCGTTGTCAATCACGACGATTCGGGGTGCAGGGGGCTTGCGAAGTCTCCCCGCCTGACCCGCCCCCCACCCCGGCCCGCCACGCACCCCGATCGCCGCCGACCCCTTCGGATCAGTCTTTGTCGATGGGAAGCGGTGTTCCGGGGCCCGGAAACGGGCCTCAGAAGCGCCGCGGCGGGGCCGTCGCGGTCGTCGGCGCCACGCCGATGACCACCGAGGACGCCGGCCGGGGCGTCGGGGGCGAGGGTATTTCGTCCAAGACCATTACGTAATCGTAGGTTGCATCGTCCTTCGGTTCGTTCCGTGGCAGCGTCTCGGGGGCCGGCGGGGTGGGCTCGGGAGGGGTCCAGGCGGGCTCGTTCTCGCTGCTGGAGAGGATGCGGCCGTAGAGCTTCAGCCGCGCGTTCTTGCACGCGATCAGCGCCGTCGAGAGCTGGCGGAAGCTGCGCTGGTGGTCTTGCAGGTAGCGGTGCCGCCGCATGCCGTCGTCGCTGACGTCGACCGCCGCGGCGTCCAACACCTGTCGCCGCTGCTCGGCCTCCTCGGCCTCCAGCTCCGGCAGCAGCGAGGCCAGCGCCTCCCATTCCTGGGCGATGATCGCGCGGAGCCGCTCCATCGGCCGATCGGCGTCGATCGCGATGCCCTTCTCGGTGTACCGGGCGTGGGTCTTGAGGTGCGCGTCGCAGGCCACATCCAGCGCCATGCCCAGGCCATGCACCACGCGGGCGCGCTCGTCGTCGAGGTCGCCGGGGGCGCGGCCGAGCATCGTCAGCATCCGCTCGCGCCACTCGGGGCAGAGGTGGCCGCTGCCGGTGAGCTGCTCGTCCATCTCCTCCCACCTGGCGATCAGCCAACGCACCCCGTCGGCGCGGGCCAGCAGGGGCACGATCAGGTCCTGCCGGCCGCGGCCGACGAGCGCGGTCGTCTCCGTGAGGCTCTGGGCGCGCCCCGCGTCGAACGCCTCGCCGGCCTGGCGGATGCGGGTCGCCGCCGCGGCGGCGTCGGCCTTGCGCACCCGTCCCATCGCGACGGTGGCGCAGCACAGGTTGAAGACGAGGTTGCGTTCCTCTTCGGTCGCCGGCTGCTGCTCTTTGATCCATCTGGCCAACAATTGTTCAAATTCGACGGGATCTTCGCCCGGCAGGACCGGCGCCAAGGAGCAGAGGCCGTGCAAGAGCGCGTTCTTGGCGGCTCTGGCCTTGCCCTCGTCGGTGCGGGGGCCGGTGGAGTTCTTCGCGTTCGCCTGGCGGGCGGCGAGCTGGGCGGGCGTCAGCGGGGTCGTGGACTTGGACATGATCGGCGACCTCACTCAAAGGGGGCGGTTTCTGCGGTGTCGGCTCGCGGATCGCGCCGGCGCGTCGTCGCCGCCGGCCATCCGCTCGACCCTTAGAGCGGTTTACTTTCGGCTTGCAGACGGAAAGGATTCCCAAGGAGCGGATTGCTGACGCCACCGAGGTCGGAGCCGAAGGAGATTGTCATGGGGCCCTACTCGAAGGATCTTCGCGAGCGGGTCGCGGCGGCGGTCGATCATGGCGAGGGCTCTCAGCGCGAGATCGCACGAAGGTTCCGC
>DASZMJ010000172.1:0-17361 GCA_035551935.1 Isosphaeraceae bacterium
GGTGTCCGGGTCGCCGCCCAAGAGATGAAGCGCTACGAGGCCCGCCTGCAACGCTCGATCACCCTCCCCAAGTACGACATCACCATCAAGCCGGTGAAGAATAAATCGTAGGTATAGCATTTACTGCCGGACGCCTTAGGCTGCCCGCCTGTCGGGCGGGCGAGGGAACTCCTGCTCGGCGGCTCGGGCATCGCCCGGGCGGCGGAACCTTCGGGACACCGACCGGTGGGCTGGGCGAGGGCCATACGCTGGCCCACGGCCTGATCGCCATCGACCTGAACGGCAGGCTGCGGGCGGACCCGCGGGTGTAGCAGGCTTCGTGGCGATGACGGCCGTGGGCCGGGCCGGCCGGGTCGAGGATATCGCCGACACCGTGGCCCTGCTCGCCTCCCCAGATGCGGGCTGGATCACGGTGCAGTCCATCGAGGCGAGCGGGGGCTCGGGGCCGATCCCGACGGCGCTCGGGGCGAACTGACAGCGAGAGTTTCCCAGTTCATCCGCCATGTAAGGGGCGAGCGATGCGACATCGATTGCTTCGCCGCTCCGGCTTGCGGGTGTCGGTGGCCGACGTCGCCGTGGTGGAGTTGGACCGGATCTTCGCCGTCCGCAGAAGGGGACGGACTTCGCTTGCAGGGAGTCGGCCCGGTGGATAGTCGACGGCGGGCAGATCATCAACCGCTCGTCCTCGACGACGGCCTTGGTGCCACCGAACTCGCGTGCGGCCGCCAAGGGGGCCTTCGAGCCGTCGTCGCACCCCCTGGCCAAGGAGCTGGATCCCGGGGGACATCACGGCCAACGTGGTCTGTCCCGGCCCGACCGACATGGAGCTACTCTGGCAGGGGACGGGCGAGCGGGATGAGCAGCGGTTAGCCCGGATGCCGGCGTCGGGGCGCCTGGGCCAGCCGGGGGACGTCGCCGATGTGGTGGCCTTCCCGGCGGGCGACGAGGCCCGGTGGATCAGCGGTCAGGGCCTCCGGGCCGACGGTGGCCTCCCCTCCGGTGTCGCCGGCTTCCCCCCGCACGTCTACAATGGGGTGTTGGCCCGCCGGCGACGGAGCACCGTGGAAGGACCATGGACAGCCCGCTCGATAGCGTTCTGCTGCTGGCCTACGGCGGCCCCGAGTCGATGGGGGAGGTGCGGCCGTTCCTCGACACCATCCTCCGCGGCCTGCCGGTGCCGAGGGAGCGACACGAGGCGGTCGTCCATCACTATGAGCTCATCGGCGGCCGGAGCCCGTTGAACGAACTGACCGAGAGGCAGGCGTCGGGCCTGCGGGCGATCCTGGAGGCCGAGGGGCCGGCGTTGCCGGTCTACGTCGGCATGAGGTTCGCGGAACCGTCCATCGCCGCGACCCTCCGCGACATGGCCCGCGACGGCCGGTGCCGCGCGGTCGCGATCGTGCTCTCGCCCTATCGTAGCGGCCCGAGCTTCGACAAGTACCGGGAGGCCGTCGCCAAGGGGTGCGAGGAGCTGGACGACGCCGCCCCGCGCGTCGAGTTCGTCGAGCCGTGGTTCGACCATCCCCTCTTCGCCGAGGCCCAGGCCGACCAGGTCCGTCGCGCGTTCGAGACGATCCCCGCCGACCGCCGCGACTCGGCCGCGCTCGTCTTCTCGGCGCACAGCATCCCGACCGCCGTGGCCGATCGCTCGCCGTATGTCGGCCAGATCCGGGCCGCGTGCGAGGCCGTCGCGCATCGGCTCGACGACCGGCCCTGGCGGCTCGCCTGGCAGAGCCGCAGCGGCGAGCCCCGCACCCCCTGGCTCGAGCCCGACATCAACGACGAGCTTCGCACGCTGCACGCCGAGGGGGTCCGCGACGTCGTCGTCTGCCCGATCGGCTTCGTCGCCGACCACGTCGAGGTCCTCTACGACCTCGACATCGAGGCCGCCCAGACCTGCCGCGACCTCGGCCTGACCATGGTGCGCGCCGAGAGCGTCAACGATCACCCCACGTTCATCCGGGCCCTGGCGGACCTGGTGAAGAAGACGTTTGCCACAGAGGGCACGGCAGGGGAAAAGAACGACCTGCCCTCGGCCATCTGACCCCTGACCGAAGCGCTCGGCGGCCGCAGCGGGAGGTCGTTCAGCCGCCGCAGGGCGCGGGGAGGATCGTGCGCGGGGCGTCGGCCAGGGTTGGGTCGGGCTCGGCGGCGAGGAGTGGGTCCGGCGCGCGGCGGGAGGCGGTGGCGTCGCCGAGCCGACGCAGCAGCGCCCCGACCTCGCGCCGGCGCCACAGCGCGGCCAGGCAGGCCGCCGCCTCGGCCGCGACGATCCGCCCGGCGCGCTCGGCCTCCGCGTGGCGGGCGCGGAGGTTCCGCTCGGCCTGCGCGCGGAGGTCGTCGACGTTGTAGAGCAAGACCTGATCGAGTTCGCCGACGCCCGCCCCGAAGTCGCGCGGCACGGCCAGGTCAAGGATCAGCGCCAGGCGGTGGCCCCGGGCCCGCTGCAGCCGCGCGTAGCGGTCGGCCGTCACGATCGGCCCGGCCGCGGCCGTGGCGCTGACGACGACGTCGGCCGCGACGAGAGCGTCGTCGAGCCGCTCGAAGGCGACGGCGCGGCCCCCGCGGCGTTCGGCCACCGCCCGGGCCCGCGCCGGGTCGCGGTTGGCCAGCAGCAGGGCGCCGGGGCGCAGCGCCGCGAGGTGCTGCAGGGCCAGCTCGCCCATAACCCCGGCGCCGATGACCAGGACGGCCTTGTCGTCGAGGCGGTCGAAGACCGCCCGCGCCACGTCGACGGCGACGCTGGCGACCGAGGTCCGGCCCCGGCCCAGGCCAGTCTCGGCGCGGGCCCGCTTGCCGACGCGCAGCGCCCGCTGGAAGACCTGGTGCAGGACCGGGCCGACGGCCCCGCGCCCGGCGGCGAGCCGATAGGCGTCGCGGACCTGGCCGAGGATCTGGCCCTCGCCCAGGACCAGGCTCTCCAGGCCGGCGGCGACGCGGAAGAGGTGCTCGACGGCCGCCGCGTCGCGGCGCGCCACGAGGTGCCGACGCAGGCCCTCGACCGGCACGTCATGGAACCGGGCGAGGAACCACGCCAACGCGTCGGCGTCGGGCGGGGCCGACTCGGCGGCCGCGTAGAGCTCGACCCGGTTGCAGGTCGACAGCAGCGCGAACTCGGTGCCGGGGAACCGCCCCGCCAGCGCCTCGAGCCCGCGGGCGCACCGCGGGCCGTCGAACGCGATGGACTCGCGCAATTCCGGCGGCGCCGTGCGGTGATCGACCCCCAGGGCCAGCAGCGTCATCACGACCTCCCCACGAGGGTGCTCGGGTGTCTCGGCGAGGCGAACGAACCACGGGTGTCGGGTCCCGGGGCGATCAGGCGGGCATCAGCTCAAGCTCGCGCGGGCCGGCCAGGGCGCGGAGCTTGCGGTGGGCCTGGAGCTCGAGCTGGCGGACCCGCTCCTTGGTGATCCCGAGCTCGGCGCCCAGCTCGCGCAGCGTCCGCTCGCGGCCGCCGTCGAGGCCGTAGCGGGCGACGACGATCCGCCGCTCGCGCTCGTCGAGCCGCTCGAGCAGCCCCTCGACCGCCTCCCGCCGGCGCGCCTGGGAACGCTCCCGCTCCGGCTCCCCGTCGCGATCGACGAGCGCCGCCAGGAGCCGCTCGTCGACGCCGGTAACAAGGCGCCCGCGGTGTCGGGCCTGTCCGCGGGCATTCCAGGCGAACTGGTTGCGGATCGCCCCGGCGGCGTAGGAGCTGAACTTGAAGCCCCGCGCGAAGTCGAAGCGGTCGACGGCCTGGAGCAGGGCCTCGATGCCGTCGGAGACCCGCTCGAGGAACTCGCCCGCGGACCGGGCGTGGCGGCGGGCGACCCAGGCGACCAGGCGGAGGTTGGCGCCGACGATCCGGTCCTTGACGGCGGTGGCGGCCGCGTGGAGCCGCTCGAGCCGATCGAGGTCTGCGGCCCGGGCCTGCCGCGGGTCGATGCGGGCGCGGAGGAGGGCGGCGCGGTGCTTGAGGTAGTTCATCTTGCGGAACAGGTGCCGCTCCTGCTCGGGCGTCAGCGGCGGGACCTCGAAGAGGCCGTCCAGCTCCGGGAAGCGGCAATGGTGCACGGCGGGCCGCCGCCGGGCGTCGCCGTCGGCGGGCTCGGGGCTGGGGCCGAGGATCGCGGCGCGGGCCGCCGGGTCGTCGAAACTGGGGTGGGGGACGTAGTCGAATTCGACGGCCAGGAGCCGCGCCCGCGCCTCGTCGTCGGCGCGGAGGATGCCCCCGCGGCCCCGCGCGACGCGGTCGACCGGGGGATGGGCCGGGCCCCCCGTCCGGGGGCGGCCGTCGATGCATTTGAGGATCGTCGGCTGTGTCATGGATGGTGTCCGTCGTTGTTGCCGACCCCGGCATCGGTCGGGGTCGGCGTGGGTGCGGGCCGGGGGTCGATCGATGGTGCGGGGCCGTCCGAGGGCTGCCGCCTCGTGCGCGGCACCCGAGTGCTTCACGGTCACGGGGCCGCGGGTCCCGGCGCGCCGGCCAGGGGGGGGCGGGACCGGGCGCGGCGGAGCCGCCGGAACGGGTCCTCGAGGACTCGTCCCCTGGGGTCCATCCGGATCCAGCGCGGCCTCCCCTCGGCGGACAGGAGGTACACCTCGTAGTAGTCGGCCGCCTTGCCCACCTCGGGCCCCTTCCGGAACGCCCCCGCGGAGGTGATGCTGGCGTCGGGATACAGCCGCGTGACGGCCCGGAAGACCGCCCGCGGCAATTGCTTCCGGGAGACGGCCGTCTCCACGAGGACCACCGTGCCGTCGCCCTTGAGGGTCACGACCAGGTCGCGGCGGGCGTGCTTCAGCTTCAGCGCATAGGCCGTGGCCCCGGCCTCGTTCGCCGCCGAGGCCTGCAGGAGCTTGGCCCCCGGGAACCTGGCCTTCGCCGCGTGCACCACCGCCCCGGGCAACCGATCGACGGGGATCGCCTCGTCCTCGGCTCGCGCGGCGGGGGCGAGCCCGAGCATGACCGCGTCCTGGGCGCGCGCGCCCGGGACGGGCCCGAGCACGGCCAGGACGCCAGCAAACGTCAGGAATCGCAGGCCGCATGCTTTCCTCATCCGCTCCGCTCCTTTCGCTCGATCATCGCCGAGGCCCGCGGGATTTCCCGGGGGACGCCCGGCGGAGGTCGGGTCGCGACGGGCGATCCGTGGCCCGCCGCCACGCCGGTCATCTCGGGCCCGGTGGCAGGGCTATCAGGTGCGGTGTGCCCGTCGCCGCGGCCCGCCGGGGTGGCCATGACGTCGTCCTCCGGCCGGCGGGCCCCCGGGCGGCCGGGACGCGGAGCCCCTCCGGCGTCCCGGCCCCCGGTCGTCGCGGGGCGATGGGGCCCCGATTACTGATCACTGAACGGCGGGTTGGGCTTGGTGTAGCCGTCGCTGAGGATCTTCAGGAAGTTGACCAGGTCCTCCTCCTCGGAGGCCGTCAGGCCGAGGTTGCCCACCTGGCCGTTGGTCGCCGTCACCCCGGAGACCCCCATCGCGGCCGCCTGGAAGGGGGTCAGGCCGGCGACGTTCTGCACGTTGTCGAGGACCTCGGGCGCCGGGAACAGCCGGTTGTAGCCGGCCGGCGGGCCGTTGCGGAGGTCGAAGGCCACCTCATGCCCCTGGGCATTCACGGCGATGTTCCGCTTGTTGTAGAAGTGGACGACCTCCTCGAGGCTCTTGGCCCAGCCGTTGTGGAAGTACGCCTTGACGAACATCGGGTACGGCCGCTGGTCGACATTGCGGGTGGTGGGGGTCTGGAAGAGGCCCCGGAACTGGGGGATGTCGCCCGGCGTCTTGTTGAAGAACTTGGTCCCGTCGAGCGAGCCGACGGCGTTGCCGCCGAGGCCCCAGTCGATGAACTTCCTCCCGAGCGGGTTGTACCCGAGGGGGTTGCTGATCGGGTCGGTCTCCTCGTAGTAGGGGTTGCCCGGGTTCTTGGGGACGCCGATGTTGGCGTAGCAGTACATCGTGAAGGTGTCCTTCCCCTCCGTCTCGTCCTGGACCCCGAGGAGGGTCGCCGACGAGTGGCACGCGAAGCACTGGGCCTGGCCGAACTTCGGGTTGTTGTGCGGATTCGGCCCGACGCCGTAGAGGATCCGCCCGCGCTCCTCGGAGGCCGTGAGGGTGTACTTGTGCTGGGCCGGCACCCCATACTTGGAGGCGTCGTACTTCGAGCTGAACTGGCAGATCTCGGCCGACGCCTCGAACGCGGCGATCGCCTCGCCCCAGATCTCGAAGATCTGCCGCGGCGTGTACTTGGTGAAGACGTCCTTGCCGTAGATCTGCTTGATCAGGGGCGTATAGGGGCGGTACATGAGCTTCTCGACCAGCAGCGGGGGATACTGGTTCGGGGCCGTCCCCACGGCCGTGTTGTTCATCTCGTCCGGGTTGATCGGGGGGCCCTGGGCCTGGACGGAGGTGTCGAAGGCGCGGCCATCCCAGAAGTTGCCGCCGATATAGACGGCATGCTCGGAGTCGTAGTAGGGGCCCTCCGGGCTATAGGCGGCGTAGCCGTAGCTCATGGGCTTGCGCGGGCCGAACCGACCGGGCACGACCCCCGGCTGCGGCCCGCCCCTCAGGTTGACGATCGACTCGAGCCCCGTGCTGAGGCCCGTGCTCGGGGCGTGGCACTGGGCGCAGGCGTAGCCCACGGGGTTCGACATGGTGTTGTCGTAGAGCATGAACTTCCCGAGCTTCTCGATCGGCTCGAGCGGGATGATGTCCGGGGGCGTCGGCACCGGGGGGAGCGGCCCGCCCACGATCTGCGCGTGCGCGGCGGGCGGGAGGACGAGGGCCACGCCGGCCAGGGTGCCGACGAGGCCGAGCAGCGCGGCGGTGATCACTCGTGGCTTTCTCATGCGTGTATTCCCGGGATGAGGGATCTGGGGGTCCGGCCCCTCGCTCGAGGGGCACGACGTCGTCGTTTCCTGTGCGACCCGGCTCGGGACGCGAGCGGGCCGGGGCGTCGTGGCGCGGGGCCCGGCTCGGCGGACGAGCGGGCGACCGGGGTCGGTGTCTCCCGGCGCCGGTCCTTCGTCGTGGGTCCTCCTCGGTGACGGGTGCCGACGGATTCCGACCGCTCCGTCGCCGGCGTGCGATCGCCCGGGGGGCGACGTTCACCGGCCGGGAGCGTCGTAGGCCTGTTGCCTGGCCCAGGGGAGGTCGCCCCGCCGCGAGCTCGGCTTCTGCAGGTGGGCCCGCAACTGCCACAGGTCCCGGTCCACCGCGCACGCCAGGTCTTGAAGTTTGTTCGCCGTCGGCGGGTCGCCCGCCTCGGCCTCGCGGATCAGGTCGTAGACCTCCTTCTGGAGCACGGTGACGCGATCGAGCAGGAGCTTCAGCGAGTGGTCGTCGGCCAGGTAGCCCGCCGGCAGCTCGGCCAGCTTCGTCGTGCTCGCGATCGTGGAGGAGCGGCCATCGACGCTGGCGCCGAGCTGGAGCACGCGCTCGGCGAACAGGTCGGCCTGCCCGAGGTAGAAGTCGGCTTGCTTCTGGTAGTACTCGTGGAGCGGCAGGAACAGCGGGCCGTTCAGGTCCCAGTGCGCCTCCTTGTACATGTTGTGCAGGGCCAGGAGGTCCACCGTGAGCTGCTGGAGCGCCTTGACGCTCTTGCTCCGCGCCTCGTCATCCTTGAGGGGGTAGCTGTACTCGACGCGTGCCGGCTGGGCCGCGAGGCCGCGCCGTTCCGCGTCCGTCCGCGGCGGCTGCCCGTGCGGGGAGAATGCCTGCGGCGGGGGTGCCTGGGCCGCGTCCTTTGGCTGCGACTTGGCCTCCCCCTGCTGCGGCTCGGGGGAGGGGGCCTGCGGCCCGGCCGCGACGGCCAGGACGGCGCCCGCGAGGATGCAGAGGCACGACAGGGAACGCATCATGACGGTTTGGCTCCGGGAGGGAGGGGTCGCCAGGGATGTCAGCCGACGTCTCTGAGCAGGGGCGATACAGACTCATCGCCCTTCGAGGTCGAGGGGCCGGGACTCGAGCCGAGCCCCCGTCCCGGCCCCGACACCGAGCGGGCCTCAGGGGAAGTTCACCGGGTTGGGCTTGGTGTAGCCGTCGGTGAGGATCATGAGGAAGTTGACCAGGTCGGCCTCCTGAGAGTCGGTCAATTGCAGGTTGCCCACCTGGCCGTTGGTCGCCGTCACCCCGGAGACCCCCATCGCGGCCGCCTGGGCGGGCGTGAGGCCGGCGACGTTCTGCACGTTGTCGAGCACCTCCGGCGGCGGCAACAGGCGGGTGTAGCCGGCCGGCGGGCCGGTCCTGAGGTCGAAGGCCACCTCGTTGCCGTTGGGGCCGACGGCGATGTTCCGCTTGTTGTAGAAGTGGACGACCTCCTCGAGGCTCTTGAAGACGCCGTTGTGCATGTACGCCCGCACGAACGTCGGGTACGGCCGCATGTCCGAGTTGCGCACGCTCGGCGCCTTGAACAGGCCCCGGAACTCGAGGATGTCGCCCGGGATCTTGTCGTAGAACCGGGTCCCGTCGGGGGCGGGGTTGGGGTTGGAGCCGAGGCCGTAGTCGACGTACTTCGTCCCGAGGGGGTTGTACCCGAAGGGATTGGTGGCGGCGTCCGTGTTCTGGTAGTAGGGGTTGTTGGGGTTCCTGGGGACGCCGATGTTGGCGTAGCAGTACATCGTGAACATCTCCTTGCCCTCGACCTCGAACTGCAAGTCCGTGAGGTTCATCGAGGTGTGGCACTGGAAGCACTGGGCCTTGCCGAAGTTCGGGTTGTTGTTCGGATTCGGCCCGATCCCGTAGAGGATCCGCCCGCGCTCCTCGGAGGCGGAGAGGGTGTAGAGGCTCTGCGCCGGCGTGCCGTACTTCGAGGCGTCCCACTTCGAGTTGAAGGGGTTGATCTCCGCCGAGGCCTCGTAGGCCGCGATCGCGTCGGTGACGATCATGTAGAGCTGCTCGGTCGTGTACTTGCTGAAGACGTCCTTGCCGTACACCTTCTTGAACAGCTTGGCGTAGGGCCGCTTCATGACCTTCTCGACGACGAGCGCCGAATAGCCGCCGGCGACCGGGTCCTGGACGCCGTTGGACGAGAGGTTGGCCATCTCGTTGGCGTCGATGAAGGGCTGCTCCGCCTGGTGCGCCTCGTCGGGCACCCGGCCGTCCCAGAAGTTGCCGCCGATGTACACCCCCAGGGTCGCGTCGTAATAGGGGCCGATGGGGCAGAACGCGGTCGCGGCGTACGTCATGGGCTTGCGGTTGGCGAACCGGCCGGGGACGACGCCCGAGGGGATGCCGAGGATCGCGTTGACCTCCGAGCTGAGCGGCGAGGCGTGGCCGGTCTGGGGGGTGTGGCAGGTGAAGCAGGCGTAGCCGGTCGGATTCGACAGGGTGATGTCGAAGACGATGTCCTTGCCGAGCTGCTCGACGGGCGTCAGCGGCACGGTGTTCGGCGGCTGGCTGATGGGCGGGAGCGGCCCGACGACCTGAGCCGAGCTGGGGACGGGGACCAGGAGGATCCCCGCGGCCGGCGCGCAGGCGAGGGCGGCCTGCGCGCCGGCGAAGATTCGCTGCTTTCTCACGTTTGCATTCCTCATCTAACGGTGTTGGGTCCGGCCCCTCCTCGCGCGGGGAGGGGCTCTTCGACCTCGACGGCGGCCCGGCCGGCGTGCGGGCGGGCCCGGGGCGGTGAGGCGTGCGGGCCATGCTGCCCTCACACTTCGGTCCGCCGGATCAGGCAGGGACGATAAGGGTCCGGGTTGGAATCGCGCCGGCCCACGCGATGACCCAGGCCATCGTGATCATGCGGCCGAGGCACGACGGGAGTCGGCCGGCGGCGGAGCGGCCGCATTCCGGGCCTGGTCGTCGAATCCGAGGAATCGGGCGAACCGCCGCTGCCGATGGCGTGCGTACCACGCCTGGCGGGCCCGGTCCTTTGTCCGCCGCGCCCGCGTCGCATCCACGGCCGACCTCCCTTCTGTTCTCGAGCACTCCCGATGGGATCCAAGGTTCGATGATGGGCATCGCTTACACGGCGCAAAGGCGGGCCTGGGCGACGCGGCGTGGGGGATGGGTCCCATCCCTCACGTCCCGATTCGCCGAGCAAGGCACGGATGGGGGGACGACCCGGGAGCGGGCGTCCCGTCACCATGTTTCGATGTGGTCGTTTCCGACGCCGATGGCCGGCGTGGGGCCGTGGCGTCGAGCGAGCCGCGCGATGGAGCAAGCCGCCCTATTTCCGTCCGGGAGGTAGGACATTCACCGTCGCTAGGGGAGCGGGTGAAGAGCTCCGGACGAACGCCTCGGCCAGCGGCGCCCCTCAGGATCCCGGATGATCGGGCCCGCGGGGCTGGTCGGAGCGATCGCGTCGTATTGCATCCGGCGTGCCGGAGCGCCGCCGGGCCACCCCCTCCGGCCTGTTCTCTCTGGGGGCCCGTGTCGCCCTCCAGGTCGCATCATCGAGTTTGATATGAATTTAGATCGGAGAAGCCCCATCTCGGCCCGGGCGGCGGCGCGGCAGAGTTATTCTGGCGCGGACGACAGCTCTGGGGGCCTGAGGGTCCGAACTGGTTCGACGGGCGATGGGCGGGCCGCGCAGGGGCTGCGATCGGCCGGGACGCTGGGAATGCAGTGACCAGTTTGGGGCAAAAAGGATCAACGAGTCATTCGGGGGCCGCCTCGTCGTCCTCATCCCCCTCGACCGACTTCGTCACCGACAGGCCGAGCTCGCGCAGCCGCAGCCGCAGCGTCCGCCGCGCGATCCCGAGGATCCCGGCGGCCTGGAGCTGCTTGCCCCCCGTCGCCCGCAGCACCCGCGGCAGCAAGAAGCGGTCGAGCTCCCGACGCGCCTCCTCATACAGGTCCTTGCCGCCGTCTCGCAGCCGTTGCTCGATCAGCGCCTCGAGCCGCGACCCGACCCCGGCCGCCGCGGCCGACTCAGACGTCGGACGGCCGGCGCGCTCGGGCAGGAACGCCGGGACCAGCACCGGCCCGGTCGCCCGAAGCAACGCCTGCTTCAGCACGCTCTGCAGCTCGCGGATGTTGCCCGGCCAGGCGTACGCGCGGAGCCGCTCCAGCGCCTCCGGGGCCACCTCTCGGGTCTCCCTACCGAGCTCGCGACTGAACCGGCGCACGTAGTGCTGCACCAACAGCGGGAGGTCGTCGAGCCGATCGCGCAGCGGCGGCAGGTGGATGGTGAAGACGCCCAACCGGAAGTACAGGTCGGCGCGGTACTTCCCCTGCTCCGACCACGCCTCTATGTCGCGGTGGGTGGCGGCGATGATGCGGACGTCGGTCCGGATCGTCTCGTTGCCGCCGACCCGCTCGAAGGCCTGCTCCTGCAAGAGCCGCAGGACCTTGGCCTGGGTCGCCAGCGGCATGTCGCCGACCTCGTCGAGGAACAGCGTGCCACCGCTGACCTGCTCGAACTTGCCGATTCGCCGCCGCTCGGCGCCGGTGAAGGCACCCCGCTCGTGGCCGAACAGCTCGCTCTCCAGCAGCGGCTCGGGGATGGCGGCGCAGTTGAGGGCCAGGAACGGCGCAGCGGCGCGCGCGCTGTGCTGATAGATGGCCCGCGCCACGAGCTCCTTGCCGGTACCGCTCTCGCCGGTGATCAGGACGGGGACTTCCTGGGCGGCAACGCGGCCGATGGCCTTGTAGACCTCGAGCATGGCCGGGCAGCGGCCCACGATCGCCTCGCCGCGGGCCTCGGCGGGGGAAGCCTCGGCGAGTATGGCCGGCTCGCGGGCCAGCCGCGACAGCTCCAGCGCCTGGCCGACGACGCGGCGGAGCTGCTGGGCGTCGAGCGGCTTGGTCAGGTAGTCGAAGGCGCCCTGCTTCATCGCCTCGATGGCGCTGTCGGCGTCGTCGGCCGCGGTGATGAAGATGACGGGGACGCGGGCGTCGAGCTGCCGGAGCCGCCGATAGACCTCCAGACCTGAGAGGTCGGGCAGGCGGAGGTCGAGCAGGATCGCGTCCGGCTCCCGCGCGGCGGCCAGGCGGAGTCCGTCCTCGCCGGTGCGGGCCGAGTCGACCTCGTGGCCCTCCGCGTCGAAGACGTGGCGGACCTGCTTCAAGATCAGGTTCGGGTCGTCGTCGACGAGGAGCAACCTGGCCATGACGCACCTCGGGGCTTCACTCGGCGCGGGCCACCGGCCGCGCCCGCTCGTGGGGGTGCCGCTCGCTCACCCGACCCGATCACCCCGCGCCCGTCTCCGGCCATGTTCCGTTGCCCGGCCGCTCCGGAGGCCCGCCCGGATGTGCCGGCGGCCCGGGGATGGCTCTGCCGTTAAAGTACCAGGGTGGTCATTTTCATACCAGCCTCGGGGTCGACGAACACGCAGACGAAGAATTGCGCGGGCCCGGCCGCACCGGGGGAACGAGGTCGGGATGTGCGCCCGCGGGAGTCGCCCGAACTCCCTCCGGGATCTGGAATATCGGATGCGGCCGGGCGAGTGGGCCGCGTGACGGCCCCATGTCGGCGGCGTGGCGCGCCGGAGCGGCACGCCGCTCGGCTGGATCGGTATGTGAGTGGCTTTACAAAACGGGAGCATTCTGAATCATGGGCCGCGGGTCTGCGCAGAGGCCGCCCAGAGCCGCGTCCCATTTTTCAGAAAGGTACACTGCCCAATGGGACGAGCTGGCGCTTCTCCCGTCTTGCAAGGCGATTACGCCCTCTTCCCTTGCTATCGTGATGCGAGTATCATTGCCAGGCAGTAGGCAACTGCCTCTGGAGGGCCGGGCGCCCGGCCTGCGACGTGCATCGTCATCAAGGAGCCGCACCATGAGCCACCCGAAGCAAGTCCGGCTGGCCGGTTCGGTCCTCGGCCGCTCCCGGCACGTCTGTGCCTTCTTCCACAGTAAGGAGGAGGAGTATCGGGTGCTCCTGCCCTATATCAAGGAAGGGCTCGAGCAGGAGGATCGCGCGTTTCACATCATCGACCGCCACCGACGCCAGGACCACATGCGTCGCTTGCAGGACGCGGGCATCGATACGGCCGGGGCCGAGGCCGAGGATCGCCTGGTCGTCCGCCACTGGGAGGAGACCTACCTGCGAGACGGACACTTCGACCAGCACCGGCAGATCTCGCTGTTCGAGAGGGAACTGCTCGATGGGAAGGAGCAGGGGTATCCCCTGACTCGATTCGTGGCCGGCACCGAATGGGCGCTGCTCGACCGGCCCGGGGTCCACGACCTCATCGAGTACGAATCCCGAATCAACACCATGTTCAGCAAGTACGACGATCCGGTCTGCTGCACCTACGATCTGTCCAAGTTCAGCGCCGCCGTCATCATGGACGCGATGCGCGTGCATGCGGCGGTGATCATCGGCGGCATCCTCCAGGAGAACCCGTTCTACGTGCCTCCCGACGAGTTCCTGCGCGAGCTCCGCGAACGGGCAGGACAGGACGGCGTGGGCGTGAACTGAGAGGACCGTGTGAGCGGTGGAAAAGGGCGCGGACGATATCCGAGCACTTCGCCGCACCATGCGGGACCTGGTCGCCCTCTCGGCGCTCCCCGCAGTCTGGGCCGGCGACCGGCCACTTCAGGTCGCCGAAGGCCTCGCGGAGGTGCTCGTCTCGACGCTGCGCCTGGACCTGGTCTATCTCCGCCTGCCCGGGCAGGCGGACGGGCCTGAGATCGAAGTCGCCCGCACCTCGGGCGGGACTCCGCCAATCGACCAGACCCGGGACATCGGCCGGGTGCTCGCGCCCTGGCTGGACCGTGCCGCGATTGGCACCGCGCAGACCGTCCCAAACCCCGTCGGTCCCGGGACCGTGTGCGTGGTCGTCGTCCCCATTGGGTGCGGCCAACGAGATGGAATCCTGGCCGCCGGTTCGCGGCAGGCGGCCTTTCCCAGCGAAGAGGACCGTTTATTCCTCACCGTGGGCGCCAACCAGACGGCCGTGGTGCTCCAGCGCCTGAACGCCGAGGAGGCGCTGCGCGAGAGCGAGGAGCGGTTCCGCGGGACGTTCGACAACGCGGCCGTCGGCATCATCCACACCAACCATGAGGGCCGCTGGCTACGCTTTAACCGAACGTTTTGCGACATCCTCGGCTACACCCCCGAGGAGCTGCTCGGGAGGACCTTCCTGGAGCTGACGCACCCCGACGACCGGGCGGCCAATGTCGAGCTGTTCGGCTCGCTAATGCGGGGCACCTTGTCCAACTTCTCGCGGGAGAAGCGCTACGTCCGCAAGGACGGCTCGCTTGTCTGGGTCGAGGTGACCGCCTCGCTCCAGCGCGACGCGGCGGGCCGGCCCGCCTACTGCATCGCGATCGTCCAGGACATCTCCGAGCGCAAGCGGCTGGAGGCGGAGCGTCGGGAGGCCAAGGAGGCCGCCGAGGTTGCCGGCGCCCGAGTGACTCGCATCCTGGAGAGTATCACCGACGCCTTCTACGCCCTCGACCGCGACTGGCGCTTCACCTACATCAACCCCCGGGCCGAGATGCTGTTGCGCCGGTCGCGGGACGGGTTGCTGGGCAAGGTCGTCTGGGACGAGTTCCCCGAGTCGGTCGGCTCGACGTTCGACCGGAATTACCACGAGGCTCTTGCCACCGGCCGGGCCGTCACCCTGGAGGAGTATTACCCGCCGCTGGAGACTTGGTTCGAGGTCCGAGCTTACCCGTCGTCCGAGGGCCTGTCGGTCTACTTCCGCGACGTCACTGAGCGGCGGCGGGCGGAAGAGGCGTTGCGCCTCGCCAACGCCCGCCTGGACCTGGCGTTTCGCGGCTCGAACATCATTATTGTCGAACTGAACATACCGGACGGCGTTTTCCAGAATGGTCAATGGGTCTGGGTTAGCGCCGGAGACCAGGTTGGGGGCTACGACCGTTCCGAGATGGGGACACGCTTTGCGGACACGATGGCCCGCGTGCACCCCGATGACCGTGAGCGGGTGGCAGGCGCCCTGCACGCCTACCTGTCCGGCCAAACCGAGGAGTTCGAGGCCGAGGGGCGGATCCTGCATAAGGATGGCTCGTACCTCTGGAGGCTCGCGCGCGGCGTGGCCGTGCGCGACGCCGAGGGAAGGGCGATTCGCTTTATGATGAGCGCCGTCGATATCACCGACCTGAAGCGGGCGGAGGAGGCGATGAGGCAGGCCAAGGAGGCGGCGGAGGCGGCGAGCCGGGCCAAGGACGAGTTCCTGGCCAACGTCAGCCACGAGATCCGCACCCCCATGAACGCCATCCTCGGCATGACCGAGCTCGCCCTCGACACCCCCCTGACCGCCGAGCAGCGCGACTACCTGGCGATCGTCAAGTCCTCGGCTGACGCCCTGCTGAAGGTCATCAACGACCTGCTCGACTTCGCCAAGATCGAGGCCGGCAAGCTCGAGCTCGACCTGGCCCACTTCTCCCTGCGGCAAACCCTGGGCGAGACCCTCCGGGCCCTGGCCTTCCGCGCCCACCGCAAGGGGCTGGAGCTGGCTTGCCGCATCCCGCCCGAGGTGCCCGACGCCCTGGTCGGCGACGCCGGCCGACTGCGGCAGGTGCTCCTCAACCTCGTCGGCAACGCCATCAAGTTCACCGAGCAGGGCGAGGTCGTCGTCTGCGTCGAGGCCGGCGCGGCGCCCACGGCCACCGGGCCCGACCCGTCGGCGCCCGCACCTCGACCGTCGCAGGTGTTGCACTTCGCGATCAGCGACACCGGCATCGGCATCCCGCGCGAGAAGCAGGAGAAGATCTTCCACGCCTTCGAACAGGTGGACAACTCGACGACGCGCCGGTACGAGGGGACCGGGCTGGGTCTGTCGATCGCGTCGCGGCTGGTGGCACTCATGGGCGGCCGGATTGAGGTCGAGAGCGAGCCGGGCCGGGGCAGCACGTTCCGCGTCTCGGCCGAGTTCGGGCTACAGCCTGATCCGCCGGGCGGCCCCCAGGAACGACCGCTGGCCGACCTGCACGGCCTGCGCGTCCTAGTCGTCGACGACAACGCGACCAACCGCCAGATCCTCGAGGAGTGGCTGCGGGCCTGGCGCACCGAGCCGACGGCGGTCGCGGACGGCCTGGAGGCCCTGGACGCGCTGTGGACGGCGGTGTCCGTCGGCCGGCCGTTCGCGCTGGTGCTGCTGGATGTCCGGATGCCCGGCGTCGACGGCCTGGCCGTCGCGGAGAGGATCCTCCAGAACCCCGTGCTGTCCAAGTGCCGCATCATCTTGCTGACGTCCGAGGACCACCGCGGCGACGTCGCCCGCTACCGCGAACTGGGGATCGCGGCCTACGCGATGAAGCCGGTCCAGCAGGAAGAGCTGCTGGAGATCGTCTACAGGGTCCTGTCCCGGCCGGACTCTGCCGATGTCGCCGTAGGCCGATCGGAAGTCATCCCGACGGGAGATGCCGTCGCCCCGACCACGGCCACGCTCGCGCGCCGGCTGCGCATCCTGGCGGCGGAGGACAACCCCTTCAACCAGCAGCATCTCGAGCACCTGCTACGCCGCAAGGGGCACGAGGTCCGGGTCGCGAGCGACGGCCGCGCGGCCCTGACCCTCTTGGAGCAGGACCACTACGACCTGATGCTCCTGGACGTCCACATGCCGGGATGCGACGGGTTCCAGGTGATCGAGGCCCTGCGGGAGCAGGAACGGGCCACGGGCGGGCACCTGCCGGTCATCGCGCTGACCGCCCGTGCGATGCCGACGGATCGCGATCGCTGCCTCCAGGCCGGGATGGACGACTTCCTGGCCAAGCCGATCGGTGCCGCCGAGCTCTTCCGCGTCATGGACCGACTCCTGGCCGGACTGCCCGCGGCCGAGCCGTTGCCTCCGGCGCGCGGGAGGGCCGATGGGCTCCTTGACCCGGTCACTTTATTGGCGGCCTGCGACGGCGATCCGACGCTTTTGCGCGGGCTGATCCAGGTCTTCCGCGCCGACGCCCCCGGCGCCCTGGAGCGGTTGCGCGAGGCCGTCGAGGGGCATGAGGCGCCACGCGTTCGAGAGGCGGCCCATCGGCTGCGTGGGCTGCTCTCGACTTTCTCGGCGACGGCAGCGGCAGAGGCCGCGCGGCTCGAGGCGATGGGGGCGGGCGGTCAGCTCGACGATGCCGCCCGGGCTTTCGGCGGGCTGAGCGAGCTGGTGGGGCGGCTGGGCCCGTTGCTGGAGGAGATCTCGATCGAGCAGTTGCGGCACCAGGCCGCAACGAGCGGGCGCATGTGACCCCGGTCCGGTCCGCCGGCGCGCCGGGAGCCGAGATCGCCCGCCCGATCCGGCGTACACAAAGTCTCGAGTGAGCTTAGTTGGACTGTCACCGTTTAAGCGGAGGCACAACTGTTTAGAGCGGTTTACTTTCGGCTTGCAGACGGAAAGGATTCCCGAGGAGCGGATTGCTGACGCCACCGAGGTCGGAGCCGAAGGAGATTGTCATGGGGCCCTACTCGAAGGATCTTCGCGAGCGGGTCGCGGCGGCGGTCGATCATGGCGAGGGCTCTCAGCGCGAGATCGCACGAAGGTTCCGC
>DASZMJ010000173.1:0-11041 GCA_035551935.1 Isosphaeraceae bacterium
GGGGGGGGCTCCTGGGCCGTCGGGGCGGGGGGGATCGACGCGAGCGATCCGGCCCACCTCCGCGCGCATGTCGGCGGCGTCCCGATCACCGTCCTGCGCCGGCCGCTCTGTCGGCTCGCCGGGCCCGACCCGCTCGAGGGGGCCGAGTTCCTCCGCCTCTTCGAGGCGACCCGGCGGCGGTTCCGGCCCGACGTCCTCGTCACCTACGGCGGCGACCGGCTCACGCGCGAGATCCTCGCCCGGTCCCGCCGCGCGGGGATCGCGACCGTCTTCGCCCTCCACAACTTCCTCTACACCGACCGCACCCCCTTCGCCCACGCCGACGCCGTCGTCGTCCCCTCCCGGTTCGCCGCCGACGAGTACGCCCGCTCGATCGGCCAGCGATGCGAGGTCCTGCCGTACCCCGTCGACCCGGGGCGTGTCCGCGTCGCTCGCCGCCGCCCGCACTTCCTGACGTTCGTCAACCCCTGCCCCGGCAAGGGCCTCTACCCGTTCGCCCGGATCGCCGACGAGCTGGGCCGCCTCCGGCCCGACATCCCGGTCCTTGTCGTCGAGAGCCGCGGCGCCGAGGCCGACCTGCTCGCTTGCGGGCTCGACCTCCGCCGCCACCGGACCGTCCACGTCATGTCCCAGACCCCCGACCCCCGCGCCTTCTGGTCCGTGACGCGGGTCTGCCTGATGCCCTCGGTCTTCCGCGAGACGCTCGGCCTGGTGGCCGTCGAGGCGATGCTCAACGGCATCCCGGTCGTCGCCAGCGACCGCGGCGCCCTGCCCGAGACGCTCGGCCGGTCCGGCGTCCTCCTCCCCTTGCCCGATCACCTCACCCCGGAGTCGCGGCACCTCCCGACGGCCGAGGAGATCGCCCCCTGGGTCGAGGCGATCGTCCGCCTCTGGGACACCGCCGCCTCCGACGAGGGACACCGCCAGCGGGCGCTGGCCGAGGCCCGGCGGTGGGCGCCGGAGGCGCTGGAGCCCCGCTACGCCCGGTTCTTCGCCGGATTGCGGCCCGGGTCCGGGCCGGAGGCCGCCGTCCATGGCGAGGCCGAAACCGGCCCGTGAACCGGATCGCCGATGGGCCAAGGGGCTACCCTCTCGGGTCGGGCGTCCGGCAGGACGGGGTCGCGCCGGACCGGCTTGTGCTCCTCCTCGACCCCGTCCGCGACCCGGCTCAAACTGTGTGTGAGAAGCCCCGGGGACCGGTCCCGGGGCCGCGGGCGCAGGCGCCCATTGCTCCCGGCGAAACGAAGCCAATCCCGCCGGCCGTCCGACGAAACGAAGCCAATCCCCCGCCTGCGAAACGAAGCCAATCCCCGGCCGCCGAGACGAAGCCAATCCCGATTCGTCCACACCCGTTCGGCTTGGCACACCGGCCCGCGCCCTCGTGCCGCACGCGGCCGCACAAAGATGAACGAAAGGCGTCGCTCGGGTTCGGTCGGCGCGGGGCGACCGAGGGCCGGGGATCCCGGGGCTCCTCACACGGGTCCTCAGGGCGTGAGGCGTTTCCGGGCCTCCGTGACGGCCGAGCGGAGCAGGGGGTCGTCCGCCGACTCGGCGACCTTGGAGGCCTCGGAGAGCCGCGACGAGACGTCGACCTTGCGGCCGAGGCGACTTTCAAGATCAGCCGAGAGGAGCAGCAGCCGGACTCGCTCGGCCGGGGCATCGGCGTGGACTCGGGCCGAGCGGGCGAGGGCGTCGCGGACCGTCGCCGCCGCGGTCGCGAGCGCGTCCTTGTCCTTCGCCAGCGATTGGGCCTTGGCAAGCACGACCAACGCGTCGATCGCCGACGACTCGTCGTCGGACCCGAGGAAGCCGTCGCGGGCACGCTCGGCCTCGCGCGCGGAGGAGGCCGCGTCACCGAGGTCAAGGCGGACGGAGGCGAGATCGAGCCGGTCGCCGGCCTCGGACGCGATGTCGTTCAGCTTCGCGTGCAGCTCCGCCGCCTCTTCGAATAAGGCCGCCGCTCGACTGCGATCGCCCAGGCGATAGGCGACGTCGGCCAGGTGCCGCGTGGCCAGGGCGTCGTCGGCTTCGCGGGATTGGTCCCGATAGGCGTCCCGGGCATCCTGGAGCCTCATCAGGGCCGGGCCGAGCCGGCCGAGGTCGCGATCGACCAGCCCGAGGGCGAGCCAGGCGTTCGCCAGGCGCCGGGGGTCGTCGAGCTCGCGGGTGAGCGCGAGGGCACGGGCAGCATCCGGGAGTGCCCTCGCGGCCTCGCCCAGCGCGAGGCGGCCCTGGACGAGGCAGACCCGGGCGTCGCACTCGTGGTCGCGGTCAACGGCCTGTCCCAGCCTCGGCAGCGCCTTCTTCAGCGACTCGACCGCGTCGGCGGCCCGGCCGAGCCGGAGCTGGGCCTGCGCCGTCAGCAGGCCGTCGTAGCCCGCGAAGCCCGGGTCGTCGCGGCCTGCGTCGATCGCCATCGCCGCCTTGAAGGCGTCGATCGCCCCTTCGTCTTCCTTCAACCGTTCGAGGCAGCAGCCGACGCCGCGGTGGGCGTAGGCCTCGTACCGCGCGTCGCCGAGGGCCTTGCGCGATTCGGCCTCGGCACGGTAGAGCTTGAGCGCCGCGTCGAAACGGCCGGCCTTGAACAGCCTGTCGGCCTGCGCGGCCTGCGCCGAGGCCTCGCGCTCGATCCGGGAGCGGGAGGCGTCCTGGGCCCGCGCGAGCGACGCCGCGAGTAAGAGAATGACGAGGCCCGTCCCTGGTCTGCTCAACATGGGATGAATCCTACCCGACACGTTCCCTTCAGGGAGACGCCGCGCGCGCCACGGCCGGATGGTCGATGATCGACTTGGCGACGAGGAAGCCATCCGGGCTGACCTTGAGGTCCCCCGAGTAAGGGTAGCCGAACATGAGCACGAGGTAGATGTTGAGCGCGATGACGGTCGAGACCATCGACGTCATGGCGAGCTGGGTCCGCCACTGGTTGAGCCGGAAGAAGTAGGTGAAGACGACGGTGATGACCCCGCCGCCGATCAGCACGACCCACTCGAGCGCGGGGACGGCGTTGACGCCCCGGCTCGTCCGCTGCCGCCGCGAGTTCCAGAGCTCGCCGGCCGCGGTGAGCATCTCGGCGTAGATCGCCTGCTCCCGCTCGCCCTTCGGCTCGAACGACGTCACCGTGGTGATCAGACGCACCGCCACAGAGCGTGCCTCGGGGGCGTGCTGGCCCTTGTCCATGACCGGCCACTCGTCGTCGACGACGCGGTCGGCATACTCGGAGGCACTCGCCTGGATCTGGCCCCGCGCCTCGGGCCGCAGTCCGTTCGAGAGCATGATGAGGTTCGCCAGGGCGCTGGCCTCGCTGGCGGTCGTCCGCGACGCCTCGTGGAACCGGTCCATCGCCTCGACCACGATCAGGCCGAGGATCACGGCGTACATCGTCCCGACCACCTGGAAGAGCGACCCGCCGACGTCGTGGTCGGTGAGATGGCCCGTCGACCGCAGGACGCGGCGCACGGCGACCAGGCCGAGGATCGTCAGGATGTCCGTGGCGACGACCAGCACCACTCCCGAGAGATAGGAATCGATTTTCATGGCCTCCCCTGGGGATGTGGTTCGCCTGGCTGGAGCGTAGCACATCCTCGCCGCCGGGGCATGCTCAGCGCGCCATCGCCGTCGACGGGGCGGCCGCGCGGTGGCTGATGATCGCCTGGGCGACGTCGAAGCTGTCGCAGCTCACCTTGACGTCGCCCGAGAACGGGTAGCCGAACATCAGGATCAGGTAGAGGTTCAGCGCGATGATCGTGGCGACCAGCGAGGTCATCGCGACCTGGATCCGCAGGTGATCGAGCCGGAAGAAGAACGTGAAGATCACGGTGATCATGCCGCCGGCGACGAGGACGAACCACTCGAGGCCGGGGACGCCATGCGTCGCGGTCACGACCCGGATGCGGCGGTTGTTCCAGAACTCCTCGATCGAGTCCAGCGCCGCCTCGTACACCGCCTGCTCGCGCCCGGTCTTCGGTTCGAAGTCGCCGACGGCGTCGATCAGTTGGAGGGCGGTGGATTGGGCCTCGGGGCTGAACTTGCCGTCGTCGAGCAGGGGCCACTCGGCGGTCTTCACGAGGTCGGCGTAGGCGATCGCCAGCCCCTGCACCCGGTCGCGCCGATCGGGCGGGAGCTGATGCGAGAGCAGGACGATGTTGGCCAGGGCGTTGGATTCCTGCTCGGTCGTCAGTCGGCCGAACTGGAACTTCGCCAGCGAGTCGACGACGATCAGCCCGAGGATCACCGCGTACATCGTCCCCACGACCGACAGAAGGAACCCGCCGACCTCGTGGTGCGAGATCAGGTCGAGCCGCCTGAGCAGCCGCCGCGACGCCAGCAGCCCGACCAGCGCGATCGTGTTCGCGGTCGCGACGAGCAGGAAGCCCGAGAAATACGAGTCGATCTTCCAGGGGACGTGCATCGGCGTCGGGCATCGGGAAGGTTTTGTGGATCTCGGGCCCGATCTCGGCCCGGCTCTTCAGGGCGATTATAGGCTGCGCTCCCCTTGCCCGCCTCAGAAATCGGGGCGCGCTGCATGAAGATCGCGTTATGAGCTGCCGCCGTGCGCCCACCGACCGTCGCTCACGGCGCCGGCGCCGTCGACTCCTCGACGACCTCGGGCTCGGCCATCCTCTTCCGCATCCGTTCGAGCGTCCGGTGCCAGAGCACGACGAACGCCGGCACGAGGATCGGCCGGACGATGAACGTGTCGAGCAGGACGCCGAGTCCCAGCGCGAAGCCGAGTTCCCGGAGCGCGGTGAGGCTGCCGGTGAGCATCGAGCCGAGCGTGCCGCCCATGATCAGGCCGCACGAGCTGATGATCCCGCCCGTGTGCGCCACGGCCCGCCGCGTGCCCTCGATCGGGCCGTGCTTCTTCTCCTCCTCGAGCACGCGGGCCATGAGGAAGATGTTGTAGTCCTCGCCGATCGCCACGAGGATCACGAAGAGGAAGAAGCCGACCTTCCAGTCGAGCCCGCCCCACGGCTCGGGGCCGGTGTGCATGGCGCGGAAGACCAGGTCGGTGATCCCAAGCGAGGCGAGATAACCAAAGACAACCGTCGCGATCAAATACAGACAGACGAACGGGCGGCGGATCAGAAAGAGGAGGATGACGTAGACGCCCACGGTGACGAGGACGTACATCCGCCGCTGGTCGCGGGTGGTGACGTCGCGGAGGTCGTCGACCATCGCCGTCGACCCGGCCGTGCCGATGGTCGTCGCGCCGGCAAGCGGGCCGCCGGGCCTCGTCGCGTCGGAGACCGCCTGGCGGACGCGGTCGAGCGTGGTCATCCCCTCGTCCGAGAACGGATCGGAACGGAACACGACGTCGATCCGGGTGATGTGGTCCTTGTCGCGCGGGTCGGCGGGCGCGACGCCGACGTACCGAGGGTCGGCCAGGGGTCGTGCGGTGATTTCGAGCATCCGCTGCTGGAAGCTCGCATTCGGATCGGCCGGCTTGCCCAGCGGCTGCGAGACCGAGCGGACCTCGGCGACGTTCGGGAAGGGTATGAGGATGCGGCTCATCCTGTCGATCGCGTTGCGGCCCTCCTCGGAGCGGAAATTCAGCCCGGGGTGCTCGACGAGCACGGTCGCCGGGGCGAGCTCTCCGGCGGGGAAGTAGCGCTCGACCATATGCGCGCCGCGGACGCTCATCTGGTCGGGGTTCAGGTCGGAGAGCTGGCTGTAGTTCTCCTTCGTCCGGGCGCCGAAGACGGCGAACGGCGTCAGCGCGAGGATCGAGACGACCAGGATCATCCCCGGCCTGTCGACCACGCGCGTCGCCACCCAGCTCCAGAAGCCCGACATGGGCGACTGCTCGAGCATATCCTCCTCGACGTCGTGACCCGAGACGTGGTGCGGCGGCTTGAACGGGAAGAAGACCGCGCCGCGGAGCCAGTGGAGCAGGACGGGGGCCAATGTCAGCGACGCGACCAGGCCGATCACCAGGCTCAGCGCGATCGCCGGGCCGGTGTACTGGATCTTGGCGAAGCTGGAGAACCAGAGCATCCCCAGGCCGATGACGACCGTCCCCGCGCTGGCGACCAGCGCCCCGCCGACCTGCTCGATCGCCTCGCGGAGCGCCGAGACCTGGCTCCGGCCGCGGGCCAATTCTTCGCGATAGCGGGCGATCAGGAACAGGCAGTAATCCGTCCCCGCGCCGAAGAGGACGACGATCACGAAGATGTTCGTGATGTTGATGACCTGGAAGTGCAGCCCCGGCAGTCGGGTCAGCAGGGCGATCCCCATCAGCGACGTCCAGACCGACAGGGCGATCGTCACCAGCGGGATCAGCGCGAGCAGGGGCGAGCGATACACAATAAGGAGGATGGCGACGACCAGCGCGATGGTGGCAGTCGTCGTGTTATGCATGCTCTCGATCGAGGCCCGGTTCATGTCGCGTCCGACGGCGGCCGAGCCGGTGATGCCGAGGGCCAGCCCCTCGGGGGCGTTGGGCCGAACAGCCTCGACCGCCTGGACGATCTTCTCGACGGCCAGGCGCGACTGCTTGGCGATGTACGTCCCCTTGAGCAGGACCACGACCAGCGTCGCCTGGCCCGACCCGTCGCGGGGGGTGCTGACGAGCCGCGGCCCGATCACGAGCGCGCGGTGGTCGAGGACCTGGCGGATGCCCAGGTCGGGGTCCTTCGCGTTGACCAGGGCGCCGAGCGACGCCGAGAGGCGGTCGACGAAGGCGAAGTCGCCCTTCTCGCCCCGGGTCAGCTTGCCGTCGGCCCGCTCGGCGATGACGACGACCTGCGAGCTCGAGACGTCGTTGGGGAACCCGCGCTGGAGGAGCTTCTGCCCGACGACCGTGGGCGAGCCGGGGGGGAAGAAGCTGACGTCATCGTCGCGGCTGACCGACTCGAGCTTGGGCGAGACGGCCATCAGGAGCGCCGCGAACGCCCCCCAGCCCACCAGGAACACCCAGGCCCGCCGCTCGACGATCTTGGCGATCAGGGAGAACATGAGGCGGCTTGCATCCGTGGAGGATCGATCGGCCGGACGCGGCCCGGCGTGCCGCCGGCATCAAGGGGGGTGGGGCGCGCCATCGAGCCAGCACAGGGCGTACCGTCGCACGATAAGGCATATCTCTCGCCTCTGTCAAAGCCAATCGCCGCCGCCGCTCGGGGAGGGCCCGAGAGTATCGGAACGGAGACAGGCGACGATCTTTCCGAGTTTTTCACGGATTCTGCGTCGGCTTTCCTGTCCGGCTGCGTATGATAATGGGAACGAGCATCGGGAGGACGTGGCTCCCGCTCGATCCTTGACCTCGGAGGGACGACTCACCCGTGCCCGCATCATCCGTCCGCGATCTCTCCCGACAGTGGACCGGCCGACTGGCCCACTACCGCCGCCACCGGAACGACGAGCACCTCGACGCCCTGGTGGAGGAGGCTGTGCGCTACGGCGGCCTGCACCTGGAGAACGACCTCTCCGGGTCTGACTACTGGTCGAAGGCCCCGCTCGCCCGCCGCGTGGCCGTGCTGCTGTACCTGGTCGATCGCGGGGTCGTCGAGCGCGGGGTCCGCCAGGGCCGCGTGGTCTACGTCCCGACCGACGACGCCGAGACCTGGGCCGCCGCCCAGCCGACCCTTGTCTCCTACCTGGCGCCGACGCTCGAGCTGATCGCCTCCCTCCGCTCCGAGCTCACCCGCCGCGCCCGCCGCCTGACCTCCTGAGCCGCAGCCTTCCCTTCGCGGCACCTCGACCCCGCAACACCACGATCGAACGCCGCCCCTTGAGCCGAATCTCGGCCCGGCCCGATTCCTCCAATCGGCCGCCGAGACGCGATTTCGTCCCGGCTCGGAGGGGCGGCGATGACCTTTCACGCGACATCGCCTCCGACCGACTTTCCCACGCTCACGTGACGCTCTTCACGCCGGGCTCTATCGCCTGTGCCACGGGGTTCCCCCTGGGCCTCGACGGGGCGACCGCGACGCTCGGCGCGGCAGCGACGCGGGCCGCGGCCGGGGGCGCCGGCGTCGTCCTCGCCGCGGGCTGGGGCAGGGGCAGCGGGGGGATCGCGGCGGGCGTGACGTTCCAGGCCAGGGCAACCTCGGTCACGAGGTAGCTCCCGGGCACCACGCCCGGCTCGTCGAGGGCCGGCCGGCCCAGCGTCCAGGTCTGCTTCGTGCCCGACTGCGAGAGGTCGAGCCCGAACTGCGAACCGACCGCCCAGTACATGGCCAGGTCCGTCGTACCGTCGCCGTTGTAGTCGCCCGGGACCGGGACGTCGACGTAGGCGCCGCCGTAGGTGATGTCCCGCTCGGTGCCCGTCGTCGCCGAGAGGATGCGCCACTGCGAGGTGGCCGGCGCGTAGACCGCGATATCGGCCCTGCCGACGCCGTCGTAGTCGGCCGGCACCGGCTTGAAGCCGATGCCGCCCAGTACCGTGTGCGAGACGGCTCCGCTCGTCGTGTTCCTGATGTACCAGCCGCCCGTCGCCGGCACGTACACTCCCAGGTCGGTCGCTCCCTCGCCATCGTAGTCGGCGGGCACGGGGATCGACTGGCCGGGGAAGCCGAAGGTCCAGACAGAGACCGCGCCGGTCGCCTGGTCGGAGACGAACCATTGCGCCGTCGACGGCCGATAGACCGCCACCTCGGCGTGGCCGACGCCCGTGTAGTCGTCCGGCACGGGGATGTCACCCGGGCCGCCGAAGGTGTATCGACTCAAGGTGCCGTCCGCCGAATTGCGGATCAGCCACACCCCGGTCGAGGGCTGGAAGACGGCCAGGTCCGTCTTGCCATCCCCATTGTAGTCGGCCGGGACCGGCACGGCATTCGGGAGGCCGAAGGAGACCTGCGTGGTGGCGCCCGTCGCCGGGGAGAGGATCGACCAGACCTCGTCGAACGCGTCGTAGGTGATCAGGTCCGCATAACCATCGCCGAGGAAGTCGCCCTGCGTGGAGAGGACCTGGATCGCCATCGGCGGGCTCGCCGGGCCGATGTTCCCGGCCACGTCCTCGACGCGGGTCCGGTAGGTGAACGAGCCCACGAGGACCGTCGGGGTCGTGATCGTGTACGCCCCGCCCGGGTTCGACGCCATGGCGCCGGCCACGACGTTCCCCGCCGTGTCGAGAAGCTGTACGTAGCTCCCGGGCACCGCGAGGCCCGTTACGCGAATGTGGTGGTCCTGCGTCGTCCCGTCGCTCATGACTACCGCCCGGTCGGCCGCGACGATCGCCAGCGTCGGCGCGGGGGGAATCGCCGTGTCGATCGTCAACGCGAACGACGGGCTCGCCGGGCTGATATTCCCCGCCGCGTCGGTCGCCGTCGCGGTCACCGAGTACGTCCCATCGGCCAGCGCCGCGGCGAGCTGGATCGTGTACGTGCCGCCCGTTGCCGTCCCCGTGCCGACGACCGCCCCGCCGATGAGCAGCTTCACCGTCGCGCCCGCCTCGGCCGTGCCGGTCAGACGCGGCCCCGTGACGTTGGTGATCCCGTCACCCACGGCACCCGAGTCGTCCGCAAGGACCAGCCCCGTCGCGGCGGGCGCGGCGGGCGCGGTCGTGTCGATCGTCAGCGAGACCGGTGGGCTCGCGGCGCTGACGTTGCCCGCCGCGTCGGTCGCCGTCGCCGTCACGAGATAGATCCCGTCGGCGAGTGCTGCATGAAGCAGGATCGTGTACGTGCCGCCTGCCGCGATGCCCGTGCCGACCGAAGCCCCAGCGATCGTGAGGTTGACCGTGGCGTTCGCCTCGGCCGAGCCGGTGAACCGCGGACGGTTGACGTTCGTGATCCCGTCGCCAACCGTTCCCGAGTCGTCGGCGGCATACAGCCCGAGCGTGGGCGCCGCGGGCGCTTTCGTGTCGATGGTCAGCGAGAACGCCGCGCTCGGGGCGCTCGTGTTCCCCGCCGCGTCGGTGGCCGTCGCGGTGATGGCATACGTCCCATCGGCCAGCGCGGGGCTCACCGCGATTGTATAGGTGCCGCCGGTCGCCGTCCCCGAGCCCGGGAGCGTCGTGCCGATGTAGAGCCGCACCGTCGAGCCCGCGGCCGCGGAGCCCGTCAGCCGGGGGGCGCTGACGTTCGTGATCCCGTCCCCGACGGCGCCCGAGTCGTCGGCCGCCAGCAGTGCCGGTGTCGACGGTGAGGCCGGCGCCGTCGAGTCGATCGTCAGCGAGAACGCGGCGCTGACGCTGCTCGTGTTCCCGGCGACGTCGGTGGCCGTCGCCGTCACCGAATAAGTCCCGTCGGCCAGCGCCAATGCCGGCTGGATCGCGTAGGCGCCCCCCGTCGCCACGGCCGTGCCCGCGAGGCTGCCGCCGATATAGAGCCTGACCATCGAGCCGGCCGCGGCGGTTCCCGTGATGTGCGGCCAGTTGATGTTGGTGATCCCGTCGCCGACGGCGCCCGAGTCGTCGGACGCGAGCAGCGAGGGCACCGCGGGCGCGGCCGGGGCCGTCGTGTCAATCGTCAGGGAGAGGGGACCGCTCGCGACACTGACGTTCCCCGCGGCGTCCGTAGCGGTCGCGGTGACCGAATACGTCCCGTCGGCGAACGCAGCACTCGGCTGGATCGTGTAGACGCCCCCCGTCGCCACGCCCGTGCCGATCAGGGTGCCGGCGACATACAGCCGGACGGTCGCACCCGTCGCGGCGGTGCCGGTGAGACGAGGCCTGTCGACATTCGTGATGCCGTCGCCGGCCGCGCCCGAGTCGTCGGCCGCTAGCAGCGAGGGCACCGACGGCGCCGCGGGCGTCGCGGTGTCGATCGTCAGGACGAAGGCAGGGCCCGCGGCACTCACGTTGCCCGCCGCGTCGGTGGCCGTCGCGGTGACCGAGTACGTCCCGTCGGCCAGCGCCGCGTTGAGCTGGATCGTGTACGTCCCGCCGCTGGCCACGCCCGAGCCGACGACCGAGCCCGCGATCAGCAGCTTCACGGTCGACCCGGCCTCGGCCGAGCCGGTCAGGCGCGGCCGGTTGACGTTGGTGATGCCGTCGCCGACGACGCCCGAGTCGTCGCCCGCAAGGAGCGTCGGCGCCGGCGGCGCCGCTGGTGCCTTCGTGTCGATCGTCAGCGAGAACGCCGCGCTCGCCGCGCTCGCGTTG
>DASZMJ010000174.1:0-16050 GCA_035551935.1 Isosphaeraceae bacterium
CCGATCCCCTTGTGCCGGAAGGAGATCGGTCCGCAAGAGCGGACCCTACGAACGACCAGCCTTCCAGCGATCTCGTATCAGGGCGTGCCACCCGACGAGGGACGCCCCGAGGCCGGTCGCCGAGGATTCCGCGAAAAAAAACCGGAATTCGGGAATAATTTTCGGCGCCGGAAACGAGATTAAGAAGGCAACGAGGATCGCGGCCGGGGCGACGACCGCCCGTTTCCGACCGAGTGCCTGGCTCCTAATCTTGAGGTTCGACGATCATGGCGACCACCCCGAAGACGACCACGACCAAGCTGACGCCCGCCCAGTTCGCCGCCCGCCGCGCCAACGCGGCCAAGGCCACCGGCCCCCGCACCGACGACGGCAAGGCCCGCGCCGCCAAGAATGCGCTCCTCCATGGCCTCTGCTCGCTCGCACCCGTCCTGCCGGGGGAAGATCCCGCCGAATTCGAACGCCTCCTGGCGCTCTGGATCAAAGAGCAGCAGCCGGCGACCGAAGAGGAACGCAACCTCGTCTTCAACATGTGCTGCGCCACCGTCGCGATGGGCCGCGTCCGCAAGGCCGATGCCGCCGCGGCGCTCGTGCGGATGCGAAAGGCCGGCGAGGCGTTCGACAAGGACCGCGCCGAGTCGCTCAAGGAGCCGGCCTACCTCCTCGACATCGGCCGATACGGCGCGGTCCCGATCCTGCTGGGGCGCGCCGACGGCGTCCGCCGGCTGATCGGCCTGTGGCAGCGGCTCGACGAGCGGCTGGACCACGTCGGCTGCCTCGACGTCAAGGAACGCGAGGGCGCCGCGACCCTGCTGGGCTGCCGCTTCGACGACCTGTTCGACGAGCGCGCCCGCGAGCTGCACGGCCTCGGCATGGCGCTGGAGCTCGCCCGCGGCGCCAAGGTCGACGAGCACGCCAAGCTGCTGAAGCGGGGCGTGGTCATCGACACGGACCGGCCGATGGAGCGGCTCCGCGCCATCATCGCCTCGGAGCTGGAGGCGCTGAACGTGATCCTGCCGGACCTGGAGCTTGAGGAGGCCGAGCAGCGGCAGCAATCCATGGACGCGGCGGCGGTGGACACGAGCGACGAAGGGTCGCGGCGGCATCGCTACTTGCAGGACCACCAGCGCACCTTCCGCCAGCTCTCGACGGCCTTGATCGCGTGCAAGAATTCGCGGCTGAAGCTGTACGGTCGCATCCTCTCCAGCAGCGAGAACGAGCCCGCGTGGACGCCCCCGGCCGAGACCCCGCCGGCCCCGGAAGCGCCGCCACGGAACGAACCGAAGAATGATGCAACCTACGACTACGAAATGGTCTTGGATGAGATACCCTCGCCCGCGACGCCCCGGCCGGCGTCCTCGGTCGTCGTCGGCGTGGCGCCGACGACCCCGACGGCCCCGCCGCGGCGGTTCTGAGGCCCGGTTTCGGGCCCCGGAACACCTCTTCCCATCGACAAAGACCGATCCGAAGGGATCGGCGGCGTCCGGGGTGCGCCAACGTCATCGTGGGAGGGCGGTGACCGGCGCGGCCCGGTCACCTCGGCAGGCCATTGACGAGATCGGCGCTGGTGATCGAGGGCCCCCAGTACTTCTCGATGTGCTGGACGACCAGCTCGGTCCCCTGGTCGTGCGGGACGTGGGGGGCGCGGGCGGGGTTGTACATCGTGTCGGTCAGGTCGCGGACGAGGACGCAATGGAAGCCCTGGCGCGTCATCTGCTTGATGGCGAACGAGCGGTTCAGGACGCACATATTCGTATGCACGCCCATCATGATCACGTTCCTGATGCCGAGCTGGTGGAAGAGCCGGCGGATCTCGGCGCCGTCGTCGCTGACGCCGTCGAGGGGTCCGACCTCGATCAGGGGGGACTGGCGGGTCCAGGCCAGGTACATCGGGTCGCCGGTGTCGCAGCCGCCGTCGGAGTCGTCGATCGGCAGCGGGGGGTCGGCGATCGTCAACGCGTTGGACCGCTCGTGGTAGGCCGGGGCGAGGGCGACGCGGAGGCGCTGGGGGGTGCCGGCGTAGAAGGGCATGCACTCGGAGGGGGCGTGGACGACCTGGACCCCCCGGGCGCGGGCGGCGCGGAGCACCGGGTCCATCTTCCGCGCCAGGGCCTCGCAGCGCTCGGTGGCGCCGCGGCACCAGTGCTTGTCCCACATGTCGCAGATGACGATGGCCGTCTCGGCCGCGGGGACCTCGCGGGTCACGGCGACCTCGTCCCAGGCGCCCGACCCCTTGAACGTCTCGACGCGGGTCCGCAGCTTCAGGCGGATCGTCCCCTCGGGCCTGGGCCGCAAGGGCGGCTGCGCCTTCGGGGTCGGGTCGGGGGGGGCGTCGCGGCGGGCGGCCCAGAACAGGGCGTTGACGAGGAGGCGCCGGAAGGTCGCGTTCTCGAAGTCGCTCGGCGTCCCCAAAGACGTGTAGAAGACCCGCCCCCCCCTGGGCTCGCGGACCCAGGCCGCCGGCTCCTCCCCCTCGGGGCTGGTGCCGAGCCAGAGCAGCTTGGCGTCGTCGGCCAGGGGCGACGTCTTGTACAGGCTCCCGCGCGAGGCGATCGGCGCGACCCCGGCGAGAACCGGGTGCTTCTCCGCCCCGCTGGCCGGCCGGGTGCGGACGGTGACGTCGTTGGTGTAGTGGCCCCGATAGTTGCCGCCGAGGACGAGCTTGTCGAATTCGAGCCAGCGCTGGAAGCCGTGGCTGGCCGTCCGGACCGCCACGATCGGCCGGCCGGCCTCGACGTACTTCTTGACCCGCGCGAGCTGGTCGCCGTCGATGGTCAGGCGGCGCGTGAAGAACAGCGCGACGTCGCAGTCGTCGAGCGCCTCCAGGCCCGGCAGGTCCGACTCGCCGCGCGCCTTCAGGAGCGTGCAGCGCGCCGGGTAGCTCGCCTCGAGGAACGACCGGAATGCGGCCAGCGAGTCGTCGGAGTGGTACTCGGCCGAGCCGGAGACCAGGCAGACCTTGAGCGGCGGGCCGTCGGCCCGCGCCGCGACGCCCATTCCGAGCAGGAGGAGGCCGGTCAGGAGGGTCTTCATGGGCGTTCGGCTCGCTTGGAGAAAGGGGCCCCGATCGTCGGGCCGCCCCGCGCGGCCCCCCCGCGAGTAGAGCACAACGCGCGGCCGGCCTCAAGGCACGCGGGCCCCCGGCAGGGGGATCGCAAAGTCTCCCCGCCCGACCCGCCCCCCCACCCCGGCCCTCCCCCACCAGGGTCGGACCGACCGTCCCTCTTCCTCGTAGCAGGCACGCTCCGCGTGCCGTCCGCCAGGACCCAGGCACCTTGTGGGCGGGCGGACGGCACGCGGAGCGTGCCTGCTACGAAGCCGGGCCGGCCGTCACTCTTCCCCGTAGCAGGCACGCTCCGCGTGCCGTCCGCCAGGACCCAAGAGCTTTGTGTTCGGGCGGACGGCACGCGGAGCGTGCCTGCTACGAAAGCGGGCCGACGGCGGGGACCTCGACGGCGCCGCTCCGAGAGTCACGGTCGGTCCGCCCCCCGTGGAGGAGGGCCGGGGTGGGGGGTCCGGTGTCTCGAAGCCGAGGACTCGGCAAGCCCCCTGGGCGCCCGGTCGGCGCGAGTCACATTGCCGATGGATGCCATGTGTGAAGCCGTGACGGGTCGCGCGCGACTCGCGGAAGAAGCGGGCGGTGCCCGATTGACACGGGCCGAGCGGGCGTCGCACAATCCGAGTCCAGAATTCTGCCCGCACCCCCCTCGCCATCGGATGCCGAGGGGCCGCTCGCAGGCGACGACCGGGCGACCCCGCCGTCATCGGGGGTCGCCTCCGGCCCGAGAATCCCGCGGGGCCGGGACGCCGATCGGCACGACCATGGAAGGCCAACCCCGACCCAAGCCGCCGTCCGTCCCGCGCCGCCGGGCGCGCCCGCCGCGCCCCGCCAGGCGCCGTCGGCCGCGATCATCCGAGGATGCATCAGTATGCGTATCGCTTTTGAAACACTTGCGTGATCGTCCCGCGATCGGTACGATCGGCCGTGGCCGGGGCCCCCGCCAAGCTGGAGGGACCATGTCTGGCTACTTCGAGAGCGGCTGCCCGACTTGCGGACGATCGCTGCGGATCCGGCTCGAGTACGCCGGCCAGTGGGTCGTCTGCAACCACTGCGATAGCCCCCACCGCGCCGAGCCCGACGCCGACGCCGAGCGGGCCACCGAGCGCGAGCGGCTCGACCGCCTCGCCGCCGAGCGCGACGCCGCCCTTGCCGGGCGCGATGCCGCCGTTGCTGAGCGCGACGCCGTCGTTGTCGAGCGCGATGCCGTCGTTGTCGAGCGCGACGGCCTCCGCGACGAGCTGGCCGAGCGGGTCCGCGAGCAGGCCCGGCTCCGCGACGAGTCGGCGGCCCTCCGCGACGCGGTCGCCGCGGCCCGAGCCCGGCACGACGAGGACCGCGACCGCTGGGAGGCCGACCGCCGCGCCCTGGTCGAGGAGGCGTCGCGACGGCTCCGCGAGCGGGACGAGCTGGCCGAGGTCGACCGCGACGTCTGGCGTCGCCGGTTCGACGACGCCGACGCCGAGCTTGCCGGGGCCCGGCAGGCCCTCCGCGAGGCGACCGAACTCCACCGCGTCGAGGGCGATCGCCTCCGCACGGCGCTCGACGCCGCGACCCGCCGCGCCGAGGCCCTCGCCGCGGCCGAGGCCGACGCCCGCGCGGCCCTCGACGCCCGGCACGGCGAGGCGGCCGACCTCCGCGATCGGCTCGACGTCGCCACCGCCGAGTCGGAGGGGCTGCGGCTCGCCCTCGCCCAGGAGGTCGACCGGCACCTCGCCGAGGCCGACGCGCTCCGCGATCGGCTCGAGGCCATGACCCGCCGCGCCGACGGCCTCGCCGCGGCCGAGGCCGACGCCCGCGCAGCCCTCGCCGCCGCCAAGGCCGACGCGGCCCGCGACCGCCATCGAGCGGACCGCGCGGCCCTGGAACGCGAGCGGGCCGAGGAGTGGTCGATCGCCGAGGCCCGGCACTCGGCCGAGGTCGTCCGGCTCCGCGACGAGCTCGACTCGGCCCGACGCGCGGTCGAGGCGCTCGCCGCCGGGCGCGACGCCGACCGCGCCCGGTCCGAGGACGAGGCGCGGCTCCGGGCCGCCGAGGCCGACCGCCTCATCGCCGAGCTCGACCAGATCACCGCCGAGCGCGACCGCCTCCGCGACGACCTCGACGACCTCCGGCGCGACCGCGACGCGGCCGACCGCCGCCAGGCCGACGAGGTCGCCGTGCTGGTCGCCGAACGGGACCAGGCCCGGCGACTCGGGGAGCAGGTCGAGGCCCTCCTGGCCGAACTCGACTCGGCCCGACGCGACCGCGAGGCCGACCGCGTCGCGGGCCTCGCGCTGCTGGCCGACGCCCGCGGTCAGCTCGACGATGAACGCGCCCGCGCCGCCCGTGACCGGGACGCCGCGGTCGACCTGCTGGCCCAGGCCCGCGCCGACGCCCGGCTCGAGGTCGAGCGGCTCGCCCTCGCGGGCGAGGCCGATCGCTCCGGGCGCGAGTCGCTCGCGGCGCGACTGGCCGAGGCCGAGGCCGACCGCCACGGGGCCGAGGCCCGTTACCGCGCCACCCTCGCCCGCCTGGCCGCCGAGGCCGAGGCCGAACGTCGCAACGCCGAGGCCGCACATCGCCGCGCCGAGGAGGCCCGCGCCCGCGCCGACGCCCTCGGCTCCGAGCTCGACCGCCTCCGCTCCGAGCTCGACCGCACCCTGCCCGTGCAACTCCCGCCGCCGGTGGAGATCATCATCGAGTCGCCGCCGCCGGACGTGCCCGCCGCCCGCGACCTGGCCACCGCCCGCCTCCAGGTCGAGAACCTCTCGCGCCTGCTCCGGTCGGCCCAGGACGCCAACAAGCAGCTCCGCGCCCTCTTCGACCAGCACCGCCTCGCCGACCTCCACGGCCGCCTCCGCGACGCCACCGACCACGCCGAACGCCACGAGCTCCAGGCCATCCCCGAGGCCGCCTGGCACGTCCAGCTCGCCCGCCGCCAGCACGAGCTGAGCCGCTCGCGGAAGTAATCCGTTTTATTTGTTCCTATAAATATATCGGTCAGACTCCCTTCCCGGCGAAAGGCTGATCCTTCGTAGGGTCCGCTATTGCGGACCTCTTCCAGGATCGATCAATGTAGGGTCCGCTATTGCGGACCTCTTCCAGGATAGGAATCGAAGAGGTCCGCAATAGCGGACCCTACATTGATCGATCCCTTCACGCGATCCGGAATCACACGCCCGACGCGATGCCTGGATCATCCGAACGTTCACCGACCTGAGGCGGGCGTCCCGCGCGCCGGGTCCGCGCCGGCGAGGTTGAGGGCCTCGGCGAAGAGGATCTGGGAGTCCGGCCAATCGTCCTCGACGAGGTCGGGGGTGGTCGAAGCCGCCGGGGGTCGGGCCGGCCGGGCGTGGTGCTGGGCGGCCTTGTCCAGCCAGGTGCGCGCCTCCTCGGCGCGGCCGAGCCGGGCGCAGGCCATGGCGAGGAGGGGCCAGCAGGCCGGGGCCCGAGCCGGGTCTTGGGCCATCGATGCCAGGGCGGCCGCGCGGGCCTGCTCCCACTGCCCGGCCCGGTACCGGGCCAGCGCGAGGACGAACCCGGCCCGGCTGCCGGCGGGCGTCCAGAGAAGCGCCCGCTCGACGAGCCGGATGGACCGTGCCGGGTCGGAGGCCGCGCCCGGCGCCAGGACGAGGGCGCGGGCCGCGTCCAGGCCCCAGATGGGGGAGGGCTCGCGCGCGAGCTGGTCGCGGAGGCGGTCGCGGAGCCGGCCGAAGCCGGCGACGTCCCCGCGCAGCAGCAGGACGCGGGCGGAGCCGAGCCACGCGGGGCCATCGTCCGGCTCGCCGTCGGCGAACCAACGGTCGTCGTCGCCCGCGGCCTCCTCCCACGCCCCGAGCCGCATCGCCAGGCCGGCCCGACGCAGCCGCGCCGGGGTGTCCGGCGGCGCCTCGCCGCGGAGCCGCGCGAAGTGGGACGCCGCGACGGCCGCCTGGCCGTCGCGGACGGCCGCGGCGGCCTCGGCGAGGTGCCAGGCGAAACGCCGGGCCCGCGCCTCCGCGAACCGATCGGCCGGGTCGGGCGGCCCGTCGCCGCCGTCCCAGACGCTGAGGCTCTCGTCCCAGTTCGTGCTGGCCAGTCGCCGGCCGTCGGGGCTCCAGGCCGCGATCGGGTTGAAGCCGCCGTCGAGCGCCCGTCGCGAGGGGACCCGCAGGGCCAGCAGCTCCTTCCCCCCGCGGACGTCCCAGAGCCGCACCTTCTCGCGGTCGGCGCCCGCCAGCCGCCGGCCGTCGGGGCTGAACGCCAGGCCGAAGATCGGCGCGTCGTCGTCGCGGAGGCGGACGGCGCGGCCGGTCGCCAGGCCGTGGAGCGCGAGGTTCCCATCGCCGTCCGCCGCGGCGAGCGTCCGGCCGTCCGGGCTGAAGGCCAGGGCGATGACCGGCTGGTCGCCCATCGGCAAGGCGAGCAGCGGCCGGCCCCCGGGCAGGGCGCAGACCCGCACCAGGGCGTGGGGGCGGCCCGGCCGACCCGGCACGGGGTCGCCCTCGTAGTCGTCGAACGCGAGCGTCCGGCCGTCGGGGCCGAGGGCGACCACCCCGTGGATGAACGCAGCCGGCCCGCCGGCCGGCCGGAACGCGGCGAGGGTGCGACCCGTCGCGGCGTCCCAGGCCCGGACCTCGCGGAGGTTCCCCTCCGGCCCCTTCGTCGTCCCCGCGGCGGCGACGAGCCGGCCGTCGCGGCCGCAATCGACGCCGGTCGCCGGGAGCGTCAACCCCCGGAGCACCGCCAGCTCCCGGCCTTGCTCCGCGTCGTAGAGCCTCACGAGCGTGCGGTCCTCGGCGACCGTCGCCAGGCGGCGGCCGTCGGTCGAAAAGGCGGCGACGACCGCGGGGGTCAGCCACTCGCGCGTCAGGTCGAGGGTCGGGCCGAGGGCGACCCGGCCCGCCACCGGCTCCCAGGTCTCGAGCCTCCCGTTGAGCCGGAGCATCCGGAGCCGACGGCCCTCGGGCTCGAACGCCAGGGCCCGGCAATACGCCGAGGGGAGCGCCCGAGACTCCGGGGGGCGGGTCAGGTCCCAGAGCCTCACGTCGCCGGCATGCCGCCCGCCGGAGGCCAGGCACCAGCCGTCGGGGTGGAAGGCGACGGAGGCGACCCACTCGGCGTGGCCTCGGAAGGTGACCCGCTCGTCGCCGGTCTGGGCGTCCCAGAGGCGGACGGTCGAGTCCGCCCCGGCGGTGGCGACCTGGCGGCCGTCGGGGCGGAAGGCGACGCCGAGCACGGCCCCGTCGTGCCCGCCGAGGACGTGCAGGGGCTGACCGCCCTCCAGGTCCCAGACCCGGGGGGGGCTGGTCGCGACGACGAGATCGCGGCCGTCGGGGCGGAAGGCCAGGCCGGGTCCCTCGTCGACGAAGAAGCGGACGTGCCGGGCTTCCGGCTCGCGGGGTCCGTGGGGCAGGCTGCGGAGCTCGCGGCCGGTCGCCACCTCGCGGACGACCACCGCCTCCGCGCCGCTGACGGCCAGCAGCCGGCCGTCGGGGCTGAGGGTCGCCCGGCCGCCGGGCGAGGGGAGGCGTCGGGTCGGCCAGCCGGTCGCGAGGTCCCAGAAGGTGACGGCGTCGCGGCCGCCGACGACGAGGGAGCGGCCGTCCGGGCTGAACGCCGCGCTGCCGCCGGCCTTCCAGGCGAGGGACTCGCGGCCGACGGCCGGGTCGAGGAGATGGACCAGGCCGTCGTCCGTGCTGACGGCGAGGGTGCGGCCGTCGGGGCTGAACTCGACGCGGTGGGCCAGCGCGTGCATGCGGACGGAGCAGAGCCGCGCGCCGGTGGTCGCGTCCCGGACCTCGACCGTCGAGCGGTCGGGGTCGTGGCGCCCGCGATTGGGGTTGAAGCCGGCGAAGGCCAGGCGCGCGCCGTCGGGGCTGAAGGCCAGGGCGGCCGTCATGGGGAAGTCGGGGACGTCGAAGGCGAGCAGCTCGGGGTGGGTCAGGCCCTGGAGGTAGTGCCACTCCCAGCCGCGGCGGCCGGGCTCGCACTGGTCGAGGGTCCGCTCGGCGCGGGCGACGCTGTTGAGCCGCCATTCGAGCCGGGCCTGGGCGATCCGGCTGACGTAGAGGTGGTCGCGGGCCTGGTCGGCCTCGGCCTCGGACCGCCGCCAGAGGGCGGCGATCCCCGCGAACCCCATGGCGACGACCAGCAGCAGGGCGCCGACCAGGGCGGCCTTCACCGGCTCGCGCCGGACCCAGCGCCGGAGCCGGCCCGGCCAGCCGACGCGGCGGGCCCGGATCGGCCGGTACTCGAGGAACCGGCGCAGGTCCTCGGCGAGCTCCCGAGCCGTGCCGTAGCGGCGGCGCGGCTCCTTCTCGAGGCACTTCAGGCAGATCGTCTCCAGCTCGCGCGGGACGTGCCGCTGCAACCGCGCCGGCGGCAGCGGCTCCTGGCCGGTGACCTGGTCGAGCGTCGAGAGCGGGGTGGCCCCCTGGAACGGCGGCCGGCCGGTCAGGGCCTCGTAGAGGATCGCCCCCAGGGCGTAGACGTCGGTGGCCGGCGAGATCGCGTCGGGCGTCCCGGCGGCCTGCTCGGGGGCCATGTAGCTCGGGGTGCCGAGGAGGTCGCCGGTCCGGGTCAACCCCGCGTCGTGCTCGAGCAGCTTGGCCAGGCCGAAGTCGGTGACCTTGGGCGTGCCGTCGTCGGCCAGGACGACGTTGGCCGGCTTGAGGTCGCGGTGCACGACCCCGCGCTCATGCGCGTAGTGGACGGCCCGCGCCAGCGTCTCGATCAGCGCGGCGGCCGCGCGGGGGTCCTGCGGAGTGCCGGCGAGCCGGTGCCGGAGGCTCCCCCCGGCGGCGTACTCGAGGGCGAGGTAGCCCTGGCCCCGGTGCTCGCCGACCTCGTAGACCTGGACGATGTTGGGGTGCTGGAAGCGGGCGGCGGTCTCGGCCTCGGCGCGGAAGCGGGCCGCGACCTCGGGGTCGGCGTAGACCCAGGCGCGGATCACCTTGAGGGCGACCGTCCGGTTGAGGCCGCGCTGGCGGGCCCGGTATACCGCGCCCATGCCGCCGCGACCGAGCTCGTCGAGCGCCTCGTAACCGGGGATGTCCGGGTCGGCCGCGACGCCGGGCGCGGCGGCCGGCGGCGCCGCCTCGTGCCACGTCGCCGCGTCCCCATCCCCGAGCGCGCGGTGGACGTCGAGCTGCCGCCGCAGTCGCTCGGCGAACCGCGGGAACCGTCCGGCGAGCTCCGCCGGCTCGGGCGGCTCGCCGAGCGACTCGCGCACGAGGTATTCGCCGTAGACGAGCTCGAAGAGCGCCTCGTCGTCGTCCCGCAGGGCCGGGAACTCGGCGACGTACGCCTCGACCGGCACCCGCTCGCCCGCGCGCCAGCGCACGAGCTGGTCGGCGCAGAGGCGGTCCGCCAGGTCGGCCCCGTCGTCGCCGTCGCCCCGGTCGATCCGGGTCGAGCGGTCGCCGCGACGGCCGCCCTGGGCCGGGGGGATCGTGCCGTCGGCCAGCTCATCCATCGTCGGCGCCTCGGTCCGGGGCGATCGTCGGCCGTGTCGCGCTGTACCCCGACTCATCGATCCATTGCCGTCGGGCCGAGGATCGGACAGGACGACGGCCGGGGCCCGTCAGCCGCCGACCGGCGCATCGAGCCCGAGCTCCGGCCCAACGCGAGCGATCGCGCGGGAGAGTTGCTTGCGGCGCGCCTCGGCCGTCCCGCCGAGGGCCGCGGCGACGGCCGCCCAGTCGAGGCCCCGGGAGCGCAGCTCGGCGACCGCCCGCTCCTCGTCGGTGAGCCGGCGTCGGCAGAGCTCCAGCAGCTCGCGCATCGAGACGATCTGGCTGGGGCTCTCCTCGGCGGCGGTCGCCGCGTCGTCGGCCGGGCCGGCCGGGTCGACGCGGCGGACGTCGCGCCGCCGCCGCTGGTGGAAGCGGACCTGTTGCGCGAGCTTGTTCCGCGCCATGCCGACCAGCAGCGGCACGAGCCGTCGGGGTTCGTCGAGGTCGAACTCGCCGACCGCGGCGCGGATGAAGAAGCTGGCCAGCACCGACTGGCAGACATCCATCGAGTCGAAGACGCGCCGGAGCCGGGGGTTGCGCAGCCGGAGCCAGCCCCGGATCTCCAGGCGGATCTCGGGCTCATAGCGGCGGACGAGCTCCTCGGCGGCGCGCTCGTCGCCCGCGCGGATCCGGCGGATGAACTCCGCATAGCCTTCGCCGTCCAGCGGTTCGGCCATGGTCGGTCTCGCGACGAACCGGCTCGTCAGGGCGGGGACGCCGCCTCGTCGGCCTCGCTCCGGTGGGGGCACGAGACTGACTGTAGACTCGCCGCCGGCCGTTGTCCACCAGATTCGCCGGGCTCGAACGCGGAGAGCGTCGGGATCTCCCGCGATTCCGCGGGCCGCTCCAGGCGGAAGCGGAGGTGCGCGATCGTCAATTCGTCGCCCGGTCGGAGCCGCCCCGCCGCGACCCGCCGGCCGTTGACCCGGATGCCGTTGGTGCTGCCGAGGTCGCGCACGAGCAGGTCGCCGCCGAGTACGGTCAGGCAGCAGTGTTGCCGCGAGACCCGGATGGAGTCGATCCGGACGTCGCAACTCGGGTGGCGCCCCAGCACCAACAGGCGGCCGCCGAGGAGGACGTCGGGGCCGTCGTCCAGGGCGACCAGGCGGATCGCCGGGAGGTCGGGGGTCGTCATGATGGCTCGGCCTTGTTCGAGGAGAGGTCGTGGCGGGAAAGTTGGGCCCGCCCCCGGCGGTCGGAGCCACGACGACGGGCGCCGCCGGGCCCGGCCCGTCGCCTCGCCCTCGGCCGCCCCGTTCGACGGCAACATCGCCGGCCGCCCGGGCTGCCGGACACGGCCCCGGTTTTTTGTTGCGGCCGTCCGGCGGCGGCCCGGGCGGCAATAAGGATGAGGAAGGGTTAGGGCCGGCGCTCGTGCGAGCCGAGAGCCCTCACCGTCCCATCGGAGCCCTCGCCATGGCGGAAATCGACTCGGTCACGTGCCTGCTCGACGGACTGAAGGCGGGCGACGGCGACGACATCCGGCGGCTCTGGGACCGCTACTTCGAACGGCTCGTCCACCTGGCCGGCGCGCGGCTCCCCCGCAACACCCGCCGCGTCGCGGACGAGGAGGACGTGGCCCTGAGCGCCTTCCGGAGCTTCTGCGAGCGGGTCGGCCGCGGCCAGTTCCCGCGCCTGGCCGACCGCAACGACCTCTGGCGCGTCCTGGCCACCATCACGACCCGCAAGGCGGCCGACGCGTTGCGACACCAGTGGCGCCAGAAGCGGGGCGGCGGCCGGACCCTCGGCGAGTCGGCCCTGGGCGACGTCGACGACGCGACCGCGATGGACCGGCTCGTCGGCCGCGAGCCGACCCCGGAGGAGGTCGTCCGGTTCGCCGACGACTGCGACCGCCTCCTCGCCAGGCTCGACGACCCGTCCCTCCGCTCCATCGCCCTCCTCCGGCTCGAGGGCCACACCAGCGACGAGATCGCCGCCGCGCTGAACAGGTCCACGCGCACCGTCGACCGGAAGCTCGCCCTGATCCGCGCCATCTGGGAGAAGGACTCGCCGGTATGAGCCCCCAGGCGACGACCGGCGGCGAGGCCCTGTCCCTGACCGCCCGACGGCGGATCGACGCGGCCTGCGACGCGTTCGAGGACGCCTGGCGCGACGGCGGGCGGCCGGACCCGGCGGACTTCCTGGCCGGGGCGCCGACGACGACGCGGGGCCGGCTCTTCCGCGAGCTCCTGGCCCTCGACCTGGAGTACCGGCTCGCCGCCGGCGAGCGGCCGGACGCCGCCTCCTATCGCGAGCGGTTCCCCGAGCACGGCGACGCCATCGACTCGGCCTTCACGGTCGACGGCCTCGACGGCCCGACCGGCGCCGGCCCGTCGGGCATCGCGCCGACCTGCACGGGGGCCTGGCCGTCGCCGTCCGGGCCCGCCGACGGCCAGGCCGACGCCCTGGCCGAGGCCGGGTACGAGGTCCTCGGCGAGCTGGGGCGCGGCGGCATGGGCGCCGTGTACCGGGCCCGCCAGGTCGCGCTCGGCCGCACGGTCGCCGTCAAGGTCATCAAGGCCGGCGGCTTCGCCACCGACGCCGAGCGCCGCCGGTTCCAGAACGAGGCCGAGGCGGTGGCGCAGCTCGATCACCCGAACATCGTGCCGATCTTCGAGGTCGGCCGCGGCCGCGGCCTGGACTTCTTCAGCATGAAGCTGGTCGCCGGCGGTGGCCTCGACCGGCGGCTCGGCGAGTTCGCCGCCGACCCCCGCGCCGCGGCCCGGCTCGTCGCCGTCGCCGCCGAGGCGGTCCACCACGCGCACCGGCGGGGCATCCTCCACCGCGACCTCAAGCCCGCCAACATCCTCGTCGACGGCGGGCCCGAGGTCCCCGTCGGGCAGCTCAACCCGCATATCACCGACTTCGGCCTCGCCCGCCGCCTCGAGGCCGATGGCGACCTGACGAGCTCGGGCGTCATCGTCGGGACGCCGTCGTACATGTCCCCGGAACAGGCCTCGGGCAAGCACGGGACGCTCACCACCGCGGCCGACGTCTACGGCCTCGGCGCCGTCCTCTACGCCCTCCTGACCGGCCGGGCGCCCCACGCCGGCAGCAGCCTGGTCGAGACCCTCGACCTCGTGCGCGGGGCGGCGCCCGAGCCGCCGTCGCGGCGCAACCGCCGCGTCCCGCGCGACCTGGAGGTCGTCTGCCTGAAGTGCCTCGACAAGGACCCCGGCCGTCGTTATGCCGACGCGCAAGCCCTCGCCGACGACCTCCGGCGCTGGCACGCCGGCGAGCCGATCGTGGCCCGGCCGGTCGGGCCGGCGACGCAGGCCCTCAAGTGGTGCCGCCGCCACCCCTTGCCGGCGGCCCTGGCGACCTCGCTGGTGCTGGCCGTCCTCGGCGGCCTTGCCGGCGTGACCTGGAAGTGGCGGGAGGCGGCCCGCGAGGCGGCCAAGTCCGCCGAGCTGGTCGACTACCTGGCCAACCGGGTGCTCGCCGAGGCCTCGACGGAGGCCAATCCCCGCGCCGCCGACCTCACCGTCCGCGCCATGCTCGACCGGGCGGCGGCCCGGATCGGCGGCGACTTCCAGGGGCGGCCCGAGGTCGAGGCGGCGATCCGCGAGACGGTCGGCTCGGCCTACCTCTCGCTCGGCGAGTACGGCCGGGCCGAGCCCCACCTGCGCACCGCCGTCGGGCTCGACGTGCGGCTCTTCGGGCCGGGCCACCCGACCACGCTCCGCGCCGCCAACAAGCTCGCCGCCCTGCTCGACGAGGCCGGCCGGGTCGTCGAGGCCGAGCCGTTGTCGCGCCGGAACCTGGAGGCCGCCCGCCGCGCGGTCGGGCCCGACGGGCCGGCCACGCTCGACGCGGCCGACCGGCTCGGGTCGGTGCTCCGGCGGCTCCGCAGGCTCGACGAGGCCGAGCCCTTGCTCCGGCAGACCCTCGACGCCCGCCGCCGCGGGCTCCCGCCGGACCACCCCGACACGCTCCGATCGGTGAGGGCGCTCTGCCTGCTCTTGCTCGACCGCGCCCGGTTCGCCGAGGCCGAGGCGCTCGCCTTCGAGTACGAGCATGGCATCCGCTGCGCGCGGGGCCCCAATCACCCCGACAACGTGTCGGCGCTCGCCTTCCGCGGGCTCATCCGCCGGCACCAGGGCAAGGCCGCCGAGGCCGAGCCGTACTACCGCCGCGCGGCGGCGGAGGCCCGCCGCATCCTCGGCCCCGAGCACCCGCGCACCCGTTCTGCCGAGGCCGACCTCGCCCGCGTGCTCCGGGACCTGGGCCGGCCATCCCGACCGCCCGCTGATCGGCCCGCCGCCGTCGGCCGCGGCGGGCCCCTCCGCCCCCGTTCGCCTTGCCCAAGGGGACCTCCCATGAACGGATCGCGTCGCGGCTTCACGCTGATCGAGCTGCTGGTGGTGATCGCGATCATCGGCATCCTGATCGCCCTGCTCCTGCCGGCGGTGCAGGCCGCGCGCGAGGCGGCCCGCCGCCTCCGGTGCTCCAACAACATGAAGCAGATCGGCCTGGCGATCCACCACTACAACGCGGCCTACGACGTCCTGCCGCCGGTGGGTGGGGTGGACTACCGGGGCAACTCGATCGGCAGTGGCCTCGTCCCGCAGACCGCCTCGGTCCACCTCCGCTTGCTCAACTACCTCGAGCAGACGGCGGTCTACAACGCCTACAACTTCGAGCTCGGCGACGTCGTCGCGGGCAACGCCGTCGCCGCGAACACGACGGTCATGGCGACGGCGATCCCCGGCTACCTCTGCCCGTCGGACGCCAACCCGGGCAACGACGGCACCATCGTCGGCTTCGACCTCCGCGTCACCTGCATCAACTACGCGATCAACGGCGGCGGCAACCGGCAGAACAACGGCGGCCGCGTCGACGGCATGGCCTGGTGGCTCGGCGGCAACCCCTCCTTCGGGGCGAGGGTCCACTTGGCCAGCATCACCGACGGCACCGGCAACACGGCCGCCTTCAGCGAATGGGTCAAGGGGCGGTCGGGCGTCGACGCGCCCGGGACGAACCTCGTCTATGCGATCGGCGGGTACACCAACGGTGGCCGCCGGAACGATTTCGACATGTGCGCCGCCGCCACCGCCCCCTTGTGGGACTACAAGGGCGAATACTGGACGCTCCAGGACACCGGCCGCGGTGGCCCGTATTACCACGTCATGACCCCGAACCGGCCGGGCTGCGCCGTCGGTGTCGGCTTCGGCAACGTCGACTCGTTCATCGGCCCGGCCTCGTTCCACCCCGGCGGCGTGAACCTGCTGCTGATGGACGGCTCGGTCCGGTTCGTCAAGGACAGCGTCACCCTGGACGTCTGGAACGCCCTCGGGACTCGGGCCCGGGGCGAGGTCGTCGGCGCCGACGCCTTCTAGAGCGGTCCGCTCCCGATCGTAGCAGGCACGCGGAGCGTGCCTGCTACCGGGACACGATCGACGACTTCGATCCGGCCCGCGCCATGCCCGTGCCCTCCACGACTCCTCGGAGTTCGTGGCGCCAGGGCCGGCTGCGATCGGGGCCGTCATCGCGGCGCATTGGCAAGAACAAATGGGA
>DASZMJ010000175.1:0-11380 GCA_035551935.1 Isosphaeraceae bacterium
ATCACGGTGAGGCGGCTACGCAAGGGATCATTCCAAGATTGAATCTACTCTACGACCCGATTCTTCGATTAGAAAGCAAGTACAAAAATCTTCATTCAATTGATATGCTATTTACCTACGCCGATTGCAGAAACATCGATCTCAACATTTTTCAAGGGTGGCTTGATTTCTCGCAAAGACACCGGGCTTTCTGCGAGGTCTATTTCGGTCATATTTACGTGAAGCCGAAGTACCTAGACGAGCGATTCTCAAGGGTGGTGGCGGCCCTCACGCTCCTCTGTTCGACCACCGAGGAGACATCTGATAGGACGAAGTTATTCTTGAAGGCCGTAGAAGCGGCCATGACTGCGAACTTTCCCGAGGAAGAAAGGGAGCTTTTGGGCCACGTTATCCCGACTTCGAGCGAGGTCGAATTACCCATTCGTCTCCGTCGATCCTTGAGAGAGTATTCGGTTTTGATGGATCAGCTGATCGATGACTTCACCGCGTTCGTCCAGGCGGTGTCAGACACCCTCTCCTTCGTCGAGCGACGTGTGGAAGGCCCCCGGCCGCCCCTGAGAGGCGCCAAACTGCTCTACGCCATCGAAAAATTACATGTCATTATAAAAATAATCGTACTCAAAGAACTTGGATTTAATGATGATAATGTTAATATATTATTAAATAGAAATGTTAAATTTAATTATTTAAAAACATTATAATGTCTATTCTGTTATAGAAACTCACGAGAATGGATTGCGACGGCGTCAAGTCGGTCGCTTCGCGTGGCGATCGAGGATCGCCGCGGCGTAGTGGACGGGGTCGTTGCCGTCGCGGGCGATCGCGGCGAGGCGTTCGAGTCGGCCGGCGCGCTGGCAGAGCCGGGCGACGCTGGGGCAGAACAGGGCCGACTCTGGCACACCGGCCAGATGCGTGCTCGCCACGTCGATCGCCTCCTCCAGCCGGCCGAGCCGCGTCAGGAGCACGACCAAGGTCTGCGCCGGCACCGTGTCGCTCGGGCCGGCGGGCAGGAACTCGGGGTCGATCTCGAAGCCGCCCGGGAGGCCTTGCGCGGGCGCGTCGAGTTTCGCGCGGAAGTGGGCGACGGCCGCGTCGACGTCCTGGCCGAGCAAAGCCCGCAGGTAGACGGCGTGGTCCTCGTAGGGCCGGTCGAACGGCGGCTCGCCTTCGTAGCGGTGCCGCTCGGAGAGGTTCCGGCCGTAGTCGGTCAGCTCGACGGCCAAGGCGATCGTCGCCGGGTCGGTCAACAGCGGGGCGAGCCGGACCGTGGACGCCAGGTGCGAGACGTCGATGTGGTAGTTGTCGTCCTCGAACAGCCACGGCCGCCCTTCGAGGAGGCTCGGGATCGTCGCCCCCTCGGGCGGCCCTGGCTCGCCTCGGCGCGTGATGTCGTAGCGCAGGCTGGCGACCAATTGTTCATGCAAGTGCCTGGTGAGCCGGTCGGCGCAGGGGATGCGGACCGCGTCATCCGGCGGCAGGTGCTCGAACGCCGTGATCGCCGAGCACGCGCCGAAGTGGTCGAGGATCAGCTCCCAGCCCCTCCTCGGGTGCGCCCCCTGGTTGAACGCCACCTCGACCACCTTCCCGACCGCCTCGTCCCCCTGCTGCGGCCGGAACGCCTCGATCGCCTCGACGACCGCCTCCTTCTCGCCGATCGCCCGGAAGTACGGCCACGCCGCCGCGATCTCCCCCGTCTCCAGCAGCATCCCGCCGACCTTCCGGATTGCTGCGATATATTGATCCTCATATTCCGACCGCTTCGGCTCCGGCAGGTCCATCAGGCTCCCGTCCTGGACCAGCGGCAGGCCCAGTTCGTGCCTCGCCTTCAGGAGCATCGCGTCGAGCAACGCCCGATATTCACCCCGCTCCGTCAGGTCGGCGATCAGGCGATCGAGCACGGCCGAAGGGCCGAACTGCTCAAGGATTTCGTCGAGCTCTTCGGGATTGTTTAGCGTTTGAACCAATGTACTGGATCCTTATTGAGACTGCCCGGTGCTCGGGCCCGAGAGGTTTTTCGTCCAACGAACTTCGGCTACGATATGTCCACCGACCTTTAGTCCGTAAGAGTAATCCATGCTCATCAAGTACCCGGGTTCGGCCTGCTCCCTGGGCTGCCTTTCAGCGTAGAACTCATAAGCCGGTCTCGGCCCTGATAATTCAAGATGTTGTAATTCTGCGTCAATGACATTCGTCGCTTCGTCAAGGTCTACCCAACTGCAGGATCGCGAGGCTTCATGGGCGAGTTCGTTTCGTCGTTTTCTCAAATTGTGAATCTTATTGGCATCTTTAAGATACCCCTGATCATCGAGAAAGGTAATTCTCCCATTAAAGTCGGTCCGATACTTCCCTGGCATCACCAGGCCCTTCATCGAGATGAACTGCTCGAGAGCATCGTCGACCAATGCACCGAGCCTGACATAGAGCAGCGAAGGGAGTAGGGCTTCCAAGATCGGGTTCGGAGCGGGGAGGTGCCCTCCAGCCGCAAGCATGTTCGCCATCTGGTAATGTTTTGCCAGCTCTGCATCAACGAGAAAACCATTCCAACTAGATTGAATATTATGAATGGATCCGATAGACATGGTCATCCTCGTGCACAGGCCCAGACTTGCTACCATAATAGCCCTGGGTGGCCCGGGTAACTTCGGGTCGAGCAGGTCGAAGCGTCGGCTATTTGTCCGCCGTCCCCGCCTTGTAGGCAAGTGCCGCCGAGGCGGCCGACGACAGGATAGAAGTCAACACGGGAACCGCCCATTGCCTCCGCTGCTCGCCATAACACGGCACCAGCAAAACGACGAGGCAGCAGGCCAGGACGATGCCCAGGACGACCAGGCCGAAGGCCAGCAAAACTTTGGCCCGCCAGAGCTCGAACCCGAGTCGTTGCCGATTCCCCTCGAGGCGGTCCGAACGCTCGGCGGGGGTCTCGACCGGCCGCAAAGTCTCGACCCGCTCCACAATCGCCGCGACGTAGTCCCACGCCTGCGCCTGGTTGAACCGCTGGGCCATCGCGGGTCCTCAGAAGTCAGAGAACACGACGTCCAGGCCGGACTCGGAGCTCGCGGCGCCGACCAGCTTCCCTTCGTCGTGGAACTTGAGGTAGGCGCCGTACAGCGCCAGCGCCCGCTCGATCAGGTCAGCCTCGGAGGTACCGAGCTTAGCGGCCATGCCGCGCAGCCCTATCGCCGCACCCGCGGCGACGTCCACGGAGATCCGCCGAACGGGGTGAGAGGCCTGGTCGACGAGCCTCGCAGTGTCATGGGCCGCGAGGTGGTGGACGGCGGGCGTATCATCGGGATCAGTGGCCATGAGATGATTCTCCTTACTTTTCGGGGCCGGCGGGATGACCGCCCTTCTGGGCCCAATCCGCCGGCGCCAGCCGAACAATCGTGGACGAGGCGGATCAGGCCGCCGAGGACGGCGGTCACGTCGTCCCACCGGCGGGCGCGGCGGATGGCCTCGGCCCAGGGCCAGGTCTGCTGGGGGGCGTACTCCCGGAAGTAGACGCCGTGGCCGAGCCAGTCGCCGGGGTTGCGGCTGAAGTCGAGCGGCTCGAGCCCCTGGACGATCCGGAGCGCCAGCGACCGCCTCGTCCCATGATAGCCGATGACGGTCCGGTGGTAATCCTCGAAGTGCGGCACGTCGACCAACTCCTCGTCCGTCGCCGAGGGCGACCATCACGCCCTTGATCGGCGACGCGGGCGGGGCCGATCACTGGCCGTCGGCCTTGGAGGGGTCGGGGGCGGTGGCGGGGGCGCCGGGGGGGTCGGCGTCGAGGCGGGCGCCCTCGGAGCGCTTCCAGGTGGCCCAGCAGCGGGTGTTGTAGCAGTCGACCATGATGTCGCGGACCTCGTCGACCGAGTCGGTGACGATCAGGAGGTTCAGGTCCTCGGGCGAGATCATCCCCTCGGCGAGCTGGGCATGTTCGATCCAGTCGAGCAGGCCGCGCCAGTAGTCCGAGCGGTAGAGGACGATCGGGAAGCGGCGGATCTTGCGGGTCTGGACGAGGGTCAAGGACTCGAAGAGCTCGTCGAGGGTGCCGAAGCCGCCGGGGAAGATGGCGAAGCCGTCGGCGTACTTGACGAACATGGTCTTGCGGACGAAGAAGTAGCGGAAGTTGATGGAGAGGTTCGCGAACGGGTTGGGGGCCTGCTCGAAGGGGAGCTCGATGTTGCAGCCGATCGACAGGCCGCCGGCCTCGCGGGCGCCGCGGTTGGCGGCCTCCATCGTGCCGGGGCCGCCGCCGGTGATGACGGCGAAGCCGGCCTCGGCGAGCTTGCGGCCCAGCTCGCGGGCCGCCTCGTAATCGGGGTGGTCGGCGGCGACCCGGGCCGAGCCGAAGACGGCGACGCTGGCGCCGACCTCGGCCAGGGAGTTGAAGCCGTGGACGAACTCCCCCTGGATGCGCAGCACCCGCCAGGGGTCGGTGTGGGTGAACGCGGCGTGCTCGGGGGCCAGCGCCCTGGGGACCTTGGGGACGGGGCGATCGAAGAGCTGCTCGTCCTCGGTCGGCCGGCCGGCCACGGCGCCGGGGATCGTCGCCGGCACGATCAGCCGCCGCGCGGCCGGCGGCTCGTCGGCCTTGCCGTTGCCGTTGCTTTGGTCGTGGCCGTTGGGGCTGGCGCCGTTGGTCGCGGGATCGAGGGACGGCGGGCGGGGTTCGGAAGGATCGGACATCGACGGGGTATCCAGTGGCGGCCCGCGTCTCGGGCCGCTCGGGGCGTTGGCTCGTTACTTGAGGGCCGTCCCGGCCGGGAGCGGCGGGACGCCTCGCACGACATCTTCCATTCTACGACCGACGGCCCTCGCCGGCCCACCCCGCGTTGCCGGCCGACCACGTCGGGGCCATTCCCAAAGGGGTTGGCACGAGGTTATCGTGGGGGTGGCCTGTTTTCGGGCCGCGGGGGCCGTCGCCGATGATCCATTACCTGGCCGAGGACCCCTGGCCGCTGGCGGGGGCGCTGGCGGCCTTGGGGATGGTCTTCCTGATCGCGTTGCGGGTCACGCAGCGGGGGGCGTACCTCGTCCGGGGGGTCGTCTGCCTGGCCTTGGCGGGGGCGGTCGTGGCGATCGAGCAGGCCTGGGTCACCGACGCCGAGCGGATCGAGTGGGTCGTCCACGACCTGGCCCGCGCCGTCCGCGACTCGAACCCCGACGCGGCCGTCGCCTGCCTGGCGCCGGAGGTCGAGATCGCGATGGGGGACGACGCCGACGCCCCCGACGGCGTGCTCAACGTCGAAGGGTTCCGCACGATCCTCGCCGGCCTCCACTTCGACCTGCTCCGCGTCTCCCACCTGGAAACCGAGGCCTTCCCCCGCTCCGGGACCGGCCGCGCCACCTTCGACGTCATGGCCACCGGCCGGACGACCGGCCCCGACCGCTCGACCTTCGGCGCCGCGAAGACCTCGTGGGACCTCGGCTTCATCCGGACGGGCCCCGGCGTCTGGAAGGTCCGCCGGATCAGCCCCACCGGCGTCGGCGACGAGGCCGCCACCTCGTATGCCCGCGTCGCCCTCGGCGGCCTGATGCGGCAGTTCACCCGCCCCGGTCGCTGAGCACGGCCACGTTCACTCCGCGTCCCGCCGCCGCTCGCGCTCCTTCTTGCGCTCGGGATACTCGAGGATGACGAGCTTGTGCTCCGTCTCGTCGTAGCCGTATTCGAGGTAATACGGCAACGCCGGCAAGCCCTGGCCCTCGGGCTTGAGGAGGTTGTCGACGAGCTCCTGCGCGGTCTTGGGATAGTCGCCGTTGGCGGCCTGGTAGATGTCGAGGTTGTGCTTCGTCGTCATGACGGCCAGCCGGGCCGTCTGGGCGACGTACATGTTGGGGTTCGTGGTCGGGTCGATCACCCGCGCCCCCTTCTGCGTCTCCTGGGCGACGGAGCGGACGTCGAAGGTCGTCTTGTTGAGGATGTCGCGCGGCTGGGCTTCCTCGGCCGTCACGGCCCCCTTCTTCCCGCCCGCCGCGGCCGGTTTCTTCGACGAGGTGCCGCCGTCGCAGCCGACCACAAGGGCCAGCGTCGCGGCCAGGGGCAGGGACCAGCAGCGTCGCGCGCTCATGGGGCGGTCTCTCCGGTCGTTCCGTTCTTCGGAGGGCAGGGCTCGCCCTGCCTTGCGGAAGAGGCAGGGCGAGCCCTGCCCTACGGGAAGGTCGCTCAGGCCCCCTGGCCCCACTCCCAGCGGCCGACATCGGGCAGGAGGTCGTGGCGGGTGAGGTCGAAGTGCAAGGGGGTGACGGTGATGTAGCCCTCGCAGAGGCTGGTGACGTCGGTCTCGGGGCCGTCGAGGTGGTACGGGGGGGTGTAGGTCATCCAGTAGTACGTCCGGCCGCGGGGGTCCTGCCGGCGCTCGAACCCCTCGCCGTGACGGCCGACGCCCATCGGCACGACGCGGACGCCCTTCGGCTCGCCGCGGGCATGCGCGGGCAGGTTGACGTTGAACAGCGAGCCGGCCGGCGGCTTGTTCGCCAGGATGCGCTCGACGACCCGCGCGGCGTGGCGGGCGGCGTGGGGGTAGTCGAAGTGCTCGGCCAGCTCGAGCGAGACGGCGACGCTGGTGATCTTGAAGAAGGCCCCCTCGATCGCCGCGGCGACGGTGCCCGAGTACAGCACGTTGATCCCCGCGTTGGCCCCGGCGTTGATCCCCGAGACGATCAGCTCCGGCGGCCTGGGCATCAGCTCGCAGACGGCCAGCTTGACGCAATCGGCCGGGCTCCCCTCGACGACGTACCCCAGTTGCGTCCCGTCGTCGTCGTCGACCGCCTTGACGACCAGCGGCGTCAGCAGCGTGATCGAGTGCCCCACGCCGCTCTGCTCCAACGCCGGCGCGATGACCGTCACGTCCCCCAGCCGCATCAGCTCCTTGCGCAACGCCCTCAATCCCGGGGCGAAGACGCCGTCGTCGTTGGTCAGCAGGATCTGCACTGGCGTCCTCGCGGCGGGCGACTCTTGTCGATACCCCCGGATCGTAACGGGCCGGGCGCGGCGGAGTCAACCGCGGCGTAGGCGACCCCGGCCTGCCCGTCGCATCACGACGCCTGCCCCTCGAAGCCGACCTCGAGCACGCCGTCGACCGCCTCGAGTTGCCGGACCAGGGCGAGCATCGCCGCGGCGGGCGCGGGGCCGAGGGTGGCCTCGACGCGGCGGGTGGCGGGGTCGTCGCCGCGGCGGACGTGCAGCGAGACGACCTCGAGGCCGGACTTGCCCAGGAGCGCCTCGGCCTCGGCCGGCGCGGGCGAGCCGTGTCGGGTGACGAATGTGAGCACCCGTCGATCCTCACGGGGGCGGATGAGGTCCTCGACGGGCCGCAACGCGGCGAGGGACGCGAGGGTCAGCAGCGTGGTGGCCGTCGCGGCGAGGTAGAGGCCGCCGCCGACGGCCAGGCCGACGGCCGCGACGGCCCAGATGCTCGCGGCGGTCGTCAAGCCCTGGACCGACCCGTGCCGCCGCAGGATCATGCCGCCGCCGAGGAAGCCGATCCCGCTGACCACCTGCGCCGCCACCCGCGAGGGGTCGAGCACCACCCGCGACGGCCGCAGGACCTCGTCGAACCCGTACGCCGAGACGATCATGACGAGCGCCGAGGCCAGACAGACGATCATATGCGTCCGCAGGCCCGCGTCCTTGTCCGAGCGGTGCCGCTCCAGCCCGACGGCGCCCCCCAACAGCGCCGCGACCGCCAGCCGTACCAGGCACCACCGCGCGTCCATCGGCCCCCTCCCCCGCCCCCTCCGCGCCGTGAAGGAATTATGAAGGGAGACGCGGGCCGAGGGAAGGCGCCGGCCGGCGCGATCCGGCCGGCGCGAACCGACTCATCAGCGGCGGGTCCAGAGTCGGCCACCATAGATCGCCGCGGGGCCGAGGTCCTCTTCAATCCGCAGAAGTTGATTATATTTGGCGATCCGATCGGATCGCGAGGCGCTGCCGGTCTTGATCTGGCCGCAGTTGGTCGCCACGGCGATGTCGGCGATCGTCGTGTCCTCGGTCTCGCCCGAGCGGTGGCTGAGCACGGCGGTGTAGCCGCTGCGCTGGGCGAGCGCGACGGCCTCGAGCGTCTCGGTCAGGGTGCCGATCTGGTTGACCTTCACGAGGATGCTGTTGCCGATCCCCTCGTCGATGCCCTTCTGGAGCCGCTGGGTGTTGGTGACGAACAGGTCGTCGCCGACGAGCTGGACGTTGCCGCCGAGCGCCTCGGTCAGCAGCTTCCAGCCGCGCCAGTCGTCCTCGGCGCAGCCGTCCTCGATCGAGCGGATCGGGTACTGGCGGGCCCACGACGCCCAGAACTCGACCATCTGTTCGGGGGTCTTCTTGGGCTGGGCCTCGGCCTCGAGGACGTAGTGGCCGTCCTTGAAGAACTCGGTCGCGGCGGGGTCGAGCGCGAGGAAGACGTCCGTGCCGGCCTTGTAGCCGGCCCTGTCGATGGCCTGGAGGATGACCTCGATAGCCTCGACGTTGCTCTTGAGGTCGGGCGCGAAGCCCCCCTCGTCGCCGACGGCGGTGTTGAGCCCCTTGGCCTTGAGCACGGCCTTGAGGCTGTGGAAGACCTCGGCCCCGCAGCGGAGCGCCTCGCGGAAGCTCGGGGCGCCGACGGGCATGATCATGAACTCTTGAACATCGACGTTGTTGTCGGCGTGGGCGCCGCCGTTGAGGATGTTCATGAGCGGGACGGGCAGGACCCGCGCCGCGGCGCCGCCGAGGTAGCGGTAGAGGGGCAGGCCGTGGGCGACGGCGGCGGCCTTGGCGGCGGCGAGGCTGACGCCGAGGATGGCGTTGGCGCCGAGCTTGGCCTTGTTCGGCGTGCCGTCGGCGGCGATCAGGGCGGCGTCGAGCGCGGCCTGGTCGCTCGGGTCGCGGCCGACGGCGACCTTGGCCAGGGTCGTGTTGACGTGGCCGACGGCGTGCGTGACCCCCTTGCCGAGGTAGCGCTTCGTGTCGCCGTCGCGGAGCTCGACCGCCTCGTGCGCGCCGGTGCTGGCGCCGGAGGGGACGGCGGCGCGGCCGAGGGTGCCGTCGGCCAGGGTCACGTCGACCTCGACGGTCGGGTTGCCGCGGCTGTCGAGGATCTCGCGGGCCTGCACGGCGGCGATCGGGGCGGTCGTGGTGCGGGTGCTCATCGTGGGACGGAGGCTCCGAGGGTGTCGATCGTGGTGCTTCGGGGGGGTCCCGAAGGGGGAAGGTCCGGTTGGGTTCCATCGCGCGGGACGGTCTCCGCCCCTCCGTGGCGGGGGCCGGAATGGTCGCTCTCTCCTCGGGGAGGGGCGGAGACCGCCGCGCGGTGCGGCGTCCCTGGTGTCGGTTCTCGTTGGCGCCTCGGCCCGAGCGGTGCTCGGGCCATTCGGCAGGCGCGGGGGCCGGGGCCCTTCGGTCGGCGGGGCCGCGGCCCGCGCACCTCGCCGTCGCGCGGCCCCATTGTGGCACGATCGCCGATCGTCCGCCAGTCGGGGCCGGCCGGCCGGGCCGGCGGTGACAGCCGGTCGTCACGGCCTCGGCGGCGTCGGCCGCCCCCGGGCCCTTAGGTTATCGGCGCGTCGCGCGGGCGGCTTGACAACGCCTCCGATTCCCCCGCGATGGCCGTCGCGGGCCGCAGGATCGGCAGGACGTACCGCCGCAAGAAGGCCGGCAAGTCCGGCCCCACGTGCCCGCCGAGGTACCCCGTCCCCGCCATCGCCGGGCCCCACTTCACCTGCCGTAACTTGGCGTATTCGAGCCGCCCCGACTCGTCCAATCCCGGCGGCGGCCGGAACCCGACCAGCCCCGCGCTGACGGAACGGACCCGGTCGATCGTCCCGAACAATCGCGTCCCCAGGCCCAGGACGAACACGTCCAGCGGCGAATAGAACACGACCATCTCGCGACGGACCGCGCGCAAGGCCCGCGACAGGTCGTAGCCCGGCGACAAGGCCGGCGCCAAGAGCACGGCCGCCTCGACCGAACCGGCCGGCAATGCCTCGAGCGCCCGGACGACCACCCCGGTGCCGCCCGACTTGCCGACGAGGAAGGCCGGGATGTCGGGGTGCTCGGCGCGGAAGACGTGGACCTCGGCGGCGATGGCCGCGGCCTGGACCTCGTGGTTGGCGACGTTCGTCAGGTCGGCGTGCCAGCGGCCCAGGCCGTGGCCCCAGGCCCGCATCCGCACGTCCAGCGCCGCCCCCTCGGCCGCCGCGACGTGCCGCAAGGCCGTGCCGCAGAGGTCCAGGCCCCCCACCCCGTCGGCCACCACCACCAGCGCCGACCCCATCGCCGCGTCGCTCGGCTCGCCGTACAACGCCCGGAAGACCGACCGCAGCAAGGTCGTGTAGATCATGCCCCTTATGATCGCAACCGCCCCTCCCCCCGGCAACGCCCGTACGTTTGCGCACCCCGATCGTCGCCGACCCCTTCGGATCGGCCTTCGCTGATGGGAAACCGTCGCCCGAGGCCCGGTTTCGGGCCTCAGACGACCCCGGGCAGGGCCGTCGCGGGCCTCGGCGCCCACCCGGCGAACAGCTTCGAGACCAGCCGCGAGGCCACGGGGACCGGATTGGCATCAGAACTCGATTCGGGTAAACGGGTTGCGTCATTCTTCGGTTCGTTCCGCGCCGGCGCCTCGGCCCGCGGCGGGACGGGCCGGGGGGCGGGCGCGGGCAGATCGGCACCACGCGACCGGGGCGATTGGCGGGCCTTCTTGCTGGCGATCAGCGACGCGGCGAACTGCCGAAGGTTCCGCAGGTGGTCCTGCAAATAGCGATGCCGGCGCATGCCGTCGTCGGTCGTATCCACGTACGAAGTCGCGATCGCCGACTCGCGGTCCGCCGCCTCGGCCGCCTCCGGCGCCGGCGCCAGCGACTCCAGCGCCTCGAGCTCGTCGGCGACGATGGCGCGCAACGCCGCGGCGGGGTCGGGGTCGTGGATCACGGCGACGCCGTACATCGAGGCGAGGGCCTCGTCGCTCAGGACGTTGACGCCGAGCCGCGCCTCCAGCCCCAGGCCCAGGCCGTGGACCCGCGCCACCGCCGCGTCGCGCGACCCGGGGTCGACGCCGAGCAGGCGGAGGGCCTCGTCGCACCGCTGGTGGTGCCAGTAGCCGCCGCCGGCCAGCGTCGCGTCGAGCTGGCGCCACCGCGCGATCAGCCATCGGCAGCCGTCGCCGCGGCGCAGGAGGGCGTCGTGGGCGGCCATCGTGTTGGCTTGGAGCGCCTCGGTCAGGCTCCGCAGGCCGTCGGCACGCGTCGCATCCCAGAGATCGCCGGCGGCCTGGACGCGGGCGCCGACGGCGGCGTTGTCGGCCTTGCGGACGCGGGTCAGGGCGATCGAGGCGCAGACCATGTTGTACACGAGTTCGCGCTCGTACGAATCGGCGGGCTTGAGCTCGTGGACCCAGCCCTCCAGCGTGGCCTGGAACTCCTCGAC
>DASZMJ010000176.1:0-13160 GCA_035551935.1 Isosphaeraceae bacterium
GAGCTCAAGCCGGCCGATTCGTACGAGCGCGAGCTGGTCTACAACATGGTCTGCGCCTCGATCGCGCTGACCCGCGTCCGCAAGGCCGACAACGCCGCGGCCTCGGCCCGCGTCCGCGACGCCGGCGCCAGGTGGGACGACCAGCGTGCGCAGAGCCTCGGTGCGCTGATCGAGTCGATCTACGCCGACGGGATCGAGGCGCACGAGGCCTTGCTGCGCCGCGGCGACGGCTGCCGCTGGCTGATCGCGCGCTGGAACGAGCTGGCCGCGGCGCTCGAGGACGGCGGCCACTGGAGCTTCCCGCTGCGCGACCACGCCATCCGGCTGCTCGGCCTGCATCCCGGCGCCACTGCCGACCCGACGGTCCAGCTCGTCCACGGCCTGGGCCGGGCGCTGGAGGCCGAGCTGGGCCTCAACGAGACGGAGCACGATCCGATCCAGAACTCCAATCCTCGCGAGGAGTTGCGCGCGATCGTGGCCGACGAGCTGGAGGCGTTGGAGGCGCTGCGGCCGGCGCTGGAGGCGGCCGACGCGGCCGACCGCGAGGCGGCGATCGCGGTTTCGTATGTGGATACTACGGATGATGGGATGCGTCGGCATCGCTACTTGCAGGACCACCTGCGCACGCTCCGGCAGCTCTCGGCGTCGCTGATCGCCAGCAAGAAGGCCCGGCACACGCCGCAGCCGGTCGCCGTCGCCGTGCCCGCCCCCGTGGCGCGGCCGACCCCGATGCCGGCGGAGGCGCCGGTACGGAACGAACCGAAGAATGACGCAAACCTTTACTCCGAGACGATTTCTGATGCGTATCCCGTCTCCGGGCCGTCGCGACTGGTCTCGAAGCTGTTCGCCGCCGAGGCGCCGCGGCCGTCGGCGGCGATCCCCGGGGTCGTCTGAGGCCCGAATCGAGCCCTCGGACGACCGTCATGCATCAGCGAAGGCCGATCCGAACGGGTCGGTGGCGTCCGGCGTGCGCTTTCGTAGCAGGCACGCTCCGCGTGCCGTCCGCCTTTCAGCGCCGGCCCTTCTTCGAGGCGGGGGCATCGGGTTCGGGCGCGCGGGCTGGGGCCTTGCGCTCGGCCTTGGGGTTGGCGTTGGCGTCGGCGCCGGCGGCCTGGCGGTCGGCGGGGGTGATGGCCTGGGCGTCGGTGTAGGAGACGGGGTCGAGGTTGTAACGCGGCTCCCACTCCTCGGCGCCGGCGCGGGCGCGGATCGTGCCGTCGAAGAACTTGACGAGGGTGGTCGTCGCCCTGGGGACGAACCGGAGGTAGCGGTCGCCGTGGAGGTTCGTCGGCGCGTAGCTGACCTGGCTGGTCCGCCGCCGCTCGACGATCGGCTGCACCCCCTTGACGGCGCGGAAGCTCTCGCGGTCGGACTCGCCGGCCAGGAGCAGGAGGTCGACGCGCGGGGCGATCACGGGGATGCTCTGCGAGAGCTTGAGCGTGCCGGCGACCTCGCCCAGCGGCGAGACGAAGGCCATCGCCGCCAGGTCGCTGAGCACCAGGTCGTTGGCGGCCACGGCGCCGGGCGAAGCGGCCCAGTCGGCGGCGAGGTTCGCCCCCTCGCCGACGGCCAGCACGCCGAACTTCTCGAGGTTCAGCTCGCCGCGGTTGTGGCGGTCGAGCAGGAAGCGATAGGCGACCTGGATGTCGTCGGGCCGCCCCCGCCAGACCTTCGGCGCCGGCCCGCGGCGGACGGCGCGGGGGTCGGGGGGCGGGCTGCTCCGGAAGTCGACGACCAGGACGGCGTAGCCCTGCGCCTGGAAGTGTTCGGCGATCCCCTTGCCCTTCAGCTCGTCGATCGGCTCCTCGAACTCGCGGGCCGAGCCGGCCTTGTCGTGGACCATCAGCATTACCGGGGCGTTGAACTCGACGCGCGACGGGTAATACACGGCGTCGAGCGGGGCGCGGTCGGCGGCGAGCAGGCGGAACTTGAACCAGTAGGGCCAGAGCGGCAGGTCGTCGGCCCCGGCGCGGCCGAGCGGGTCGGCGACGGCCCGCTCCCCCTTGCCCAACGCCTTGGCCGGCGGCTCGGGGACGCCGAGCCCCCCCTTGCGGTCCTTGCGCAGGCCCTTGCCCCTGGCCGCCTTCTTCGACTCGTTCTTCGCCTTGCCGTCCTGCGCCGGCGCCATCGCCGCGCCGAGGGCCAGGGTCGCCAGGGCCGTCGCCGTCGCGACGCCCAGCGCCACCGCCGACCGTCGCCAGCTCTCGCCTCTCATCGCGCGCCCCCCGTCGGCCCGGCCCGGGGCCGCGGCGAGCCGTTGCGGTCGCCGGCGAGGCCCCACTCCCTCTCTATCCTAAGATCGGCCGCGGCCCGGGACAAGCGTCGGCAACGCCGCGCGGCCTTCCGGGAGAGCGGACCCTGCGGGGGGCGTGGGATCCGCGGTCAGCGGCCGAGGGCCAGGGCCCGCCAGAGGACCAGGGCCACGCTGATCAGGCCGGCGGCCACGACGACGACCGTCAGGGCCATCGCCGTGGCCCGCGACGGCTCGAACCGGCCGGCGTCGATGGCGTCGGCGGCGCGGCGATGGAGCCGGGCCGACCAGCCGGCCAGCGCCGTGCCGACGACCATCAGGACCGTCCCCATCCCGACGAACTCGTGGCCGGTCCGCCGCACGGGGACGCGGCCGCCGACGGCGCCGGGCTCGCCCAGGGTCAGCTCGAGGAACAGGCCGAGTCGGGCGAGCACGAAGCCCAGGCCGATCAACGCCAGGGCCGTGCGGACCCAGGCGAGGAAGGTGCGCTCGTTGGCCAGGTGGTCCCGCGTGCGGGACTCCGGCCTCGGGGGCGCCTTGGTGCCGTCTCCGGTCGTCGGCGTCACCGGGAGGTCCCGTCGCTCGGGGTCGCGTCGCGGCCGGCCGGCGCCGGGCCGCGGGACCGCGCCTTCGCGAGCTCGTCGTCCAGGTCACCGAGCTTCTTCAGATACCCGTCCCGACCCTTCGCGTCGAGGCGCGAGCAGATGGTCCGCGCCTCGTTCAGGTCCGAGCTGGCGGCCCCGAGTTCGTCGAGGCCGAGCCGTGCCCGGATCGCGGCGATGAGGGCGCGGAGGCGGTCATCATCGGTGAGTTTCCCCCACGAGTCGCGTACATGCCGGAAGTCGTCGAGCGCCGCGCGGAACTGACGGGACGCGCCCCGCGGGTCGGGGGGGATGTGGTCGTCGTGGAGCCGCCGTCCCCACACGGCGGCGACCGAGGCCCGCTGGGCGTAGAGCCGGGCGAGCTTCACGTCGCGGTCCTTGAGGTCGGGCCGGCCGCGGACGACGAGGAGCGCCCCGTCGAGGTGGCGGATCGCCTCGACGAGCCTGTCGTGTATCAGCGCGAGGTAGGCGAGGTTCTCGAGGCCGGTGTACAGGCCGGGGTCGAGCCGCACCGCCCGCTCGAGGGCCGTGCCGGCGGCGTCGTAATCCTTGTCCCGAATCAGCGCGGCGCCGAGTCCGAGCCAGACCAGGGCCACGTTCGGCTCCTCGGTCGTGGCGCGGCGGAAGGCGTCGACGATCGGGAGGCCGTCGGCCTTGATATCCATACCCACGGCGTCGTCGAAGGCCGCGCCGGCGTCCGCGGCGCGGCCGCATCGGAGCAGGGCCAGGCCGTACCAGACCCGCAGCAGGGCCGACCTCGGCCGGCGCGCGATGGCCCGCTCGAGTTCGGCGGGCGTCTCGCGCCGGTCGATCACCCCGCGCAGCACGACCGGGACCACCGAGGGCATGCCGGCCCGCTCGGCGGCGACGGCCAGCCCGACGCGGGGCCCCGGGCCCGAGGCCTGCACCAGGCCCACCACGACCGCCAGGGTGAGGATCGCGGCGATCGGCAGCCGGCGGCGGCGGGCCCAGTTGCCGACCGCTTCGGCGCGGCTGGGGTTGCGGACGTGCTTCAGCGGGAGCCGGGCGCGGAAGCGGTCGAGGTCCTCGGCCAGCGCGTCGGCCGTCGCGTAGCGGGCGGCCGGGTCGTTGGCCAGGCACTTCGCCAGGATCGCGTCCAGGGCGTGCGGGACGCCCGGGTTGAGGGCGCGGGCCGGCCCCAGCGACCGGGCGCGGAGGTCGCGCACGTCGTTGATGGCGCGGGGCAGGGAGAGGACCGGGTCGGGGCCGACGGGCCGGTCGCCGGTGACCAGATCGCGGAGCACCAGGCCCAGCGCGAAGACGTCGGCGCGGCGGTCGACGGCCCCCCAGCGGGCCGGGTCGAGGAAGGCGTCGAGCTGCTCGGGGGCCATGTAGGGGAGGGTGCCGCCGCGGAGCGCCGACCGCGCGCGGTCGGCGTCGAAGGGGTCGTGCGAGAGGTTGAAGTCCAGCAGTTGCGGCCCCTCGGCGACGGCCATCAGGACGTTGGCCGGCTTGACGTCGTTGTGGAGGATGCCCAGGCCGTGCGCGTGCTCCAGGGCCCGGGCCAGCGTGGCGACGACCCAGGCCGCCCCCTCGGCCAACGTCCCCCGCGCCGGGAAGCCTTCCCAGCCCGGGTCGGCCGGCTCGGCCGGGGAGCCGCGGGGCGCGATCGCCTCCCAGACCGCCCGCGCCGCGGCCGGCGCCGGGCCGGGGCGCTCGAAGAGCCGGCGGATGACCTCGTCGAGCGGGACGCCGGGCCGATACGGCATGCAGAGGCCGCGCAGGCCGGTCGCCGGCTCGTGCGCCACCGACAGGATCGGCACGATGTGCGGGTGCCCGAGGCGGCCGAGGATCGACGGCTCGCGCCCCTGGTCGCGCGAGACCTTCAGCGCGACCTCGCGGTCGATGTCGGCCTCCTGGGCCAGGTACACCCGCGCCATCCCGCCCCGGCCCAGGACCGACCGGAGCCGGAAGTTCTGGAACGTCTCGCCCGGCTCGGGGTAGCTGGGCGACCGCGGCGCGCCGCCGGCCACCTGGCTCAGCAGGCGGTGGTAGTTGAGCTGCGAGGCCAAGGAGTCGCGCCAGGGCTCGTAGCGGTCGCAGAACTCCCGCGAGTCGGGCCGCTCGCCGCGCTCCTCGAGCAGGCAGAACTCCTCGTAGACGAGGCTGACGACCCGGTCGGCGTCGTCCTCCAGGGCGGGGAAGCGGGCCAGGTAGTCCGCGACCGCGGGCCGCTCGCCGCGCGCGAACCGGCAGCGGAGGTCGGCCTTGACCAGCGCCGCCGTCGCCCCCGGGGTGCCGTCGCCGAGCTCGGCGACCAGTCGCGAGAGGTCCGGCGCGCCGCGCCGCCAGGCGTCCTCGACGGCGCGGGCGGCCGCGGCGATCGGGTCGGCGGCGGCGGAGCGCAGGGCCACCGACGGGGCGACGGCGGTCATGGCAGCCCCCCGGCCCCCGGCCACGACGAGCCCAGGTCCTGGAAGAACCGCTGGACCTTCCGCACGTGCCAGTTCAGGAGCAGCGCGATCTCCTCATTGGAGTGGCCCTGCTCCTTCAGCTCCAGGGCGCGGCGCTGCTCGGGGTCGGTCAGCCGGGCCCCGAGCCGCTCCAGGCCCTCCTTGGCGATCGAGATCTGGCTGGGGGTCGGGTCGTCGGAGGCCAGCCCCCGGTCCAGCCGCCCGTCCCCCTCGATGCCGTCGAGCGACCGCTGGCGGCCGATGTCGTGCTTCAGCGTGTGCCGCTTGCGGTACTCGTCGATGACCTTTTCCTGGGCGACCTTCGAGAGGAACGCGATCAGGGCGCCGAGGGTCGGGAAGTCGAACTCGTCGCGGCGCCGCACCAGGCTCCGCCAGACGTCGCTGGCGAAGTCCGTCGAGTCGTACAGCGACCGCAACGGCGCGTCGAGCCGGCGGCGCACGGCGCGCAGGAGCTTGGGGTGGCAGGTGCGGTACAGCTCGTCCCAGGCCGCCTGGTCCCCGGCCCGGGCGCGGGCGAAGAGCGCATCGGCGTCGTTGCGCTGCGAATCGGGCGACACGTTCATGAAGACATCCCTCCTCGGTGGGGCACCGGGGGAATGCCGTGTGGGTCGCCTTATTTAGCGAGATGACGGGGTGCGACCGCGCCGACATGCCACCGGCGAGGCCCCATTGTAAGCGGGCGGGGAGGGAGAAACAGCGCCGAATCGCGGTCCGGCGGACGTTTTTTTTCGACAACCGGGGCGGCGACGCGGACGAAGCCGGCCGCAGTCGAACGAAAGACGACGGGGCGCCGTCTCAGCCGCTGATCGGCGCCGGTCCGCTGATCATCGTCGGGTCGACCGTCGTGGTCACCGAGTCGGAGCAGACGGTGGTGGAGGTGCTGGTTGTGCTGAGGTCGACGGTCGTCGTCGAGCAGAGCATGGTGCAGGGGGCCAATCGGACGGGGAGGGCGTCGAGGCTCGGGACGTAGCGGTGGCGCGGGCGCATGGGATGGACTCCCGGTTTGGGGGGCTCGGGTTCAGTCGTGCGGGTGCGACAGGGCGGCGGGCCGGGGGCCCGGACTGTTATCGGCCCGGCTCAATTGCGGCTGAAGTCGGGCAGGCGCGACTCGAGCGGGCCGGCCTCGTCGGGGTAGGCCTCCGCCGGCAGCAGCCGGAGGCAGGCCGCGCGGTACAGCGGGCAGGAGCGGTGTTGCGCCGCGGCGGGGCCCCGCAGCGGCTCGGCCAGGTCGGGGCGGCCGGCGCGGTGGGCGACGATCAGGCGGCCCAGCGGCGAGATGTCGCGGCTGGGCGCCGCGACGACCGTCGTCAGCGGCACGCCGCGCCGGAGGCGGCCCTCCGCCCGGCGGACCTCGCCCCGCAGCTCGCGGCGCAGCTTGCGGACGATGGCCAGCACACGGTGGCCGTAGCGCCGCGCCGCGGCGGCGCCGGTCAGCTCGGCGCGGGGGTCGTGGAGCGGCCGGCCGGTGACCTGCGCCGCGACGAACAGCTCGGGGTCCAGCGGCACCAGCGCGTCGCGCAGGTGCGCCGCCAGCAGCGTCGTCGCCGCCGCCGACCAGACCTTCGCGTCGGCCTCGTTGTGGCACCACCGCGGCCCGTGGAGCAGGTAGGCGCGCTCGATGCGATCGGCCAGCTCGTCCATCAAATGCAGTTGCAGCGTAAGCACCGCGATCACCTCTGCCGGATCCCGGGGGGCTGTGCCGGCGAGTCGTCGCCGGTCGGGCCGGTCGGCGGCCTCGACGTCGGGCCTCACACCCGGGACCGAGATCGGCGCGGGGCGGCGACACGCGACCCGCGTTTTTTTTCCCGGGGTGCTCCCGCCCGGCCGGCGAGCGACAGAATAGGCCGACCGGTCCCTGGACCGACACGGCCGACCGCCGGTAGAATGTCCCCCGGTCGGCGGCGCCACCCCGCGGGGTCGCGCCCGGGCCGGCCGGCCGGGGCGCGGCCGCCGGGACGGCCGTCGGGTCCGCCCCCGCCGGTCGGCCCCGCGCGCCGACTCCCCCAAACCCCAGGCCGACGATGGAACACCCTCCCTACCGCTCGGATTGGCAGACCTTGAAGCTGGACCTCGCCGGACGCGTCCGCGAGGTCCGCGAGGAGCTCTTCGGCGAGCACGGCGGGCCGATGCTGGCCGAGCTGATGCGCCTCCCGTTCCGGACCTGGACCAACTACGAGGACGGCTGCACGATCCCGGCCCAGGTCATCCTGAAGTTCATCGCGATCACCGCCGCCCACCCCCACTGGCTCCTGACCGGCGAGGGGACCAAGTACCTCCCGGCGGTGGGGGATGCGCCCCGGGGCGGGCCGGCGCCGCCGGATTACCTCCGCTACCTCAACGACTCGGGCTCCTGATCGGCCGCCGGCCCGGCGACACCCCGCCGCATCCCCCGGGCGCCGGCCGCCGGGCCGTGGAGGCCGCGCGATGCGCCGTCCCCTCTCGGGTTGGGAGCGCGACTGGCTGGTCCCCGCCCTCGTGGCGACCCTGGTCGTGCTCCTCCTGTTCTGGCTGGCCGAGCCCCCCCGCCCGGCCGCCGCCCCCGGCGGCGCCGGCCCGTCGTCGCCGCGCGGCGACGGGCCCGAGCCGCCCGAGGGAGGATACCTCTTCTGCACCTGGAACGTCGAGAACCTCTTCGACGACGACGACGACCCCCGCGTCCACGACGACGACGAGGACTGGTTCGGCCACAACCCCGAGCTCGTCCGCCAGAAGGTCGCGCACCTGGCCCGCGCCCTCCTGCTCCAGAACGACGGCCGGGGGCCCGACATCCTCGCCGCCGTCGAGGTCGAGAACCGACGCGCCGCCGAGCTGCTCCGCGACGCGCTGAACGCCGGCCTGCCGGCCGCATTGCAGTATAACGGCCTGGTCTTCCGCGAGAACCGGACCGGCCGGCACATCGCACCGATGGTCCTGACCCGCCTGCCCTGCCGCGACGACCTGACCCGCACCTTCGGCGCGCGCCGCATCCTCGAGGCCCACGTCGAGGCCCGGGGCGCCCCCCTGATCGTCCTGGCCAGCCACTGGACCAGCCGCGTCACCGACGCCACCGACGTCAAGCGGACCGCCTACGCCGCGGCCGTCTATCGCGCCTTCCTCGACCGCTACCGCGCCGACCCCCGCGCCGACGTGATCCTCGCCGGCGACTACAACGACGGGCCCGACGACCCGGCGCTCGTCGACGGCCTCCACACCACGTCCGACCCCGCCCTCGTCCGCGCCGACGGCCCCAGGCCCAGGCTCCTGGACCTGATGGCCGGCCGCGACCCGCGCCTCTTCGGCACCTACCTCTACCAGCGCCGCTGGCAGGCGCTGGACCACATCGTCGCCAGCCCCGGCCTGCTCGACCCGTCGGGCTGGTTGGCCCTGCCCGAGACCCTTCGCGTCGAGGCGCCGACGCCGCTCCGCGCGGGCCGCGACGGCCGCCCCTTCCGATTCGGCGGCCCGCGCCAGGCCGGCCCGCGGGGCTACTCCGATCACTTCGCCGTCACCCTCCGCCTGCGAGTCACTTCGGAGGTCCCTTGACCGTTGAAATGTGAAGATACGCGCCCTACGGCCTTGCGTCAAGGATGTGACAGCTCCGCGCCTTGACGATCAGGGCGACCTCGGCCCCCTCGGCCAGGCCCAGCGCCGCGACCGCCGGCGCCGTGACGCCGACGACCCAGGTCAGCGCGCCGGTCGTCGCCAGCACCTCGGCCTCGGCCCCGCGCGCCACGACCCGCTCGACCCGCGCCGCCAGCACGTTGCGGGCGCTGACGCCCGCCACCGGCCCGCGCGCCAGCACGATGTCGTCGGCCCCCACGCCGACCGTCAGCCGCGCGCCGACGGCCTGGCCGTTGTAGGGCACGACCAGCGTCGGGCCGCCGTCGAGCCGCAGCCGGGTCGAGCCATGGTCGTCGTGCCCCTCGACGACCCCCTCGAAGACGTTCAGCACCCCGGCCAGCCCCTCCCCCGACCGCGACAGCACGTCGAGCGGCCGGGTGCCATGGACGATCATCCGGCCGTCGTGCATCGCGAAGACCCGCGCCCCGAACGGGATCGCCTCGCGCGCGAAGTGCGACACGTACAGCACGGGGATCGCCTCGGCCTCCTGGACGTGACGGAGTCGCGCGATCAGGTCGTACCGCGCCGAGGGGTCGAGCGCCGAGAACGACTCGTCGCAGAGCAGCAGCCTCGGCCTCGTCGCCAATGCCCGCGCCAGGCCGACCCGCTGCCGCTCGCCCCCCGAGAGCGTCGCCGGCCGCCGGCCCAGCAGGTGGCCGACGCCGCAGAGCCCGACCACCTCGTCGAACCGCGCCGCCGCCCGCTCCCGGCCCCGGAGGCCGTACCGGATATTGGCGTACACATCTAGATGCGTGAATAACAGGTCGTCTTGAAAAATGAAGCCGATCCCGCGCGCCCGCAACGGGACGTCGACCCTCGGCCGCGCGGGCCGCGGGCGCCCGGGGCGGTCGAAGAGGACCCGGTCGCCGAGCCGGATGAACCCGGCGTCGGGCCGCAGGAGGCCGGCGAGCAGCCGGAGCAGCGTCGTCTTGCCGGCGCCCGAGGCGCCGAAGAGCAGGGCACGCTCGGCGCCGAGGGCCAGCTCGACGTCGAGCCTCAGGCCCCGATGCACCTGGCGCTCGACCCGGGCCTCCAGCACGTCGCCGCTCACCGCGACGACCGCCGGGCCCCCTGGGCAACCTGCACGACCGCCAGCACCGCCAGCGCGACGACCGAGATCAGGGCCGTCCAGCCGCGCGCCTCGGCCCCGTCGCCGGCGTTGACCGCGTCGAAGAGGGCCAGCGCCGCCGTCCGCGTCCGGCCGGGGATGTTGCCGCCGACCATCAAGGTCGCGCCGAAGTCGCCCAGCGCCCTCGCGAACGCCAGCAACGCCCCGGCCAGGAGGCCGCGCCAGGCCAAGGGGAGCGTCACCGAGAGCAGGACCGACCCCTCGCGCCGCCCCAGCAGCCGCGCCACGTCCTCCAGGCCCGGCTCGACGTTCTCGATCGCCGCCCGCGCCGGCAGCAGATACAGCGGGAACGCCGCGACGGCCGACGCCAGGACGATGCCGGCCTCGCGGAAGACGACCCCCACGCCGAGCGCCTCCTCCAGCCACCGGCCGACCGGCGAACCCCGGCCGAAGACGAGTAACAGGTCATAGCCGAGCACCGTCGGCGGCAGCACCAGCGGCAGCACGAGCACCCCCGCCAGCGCCCCCTTGCCGGGGAACCTCCCCCGCGCCAGCACCAGCGCCAGCGGCGTGCCGACGCCGACGACCACGAGCGTCGCCGCCGTCGCCACCCGCAGCGAGAGCCAGAACGGCGCCAGGTCGCTCGGCATCAGCGTTCATCCCGACATATATTCGAATGAGACGGGGCGTCGCGTTCGCATCGCGACGCCCCGCGACACGTCGGCCCGATTGTACCGGGCCGGGGGCCTGAAGACACTCGCCGCCCTTCGTAGGGCAGGGCGAGCCCTGCCTCTCTCGTCGAAGGGGAGAGGCGGGGCGAGCCCTGCCCTACGGGGAGGAGGCCGCGCTAGTAGGCATCCGCCGAGACGACCTCCCCTCGGTTCCGCGAGCCGAGGGCCTGCCAGACGCCGACGTTGACCGAGTCCTTGAGGAACTGGACGTGGCCGTCGGCGAACAGCGAGTGGACGCCGCCGGGATGCCTGCTGCGGGCCGCGACGTTCAGCGACAGCCAGCTCCAGAGCGGGTCGGAGCGCGTGCTGTGCGGCAGGCCGCCGCGGCAGTCCACGCGCCTGTCGTTCGGCGGGCGACGGTGGTTGTACATGCTGTGCCCGGGGGCGCCGTAGTGCCAGCGCACGCCGCGCGTGGCCTGGAAGCCGGGCGGGGTGTTCGTCAGGCACATCGCGGCATAGTCGGCGTCGGAGGTGATCGGCGGCCCGGTCGTGCTGTTGTTGCCCGTGATGACGAAGACGCCCAGCGGGTTCGTGGCGAAGGTGTCGCTCGACGTCGAGCGGATCGTCTCGCTGACGGCCACGGTCCCCGACAGGCCGTCGGTGATCATCGCCGTGGTCACGGCGAGGTTCTCCGAGAACATCCCGTTGGGGATGTCCGCCAGGGGCGGCGCCGGCCGTTGCACGACCGAGTAGCCCGAGCCGACGTTGACGTTGTAGTTGTGCGTCGCGAACGGGCTGCCCCCGACCACGACGAGCTCCGGGGCCGAGTCCGACGGGCAGATCAGCGTATTGATGAAGGTCGTGTAGCCCGTGAGGTTCGGCGCCGACAGGACCGGGTCGCTGTCCGGCGCCAGGCTGAAGTTGAAGCTGTTGTAGATCGGCAACTGCTCCAGCTGCGGCAGGAGCTGCGAGTAGGGCCCCCAGCAGTTCCCCCTCCCCGCGACGTGCGTGTTGAACCGCCCCGGCGGGAAGGCGCCGACGGCCGAGTTGTAGATGTGCATCGCCAGGCCGATCTGCTTCAGGTTGTTCGAGCACTGCGCCGATCGCGCCGCCTCGCGGGCCTGCTGCACCGCCGGCAAGAGCAGCGCGATCAACACGCCGATGATCGCGATCACCACCAGCAATTCGATCAGCGTGAACCCCCGCCGCTTCCCCATGGCCGCGCCCCTCGTCCGGGTTCAAATGGTAGGACCGTGCCATTTCGACGGGTCAGACTGTACGTCCTTGCCATCAGGTTGGCAATGGGTCAGTCGTCGCACCTCGCGGTGCGTTCCAGCGCCTCGATCATCGCGGCGCGGAGCCGGAGGAAGTCGGCGACGAGCCGGCGGCCATCGTGGGTCAGGGCGCTGCGCTGGGTCCCCTGGCCGCCGACCTGGGTCTCGACCAGGGTGACGCCGACGGCGCGCTCGGCCTCCTTGACGCGGTCCCAGACGTGGCGATAGCTCCGCTCCAATTCGGCCGCCGCCGCCTTGATCGACCCGGCCCGCTCGACCGCCTGCAAGATCGCCACCAGGCCCGCGCCGAAGCCGTAGCCGTCCGCGGCCTCGAACCAGACCTTCACCCGCGGCGTCAGGCCGGCCGGCCCGTTCGGCTTCGATCGCGCCATCGGCACCCTCTATTCCGTGGCGAAGCCGAACGAGGCGAGCACGGCCTGGCCCTCGGGGCCGAGGACGAACCGGGCGAACGCCTCCGCCTCGCGAGGCTGCGCGGTGCGGGCGACGATGCCCATCCCTTGAATGATCGGGTCGTAAAACGTCGCGTCGATCGCGACGGCGCGGACGCCGGGCACCTCGACGATCGCGCGGCCGACGAGCGCGGCCTCGGCGTTGCCGGACTGGACGTACTGCAACGCCTGCCGCACCGACTCGGCCTGCACGACCTTGCCTTCCACCTTCGGCCAGAGCCCCGATCGCTCCAGCGCCGCCTTGCCCGCGAATCCGTACGGCGCGAACCGCGGGTTGGCCAGCGCGATCGCCTTGACCTCGGGCTTCGTCAAATCGTCGAGCGTCTGGATCGCGCCGGCCAGCCGCTCGGGCACGGCCAGCACGAGCGTCCCGCGCGCATAAGCGCGCACGGAATCGGGCCGGACGTCGCCGCGCCGGGCGAGTTCATCGACATAGGCACGATTGGCCGCGAGGAACACGTCGAACGGCGCCCCCTGGCGGACCTGCTCCGCGAGCTGTCCCGAGGCGCCGAACGAGACCTTGACCTCGCCCCCTCCCGCCGCCCGGTACTTTTCGACGAGCTTCGGCAACGCCGCCTGCAAGTCGCTCGCCGCGGCGACCCTCAGCGGCTCCTTCGCCCCGCCCGGCCCCGGCCGCCCGCACCCGCCCGCGGCCAGCGCGGACAAAAGCACCGTTCTTGTCCAACCTCGCCTCGTCACCGCGACCTCCCTCGTTCGACCACCGCGACCCGACGGCCATCCTACTCTTTCCCCCGCTCCCCCTGGGAGAGGGCCGGGGTGAGGGTCCG
>DASZMJ010000177.1:0-19503 GCA_035551935.1 Isosphaeraceae bacterium
CTGGTTGAAGGGGGCGGCGGCGGTGGCCGCGGCGGGGGTGGTCGGGGGGGCGGGGGCGAGGAGGGCCGAGGCGATCGACCCGATCGGTCGGACCAGGCCGAGCCACCTCAAGCTGAGCGTCGCGGCGTACTCGTACCGCGACTTCCTCGGCGGCAAGCGACAGCCCAAGATGGACATGTTCGACTTCGTCGATCGCGCCGCCGACATGGGCCTCGACGCGGTCGAGCCGACGTCGTACTGGTTCCCGCCCGATGTCACGGCCGAGTGGCTGCACAAGCTCCGACGCCACGCGTTCCTGCTCGGCCTGGACATCTCGGGCACGGCGATCCGCAACGACTTCTGCGTCGCGCCGGGGCCGAAGCGGGAGAAGGAACTGGCCGACGTCCGCGGCTGGATCGACCGCGCCGCCGACCTGAACGCGCCCGTCATCCGCGTCTTCGGCGGCACCGTGCCGAAGGGCGACTCGGAGGACGCCGCGGCCGAGCGCGTCATCGAGGGGCTGAAGGCCGTCTTGCCATACGCGGTCGAGAAGGGGGTCGTGCTCGCCCTGGAGAACCACGGCGGCATCACCGCGACGCCCGCGCAGCTCCTGCGGCTGGTGCGCGGGGTCGACTCGCCGAACTTCGGCGTGAACCTCGACACCGGCAACTTCCGGAGCGGCGACCCCTACGCCGACCTCGCGCAGCTCGCCCCCTATGCCGTGAATGTCCAGGTCAAGACCGACGTCGTCCGCAACGGTCAGACGAAGGAGGACGCCGACCTCGCCCGCGTCGTCCAGGTCCTCCGCGACGCGAAGTACTCCGGCTACGTCGTCCTCGAATACGAGGGCGCGGAAGACCCCCTCACGGCGATCCCCAAGCACATCAAGACCCTCCGATCGTTGATCGGGCCGAGGGGATGAGGGAGGGAGGGCTCACCACGGAGGACGCGGAGATCGCGGAGAGGGAAGGATTCCTGGATTCCTCTCTCTCCGCGATCTCCGCGTCCTCCGTGGTGAGCCCGCCTTCATTCACCTCGCAAGTTGGAGGGTCGGATGGATCGCGACGCCGCGCTCGCGAGGCTGGGGTCCGGCGAGCCCTGGGATCTTGCCGTCATCGGCGGCGGCGCGACGGGCCTGGGGACGGCGCTGGACGCGGCGGCGCGGGGGTACAGGACGGCCCTGGTCGAGGCCGGCGACTTCGCGCGGGGGACGTCGAGCCGGAGCACGAAGCTGATCCACGGCGGCCTGCGCTACCTGGCGCGGGGCGAGTTCCGCCTGGTGCACGAGGCCCTGGAGGAGCGCGGCCGGCTGCGGGCGAACGCACCGCACCTCGTCCATCCGGTGACGTTCCTGATCCCGTCGTATTCGCGGTGGACGTCGCCCTATTACGGCCTCGGCCTCAAGGTCTACGACCTCCTCGCCGGCCGGCAGAACTTCGGCCCGTCGCGGGTTGCGGGACGTGAGGAGGCGTTGAATCTCGTCCCGACCCTCGCGAAGGACGGCCTCCGCGGCGGCGTCGTCTACCAGGACGGCCAGTTCGACGACGCCCGGCTCGCCGTCGCCCTGTTGCGGACCTTCGAGGACCGGGGCGGGGCCGCGTTGAATTATGTTGAGGCGAGGGGGATTCTCAAGGTCGACGGCCGGACGGCGGGCCTGCGCGTGCGCGACGTCGAATCGGGGGCGCATTTCGATATCCAGGCGCGGGCGATCGTCAACGCGACCGGCGTCTTCGCCGACGCGGTCCGCGCGATGGACGACCCGGCCGCGACGCCGATGATCGCGCCGAGCCGGGGGTCGCACCTCGTGTTCGGTCGCGCGTTCCTGCCGGGCCCCGCGGCGGTCCTCGTCCCGAAGACGGACGACGGCCGCGTCCTGTTCGCGATCCCCTGGCACGGCCACGCCCTGATCGGCACGACCGACACCCCGGTCGAGTCGGCCGCGGTCGAGCCGACCCCGTCGGCGGCGGACATCGATTACCTGCTCGAACACGCGGGCCGCTACCTGTCACCTCCACCGACGCGCGCCGATATCCTCGGGAGTTTCGCGGGCTTGCGCCCCTTGATCTCGACCGGTCACGGCAACCGGACCGCGGCCCTGGCGCGCGACTTCGCGGTGGTCGTCTCCGGGTCCGGCCTGGTGACGATCGCCGGCGGCAAGTGGACGACCTACCGCCGGATGGCCGAGGCCGCCGTCGATCGCGCCGCCGAGGTCGCCGGCCTCCCGCCCCGCCCCTGCCCCACCGCGGACCTCCGCCTCCACGGCTGGGCCGAAGGTGCCGCGGCCGGGCCGTTCGACTCGTACGGCTCCGACGCGCCCGCGCTTCGCGCGCTCGTCGCCGATCGGCCCGACCTCGGCGACCCGCTCGACCCGAGATTGCCCGAGGTCCTCGGCGTCCACGCCGTCTGGGCCGCCCGGCACGAGCTGGCCCGCACCGTCGAGGACGTCCTCTCCCGACGCACACGCGCCCTCCTGCTCGACGCCCGCGCCAGCATCGCCATGGCCCCCCGCGTCGCCGACCTCATCGGCGACGAGTTGGGACGCGACGAAGAATGGCGACGCGAACAGGTGCGCGCCTTCGAGGCGCTCGTGAATCGATATCTCCCGATGGGTTAGCAATCGGGTACCGCGATCGGGTGGCACGCCCCGCGAGGGCGTGGTCCGCGGCCCGGCCACGCCCTGGCAGGGCCGTGCCACCCACCGCTCAGGGACCTGGCCTGGCTCGCCGCGTCTTCGGGAGGGGCTGGCAGGTCGTGCAGTAATAGGTGGGACGGCCGATGAGGCCGGCGATCCGGGTCTTGAGGACGGCGGTCCCGCACGAGCGGCAGGGCTCGCCGGCGCGGTGGTGGACGAGGCTCTGTCTCAAATAACCTCCCTCGCCGCCGAGGAGGGTGCGGTAGTTGCCGTCGAAGCTCGAGCCCTCGGCCTCGATCGCCCGGAGCAGGATCGGCGCGATCGCGGCGTGGAGGCGGTCGACCTCCGCCGCCGAGAGCCCCGAGGCGGGCCGCTCGGGGTGCAGTCGGGCGCGGTGGAGGATCTCGTCGGCGTAGATGTTGCCGACGCCCGCGAGCACCTTCTGGTCGAGCAACGTCGGCTTGATCCCCCGGTCCGTCCGCTTCAATCGCGCGGCCAGGTCGTCGCGGCCGATCTCCAAGGCGTCGGGCCCGTGCGACCGCGCGAACGCCGCCTCGGCCGCGGGGCGATCGTCGTAACGGGCGACCTTGCCCAGTCGCCTCGTGTCGCAATACCAGACCGTCGCGGGCGATCCTCGCATCCGGAACGCCAGGCGCGCATGGGGCGGGACGGCCCCCGGATCGAGCCGAAACCCTCCGCTCATCCGGGGCTGGATGACGATAATCCCCCCGGCTCCGTCCAGCTCGACGACGACCCACTTGCCCCGCCGCCCCACGGCGACGACGCCCTTCCCGCCCGAGATACGCTCCAGCTCCGCGGCGGTCACGCCCTGGAGCAACAGCGGGTCGAGCACCTCCAGGCGCCCGACGACGCGCCCCACCAGCGCCGGCCGGAGGCTGCGGACCATCGTCTCGACTTCGGGGAGTTCGGGCATCGCAACGATTGTAAATCGACCACGCGGCCGTCAGCAACTCCCGCGCGATCGGTCGCGATCTCGAAAAAAAACGGGCAGGTTCTTGACAGACTCTGAAGGATCGTGGAAACTTCAGCCGGATCGTGCCCATTCTCGCGCACAGACGGTGACATGCTCGCCGAGACCCGCCGCCGCCAGCTCGTGGACCTGATCGCGCGGCGGGGGTTCGCGACCCTGGACGAGCTGGTCCGGGCCCTGGGGGTCTCCGAGAGCACCGTCCGACGCGACCTGGAGGCGCTCGACTCGGCCGGCGCGGTCAAGCGGACCCACGGCGGCGCCGTCTGCTCGGTCGAGGTCCGCGGCATGCCCGCCCTCGACGACCGGGCGACGGCCCAGGCCCCGCAGAAGCGGGCCATCGGCCGCGCGACCGCCGACCGGATCGACGACGGCGAGACCGTCCTGCTCGACGGCGGCACGACCACCCTCGAAGTCGCCCGGGCCCTGGCCGGCAGGCCCTTGCAGGTCGTGACCAACAGCCTCCCGATCGCCCAGCTCCTGACGACGAGCAAGGAGACCGACTTGATCCTCATCGGCGGCTACATCTCGCCGAGGACGGGCGTGGCGATGGGCCCGCTGGCCATCGCCACGATGGAGTCGATCCGCGTCCGCAAGGCCATCCTGGGCGCCGGGGGGATCGTGGCCGAGGGTGTTTATAACTCGAATTCCCTCCTGGTCGAGACCGAGCGGCAGATGATGCGATGCGGCCAGGAGGTCTGGCTCGTCGCCGACCACTCGAAGTTCGGCCGCCTCGCCCTGTCGCGGCTCTGCTCGCTGGACGAGGTCGACGCCGTCGTCACCGACCCCGCCCTGCCCGACCGTTGCCGCGACTGGCTCCACGCCGCCGGCGTGGCGTTGCACGTCGCCGAGGCGGTGCCCGAGGACGGCGTGGCCGTCGACAACGGCCGAGGCCCGAGGACCGACGCCCCATGAGCGCGACCGCCCTCCAAGCTCCCCCCGATCGCCGCCAGGTCGAGGCCCTCGTCCGGTCGCTCCTCCGTCGGCAATTCGGCGACGGGAACGGTTCCTACCGGCCGAACCTCGTCGTGAACATCTCGGCGCGGCATTGCCATTTGACGCAAGCGGATGTCGATATCCTCTTCGGCGAGGGCTATCCGCTCACGCCGTTGAAGACGCTCTACCAGTCGACCGACTTCGCGAGCAACGAGACGGTGGCGGTCGTCGGCCCGCGGCAGCGGATGATCCCGGGCGTCCGCATCCTCGGGCCTTGCCGGAAGTTCAGCCAGGTGGAGCTGTCGTTCACCGACGCGATCAGCCTCGGCATCGACGTGCCGGTGCGGCTCTCGGGCAATATCGAGGGGACGCCCGGGTGCCTCCTGATCGGCCCGAAGGGGTCCTTGGCGCTGCCCCAGGGGGTCATCCGCGCCGAGCGGCACGTGCACATGGGCCCGCGCGATGCCGAGTACTACGGCGTGAAGGCCGGCGACCGCATGACCCTCCGCGTCGACGGCCCCTGCCCCGCCATGCTCGGCGGCCTGCTGGTGCGGACGCACCCCGACTGGAAGCTCGAGGTCCACATCGACACCGACGAGGCGAACGCCTGCGACCTGCCGCACGCGACGCGGGTCACCCTCGAGAAATCCTAGACGTCTCTTCAATTCCACGGTTGTTCCCCCGGAGGAGGCCCGCATGGCCAGCGCATCGCTCGAAGCGTTAGGCATGATCGAATGCAAGGGGTTCGTGGCGCTGGTCGAGGCCAGCGACGCGATGTTGAAGGCGGCGAACGTCGACCTCGTGGGCTGGGACAAGGTCGGCAGCGGCCTGGTCACGGCGTTCGTGGCCGGCGACGTCGCGGCGGTCAAGGCGGCCGTCGACGCCGGCGCCGCGGCGGCCAGCCGGATCGGCGAGGTCGTCAGCGTCCAGGTCATCCCCCGGCCGCACGAGGACCTCGGCGGCATCCTCACCTTCGCCAAGGCGTCGGCCGCCGCCGGCGCCGGGTCCAAGAACGACGGAGCCTGAACCGAACATGGCCACCACCCAGCAGCGCGGCCACCGCGGCGCGATCGGCAGCAACGGCGGGCTCAACGGCGAGGCCCTGGGCCTGATCGAGACCAAGGGCCTCGTCGGCGTCATCGAGGCGACCGACGCGATGCTCAAGGCCGCCAACGTGACCCTCGGCGGCCGCGTCGGCATCGGCGGCTCGTTCGTCACGACGATCGTCCGCGGCGACGTCGGCAGCGTCCGCGCCGCCGTCGAGGCCGGCGCCGAGGCCGCCAGCCGCGTCGGCGAGCTCGTCAGCGCCCACGTCATCCCCCGGCCCGACCCGGCCGTCCTCCGCACCTTCCTCGGTTGAAACGGCCCAAGATCGGAGCGAATGAACCATGAATTCGGCCCTCGGCCTGATCGAGACCAACGGGCTGGTCGCGTTGATCATCGCGGTCGACGCGATGCTCAAGGCGGCGAACGTCGAGCTGGCGAGCGGGGTCATCAAGCTCGACGGCGGGGTCGTCAGCGTGATGGTCCGCGGCGACGTCAGCAGCGTGCGCGCCGCCGTCGAGGCCGGGGCCGAGGCGGCCGGCCGGGCCGGCGAGCTCCGCGCCGCGCACGTCATCCCCCGGCCCGGCGGGGCGATCGTCCGGGCGTTCGCCGGGGGGGCGTCGCGATGAAGGTGCTCGTCGCGAACCTCGGCAGCACGAGCTTCAAGTATCGCCTGTACGACCTCGGCGACCCCGCCGAGCCGCTCGTGGCGCGCGGGGCGGTCGAGCGGATCGGCTCCGACGCGGCCAGGATCACGTTCCATTCGCCGCGCAGGGAGGTCGAGATCAGCGAGCCGGTCGCCGACCACGGCGCCGCGGTGCAGCTCTGCCTCGACCAGCTCATCCACCCCGAGATCGGCGTCCTGCAAGACGCCGCCGAGGTCGCCGCGATCGGCTTCAAGGCCGTCCACGCGCGGGGCTACACCGGGGTGCATCGCGTCGACGAGCCCTTGCTCGACGCGATGGAGCAGTACAACACCGTCGCCCCGGCGCACAACCCGCCGTATGTCCGCGCGATGCGGATGCTCCGTTCGCGGTTCCCGAATCTCCCGCTGGTCGCCGCGTTCGAGACCGGCTTCCACCGCACGATCCCCGAGGCCAACCAGCGCTACGCCGTGCCCGACGAGTGGGCGACGCGGCTCGGCGTCCGCCGCTGGGGGTTCCACGGGGCCAGCCACCGCTACATCGCCGGCCGCGCGGCGCAGCTCCTCGGCCGGAAGGACATCAAGGTCATCTCGTGCCACCTCGGCGGCAGCTCGTCGCTCTGCGCGATCCGCGACGGCAAGTCCGTGGCGTGCAGCCTGGGGATGAGCCCGCAATCGGGCCTGCCGCACAACAACCGCGTCGGCGACTTCGACGTCTTCGCCCTGCCGGCGATCCTCGAGGAGACCGACCTGTCGCTCGTCCAGGTGCTCGACGTCCTGGCCAATCAATCCGGCCTCGAGGGACTCAGCGGCGCCGGGCGCGACCTCCGCGACATCGAGGCCGCGGCCGACGCGGGCAACGCGCGGGCGCAACTGGCGCTCGACGTGTTCATCAATTCGATCCGTCATTATCTCGGCGCCTACCTCGTCGAGCTCGGCGGGGCCGACGCGATCGCGTTCACCGGCGGCATCGGCGAGAACTCGCCGCGCGTCCGCGCCGGCGTGCTTCGTGATCTGGGCTGGTTCGGCGTCGCGATCGACTGGGAGAAGAACGCCGTCGCCAGGGGCGAGGCCCTCGTCTCCGCCCCCGAGAGCCGCGTCCAGGTCTGGACCCTGCCCACCAACGAGGAGATCGTCGTCGCCCGCCAGGCCCGCGACCTCCTCTCCAACGGCCGTTGATCTTTTCCCTTTGCCCTCTGCCCTCTGCCCTCCGAGGCCCCCATGTTCCTCGCCCGAGTCACCGGCAGCGTGGTCGCCACCCAGAAGGTGGCGGCGATGACCGGGCACAAGCTGCTGACGGTCGAGCCGTACCGCGTGGCCGAGGGCGAGCGCGATCGCCTCGTGCCGACGGGCCGGACCTTCGTCGTCGTCGACGCGCTCGGCGCCGGCCAGGGGGAGATGGTGCTCGTCTGCCAGGGCTCGAGCGCGCGGCTGACGCCGGAGACGGAGAAGCTGCCGGTCGACGCGGTCGTCATCGGCCTGGTGGACGCCGTGGACATCGGCGGCAAGACGATCTTCCGCGGCCGCGAGAACGCGTGAACGAGGACGCACGGAACGTCAGTTATCCCGAGAATCGCGGGCCTTTCCCATGCAAACGACCGAAGACCTGATCCGCAGCGTCGTCCAGCAGGTCCTCTCGCAGATGGGGGGGCCGCTCTCCACCAACGGCGCCCCGCATTCGCCCCGACCCTCGGGCCGCGACGGCGTGTATGCCACGGCCGACGACGCCGTGGGCGCGGCCGAGGCCGCCTTCAATGAGTTCCGCCGCCGACCCCTGGCCGACCGCAAGCAGGCGGTCGAGGCGATCAAGTCGATCTGCGTCGAGCAGGCCGAGGAGCTGGGCCGCCTGGAGCTGGAAGAGACGAAGATCGGCCGACTTGATCATAAGATCGCCAAGCTCAACGTCGCGATCCCGCTCGTGCCGGGGGTCGAGTACCTCCGCACCGAGAACGACGCGGGCGACAACGGCCTGACGTTGAACGACTACGCCCCCTTCGGCGTGATCGGCGCGATCACGCCGGTCACGCACAGCCTGCCGACATTGGCCGGCAACGCGATCAACATGCTCGCCGCCGGCAACACCGTCGTCTTCAACGCCCACCCCTCCGGCGCCCGGATCGCCGCCGAAGGGGTCCGCCGCTTCAACCGCGCCATCCGCGAGGCGATCGGCCTCGACGACCTGCTGACGATCATCGAGACCCCGACCCTCGAGTCCGCCGCCGCCCTCTTCGACCACCGCGGCGTCAGGCTGCTCGTGGTGACGGGTGGCCCGGCCGTGGCCCGCGCCGCCCTGGCGAGCAAGCGGCGGGCGATCGTCGCCGGGCCGGGGAATCCGCCGGTGGTCGTGGATGGGACCGCCTGCCCCGATCGGGCCGCGAAGGCGATCGTCGAGGGGGCGGCGTTCGACAACAACCTGCTCTGCATCGGCGAGAAGCAGGTCTTCGCCACCGCCGACGTCTTCGACCGCCTGCTCGATTCCATGGCGCGGTCCGGCGGCCATCGGCTCCAGCCGCAGCAGGTCGAAGCCCTGACGAAGGCGGCCTTCGTCAAGGGGGACGACGGCAAGCTGCACGTCAACAAGGACCTCGTCGGCCAGGGGCCCGACGTGCTCGCGAGGCACGCGGGCACGACCGTGCCGGCGGGGACGCAGGTCCTCTTCGGCGAGACGGGCGCCGAGCATCCGTTCGTGGACCATGAGCAGATGATGCCGTTCCTGCCTTTTGTGCGGGTCGCGGGCGTGGACCGGGCGATCGAGCTGGCGAGGGAGTCGGAGCACGGCTTCGGCCACACGGCGGTGTTGCACTCGCGCGACACGGGGGTGATGTCGCGGATGGGCAAGGCGATGGACTGTACCGTGTTCGTCGTCAACGGCCCCAGCACCGCCGGCCTCGGCCTCGGCGGCGAGGGGGTCCTCTCGTTCTCGATCGCCGGCCCGACCGGCGAGGGCGTGACCACCCCCTTGACCTTCTGCCGACGGCGCAGGACGGCCATCGTTGGCGGGTTGAGGTTCGTTTGAAGACGGGAGAGTTTGCCACGGAGGACACAAAGGGCACAGACAAGAGAAATCATTTTCTCATTTTCCTCTGTGTGCTCTGTGGCAAACTCTTCGCATTCCGGGGTATTCGTATGCAGCTCGGCCTCGTGCTCGGCACCGCGACGGCGACCGTGAAGCACCCGACGTTCCGGGGGGAGCGGATGCTCGTCGTCCAGCTCGAGGGGACCGACGGGAAGGCGGACGGGGAGCCGGTGCTGGCGTTCGACCGGCTCGGGGCGCGGCGAGGGGACCGGGTGCTCGTGACGACGGACGGGGCGCTGCTCCAGGGCTTGCTCGGGAGGACGACGCCGGGCCGGTACAGCGTGCTGGGGATGCCCGACTGATGGACGGGCCGACCGCCAGTCAGGTCGACGCCGCCGTGCGGGCCGCCCTGGCCGAGCTGGGGATCGTCGGAAGAGGGTCGGATGGTCGTGAGTTTGTCTTCGCGGAACGATTGCTCGCCCTGCGGCACGCCGAGGCCTTGCCGTCGGGTGTGAACGAGGTGCGGGTGGCGCCGGGGACGGTCGTCACTCCGTTGGCGCGGGATGCGTTGAAGGGTCGAGGGATCGGAATACGACTCATCTCGCGGAAGGACGTCGAGGAACGATCACCGGCGGGCGAATGGGGCCTGGCGATCGAGGGGGGGACGGGGGTGGTCGAGGCGTTGCGGCGGTCTCTGCTCGACGGGCCGGGGGCGTGGCGGGAGGTGGCCCGCGACGCGATCGGGGCGGCGCGCTGGGTCGTGGGCGGGGATGGCCGCGGGGCGGTCGTGGTGCCGCAAGAGGCGTCGTTGGCGGTCTGGAAGGCCCATCGGATCGATGGCGTGCGGGCCGCGAACGCGGGCGACGCGGACGCGGTGAGTCGGGCGGTGCAGCACCTCGGGATGAACCTGCTGGTAATCGAGCCGGCGGGGAAGTCGATCGCTTCCATGAAGCACCTGTGCGAGACGTTCCGACGCGGCGGGGCGCCGAGGGCGCCGGGGGGACTCGATGAGAATCGCGGAGGTGATCGGCCGGGTGACCCTGGCGCGGGCACACCCGAGCTTGCGGAACGCGCGCTGGCTGATCGCGTTGCCCTTGCCGATCGCGGCCTTGACGGAAGGCTCGGCGACTCGTGGCGAGGAGGTCGTCCTGTACGATGACCTCGGCGCCGGCCCGGGTGCCCTGATCGCCTTGGCCGAGGGGCGCGAGGCGGCCAACCCGTTCGGCAAGGAAAGAGTCCCCGTCGATGCGTACTGTGCGTGCTTGATCGACCAGATAACGATCGGATGAACGAACGAGCCCGGGAGTCGAGAACGATGGCCGCCGACGGCATCATGAGCGAATGGAAGCTGCGCGAGGAGATGTGCGAGGTCGGCCGTCGCGTCTACGCGAAGGGGTTCGCGGCGGCCAACGACGGCAACATCTCGTACCGGCTCGGCCCCGACCGCGTCCTCTGCACCCCGACGCGGGTCTCGAAGGGGTTCATGAAGCCGGACGACCTCTGCATCGTCGACATGGACGGCAAGCAGGTCTCCGGCAAACGCAAGCGCTCCAGCGAGATCCTGCTCCACCTGTCGATCATGAAGGCGCGACCCGACGTCAAGGCCTGCGTCCACTGCCACCCCCCCCACGCGACCGCCTTCGCCGTCGCGCACGAGCCGATCCCCAAGTGCACGATGCCCGAGTTCGAGGTCTTCCTCGGCGAGGTCGCGATCACCCCGTACGAGACCCCCGGCACCCAGGCGTTCGCGGATACGGTGATCCCCTACGTCAAGGATACCGACGTGATCCTGCTCGCCAACCACGGCACGATCACCGCCGGCAGCGACCTGATCGACGCCTATTTCAAGACCGAGATCATCGACGCCTACTGCCGCATCCTGATCCTCGCCAAGCAGCTCGGCACCGTGAATTACTACTCCGACGCCAAGGCCGCCGAGCTGATCAAGATCAAGCCGGGGCTCGGCATCCGCGACGTCCGGCTCGAGAAGGGCCTCGAGAACTGCGACCTCTGCGGCAACAGCCTCTTCCGCGAGGGCTACTCCGACTTCAAGCCCGAGCATCGTGCCTTCGTCCCGGCCAAGCTCCAGCAACCGGCCCAGGAGCCAGCCATGGCCCCCGAGCCGAAGCCCGCGCAGGCCGACGACTTCGAGGCCCTCGTCCGGTCGATCACCGACCAGGTCATGCACGCCATGAACGGCGCCGCCGGCTCGAACGGCGACTCGTCGGTCGTCAAGGGCCGGACCTTCGCCTCGGGAATCTCCGGCGGGGTCTGATCTGAGAACGCCAAATCGAGGAAAATGATCATGCAACGTCGCGAGTTCCTCGGCACCGTCGGCGCCCTCGGCCTCGCTTCGGTGGCGCGCGGCCAGGGACAAAAGGATCGAGAGATCCACGTCGTCGTCTGGGACGAGCAGCAGCCGAAGCAGAAGCAGGCGTACGACAACTTCCTCGGCAACGCGATCGCCGACCACCTCCACGCCCGGGGCGGATTCCGGGTGACGTCGTCGCGGCTCGACGACCCCGAGCAGGGGCTCTCCGCCGCGACGCTCGACGGCGCCGACGTGCTGATCTGGTGGGGCCACGTCCGGCACCCCGAAATCAAGCCCGAGACCGGCCGCGCGATCGTCGAGCGGATCAAGTCGGGCAAGCTCTCGTTGATTGCCCTCCACTCGGCGCACTGGTCGACGCCCTTCAAGGAAGCCATGGACGCGCGAGCGATCGACGATGCCCTCGCCAGCCTGCCCGAGGCCGATCGCAAGCGGGCGAAGGTCGAGACGATCGCGCCGAAGCCGTTCCAGGTCCCGAAGCGTGACGCTCCGTTGACGCCCTCGACCAGGGTGGAGAAGACGGCCGACGGCGTCGTCGTGACAGTCACGCTGCCAAACTGCGTCTTCCCCGCCTACCGCGAGGACGGCAAGCCGAGCCACGTCCGCGTCCTCCTCCCCGACCACCCGATCGCGGCGGGCCTGCCGAAGCAGTTCGACATCCCCCACACCGAGATGTACGACGCCCCGTTCCACGTCCCGAAGCCCGACGCATTGATCTTCGAGGAGCGCTGGGACGGCGGCGAGCACTTCCCGTCGGGCTGCCTCTGGGCGCTCGGCAAGGGCCACGTCTTCTACTTCCGGCCCGGCCACGAGTCGTACCCCGTCTACAAGCAGGCCGAGCCATTGAAGGTCGTCGAGAACGCGACGCGGTGGCTCGGCGGGAAGAAGAGTTAGCCACAGAGGACACAGAGGGCACAGAGAAAGAAAGAAAAAAGGATCTCTTCTTGATCCTCCTCTCTGTGGCCTCTGTGTCCTCTGTGGCAAGTCTCCTCCGGAGTTCGTCCCATGAAGGTGAGCATCATCGGCGGCGGTGGCCTGGTGGGGTCGTGTGCGGCGTTCGCGTTGCAATGCGGGGGGGTGGTCTCGGGGATCGACCTGATCGACGTCAACGCGGACCTCGGCCGCGGGCAGGCGCTCGACCTGTTGCACGGCGCGGCCCTGGCCTGCGACCAGCGGATCCGGTCGGGCGGGTATGAAGTCATCCCGGAGAGCGACCTGGTCTGCATCACGGCGGGACTCCGGCGGAAGCCGGACGAGAGCCGCCTGGACCTGATCAATCGGAACGTCGAGCTGTTCCTCGGCATCCTCAAGAGCGTCGCCGCGGCGGGGTTGAAGCCGGGGGCGATCGTGCTGGTGGTGTCGAACCCGGTGGATGTGCTCACGTATCTGGCGACGAGCGCCCTTGGATTGCCGCCGACGCGGGTCATCGGCCTGGGGACGCAGCTCGACTCGGCCCGGTTCCGCTCGCTGATCGCCGAGACCTTGAAGCTGCCGCCGACGCAGGTGACGGCGACGATCCTCGGCGAGCACGGCGATAGCATGGTGCCGATCTGGTCGGCGGCGCAGGCGGCGGGGCTCCCGTTGGAGAAGTTCCCCGGCTGGAACGCGGGGCTCGCCGACGGCCTCTTCGCCCGCACGAAGGGGAGCGGGGCCGAGGTCATCAAGCTGAAGGGGGGCGCAGGCTTCGCGGTCGGCCTGTCGATCGCGGAAGTGATTCATTCGATCGCGATGGACCGGCGCCGCATCCTGCCGGTCTCGGCCTTGGTCCCGGGCACGTACGGCATCCGCGACGTCTGCCTGTCGGTCCCCACCGTCGTCGGCCGCGAGGGGGTGGCGGCGCAACTGGAGATCGACCTCTGGCCGAAGGAGGTCTCCGCGTTGCAGCAATCGGGCCGCGTGCTCCGCGAGACGATCGATCAAGTGCTCAAGCGAAACCCCGACGCCGCGCGGCCGATCGCCGGGGCGAAGGCGAGTCCGGGGGTGCCGAGGCCGTCGGCCAACGGGAGCCCGAAGGTGACGACGGGCGGCGACGGGGGCCGGGGCTCGGCGCGGGTCACGATCTCGGGACAGGTCGGCGGAGGGCGCCGTGGTTAAGTCGCTCGACCGGAAGCTCGCGGCGATCCACGCCGACCCGAATTCGCGCGAGTTCATCCTCGCCGACGCCAAGGACGCCGACATGGCCTTCGGCGTCGGCGCCCCCGGCCGCTCGCCCGAGGCGCACCCGGGCGAGGTCCGGTCCCGGACGCTCGAGGAGTACCGCGACCAGGTCCGCGCCGTGACGAAACAGGGGTTGGTCGATATCATGCTCATGTCGGCCAGCACGAATCACGCCCTCACGATCCGCGATCGCCTCTTCGACGGCTCGCACGTCACGCCCGCCGTCCGCGCCAACGACACCACCGATGTTCATATCGCCCGGGGCTCGTCCTACGCCTCGGCCCCCTCGCGGCCGTTCCGGTCGGCGAGCCTCGACCACGTCCAGTGCGGCCACCTCGACTGCGATCCCGAGGAACGCTCGATCGGCGCCGACCTGGGCCTCTACAGCGTGACCTTCAACAACGACCCGGCCCGGGACCTGGAGACCCTGGAACACTTCCGGGCCTTCCGCGAGGAGGCCGAGCGCAAGGGGTTCCGCTACTTCCTCGAGGTCTTCGACCCCAACGTCCCCGGCGCCGTCGCCCCCGGGGTGCTCCCCGGCTACATCAACGACATGATCGCCCGGATGCTCGCCGGCGTCGCGCCGGCGGGCCGGCCCTTGTTCCTGAAGATGGTCTACCACGGGCCGAGGGCGATGGAGGAATTATTCCGATATGATCCGCATTTAGTGGTCGGCATCCTCGGCGGCTCGGCCGGCACCACGCGCGACGCCTTCCAGCTCCTGGCCGACGCCCAGAAGTCCGGCGCGAAGGTCGCGCTCTACGGCCGCAAGATCAACGGCGCCGAGAGCCAGCTCGCGTTCGTCCAGTTCCTCCGCCTGATCGTCGACGGCGTCGTCGGCCCCGTCGAGGCCGTCCGTGCCTACCACGCCGTCCTCGACAGGCTCGGCCTCCGCCCCCACCGGCCGCTCGACGAGGACCTGCAACTCACCCCGTCCTCCATGAGCTACGGCGGCCCGCCCCCGAAGGCCGCCGTCACCGTCCCCCCCCTGCCCCAGGCCGCCGCGACCGGCCACGCCTGCCGCTGCCACGAGCACGAATCGGAGAAATCCTCGAATCTATCTTCGAAAGTATCTTCATTAAATAACGGTTTTCCGACCCGACCCGACGGCCTGCCCGACTTCGCCCGGATGGACGTCGCCCAGCGGCTCGCGTACCACCGCGACCGGCTCGGGCTGGGTCGTTGAGCCGGACGTCGGTTCAATGGGCGTCTCGCCGCCCCGCGAGGAGGTCGACGAACGCGCGGTGCTCGTCGGTGGCGAGGCCGCGGTCGAGGGCGGCGACCAGGGCGTCGAGGTCGCCCGCAACGAGCGCAACGGGGTCGAGCCAGAGGCCGCGGAAGGCGGCCGAGCGGTGGAGGCCGTCGGCGGCATCGGGCGCGACGAGGACGAGGCGATCGTCGCGGCGGGCGTGCCAGAGCAGCTCGTCGGGCCCGAGGGCGGAGACGACATATTCCAGGACGCCCGCGCGTTCATAGTCGCGCAGCTTCGGGTCGAGGTCGACACGGCGGCTCGACCGGGCGATCTCGACGACCAGCTCCGGGGCGCCGGCGATGTAAGGCCCCTCGTGTCGCGACCGGCCGCCCGACTCGGGCAGGATGCGGAGCGAGGCGTCGGGCTGGGCCTCGGCCTGGTCGTCGAGCAACGTCGACGTGTTGAGCGACGTCCGGACCCCCGGCGTGAACCGCTGATAGTGCATGAGCCAGAGGACGATCGGGCCGTTCTCGTCGCCGTGATCGTAGCTGAGCGGTGAAGGCATGTGGACGACTCCGCCGATCAGCTCGGCGCGGGTGCTCGGCGGCATCGCCTCGTAGCGCGCGTGGAAAGTCGCCCGGCCGAGGCGCTGGCCGGGGACCAGGGGCGGCGTGATCGCGGGCGAACGGCGGTCGACGGTGCTCAACGGGCGGCCCTCCGATCGGGTGCGGGCTGTGACTTCAGCGTATCTCATCAAGGGCCACATCAGCAAGTTCGGGCCGCTACCGCCGCGGCGGCGCCGGCCGCCGCGGCAGCGCGGCCGAGGGGGTGCGGGGGCGACGGCGGGCGAGGTCGGAGGGGGCGTCGGGCTCGGCCTCGATGCGGTCGATGCGGAGGTCGTCGAAGAGGGCCTCGCCGAAGCCGGCCAGGCCGAGGGTGACGGTCAGCTCGCCGTCGGCGGGCACGCGGCGGTAGAGGTACACCCGGCGCCAGTCGGGGATGGCCTCGGTGATCCGGAACTGGAGCGGCTCGCCGCCGAGCGAGTCGCGGATGACGACCCCGCCCCCCCCCTGGGGCTGCGGCCGGGGCACCTTCACGTTGACCGAGATCCGGACGAACTGCCGGGCCGCGACCGACACGGGCGGCGAGGTCAACGACACGACCGGCCGGTCGAGGTACGGCGCCACGGCGTCGACCCGGTCGCGCTCGACCTGGCCGGCGTCGGGCTTGCGGCCCCGAGGCGGCGCCGCGGGGGCGAAGTTGCCGTCGGACTGGTCCAACCGGACCGACAGCCGGACCATCCGCTTGCTCCCCTTCCAGCCCCCGTCGGCGACGTTGGCCCGCCCGACGACGCCGTCGACCGCGTAGCCGCCGACGGACCACCCCGCCGACTTCAACGCGTCGACCGACTCGGCCTTCTCGAACGAGCCGCCGGGCAGCAGGTCGGGGCCGAAGTGCTTCGTGCGAATATAAAAATTCCAGATATATTGTTGTGGAAGAGTATTGAATGCGACCAGCGGGGCGGCGGCGACGGGGCTGACGAGCGGCCAGGGGGCGGGGCGGCCGTCGGCGGGCCGGTATTTGTCGGGGGTCTTGAAGAGGGGGTTGAGGTACTTGTCGCGGGTCGGGGCCTCGGGCTTGTTGTTCGGGTCGTTGATGTTCTTGAGGGTCGACTCCTTGTCGACGGCGGGGGGTCGGCGGTCGACGGCGTGGCAGAGGTCGTCGACGGCGAGGTCCCAGTGGGCGCGCATCAGGAAGCGGAGCGGCCGGCCGACGTGTCGGGCCTTCTGCCAGGCCAGGAGGTAGTCCTCGCGCTCGATCGCCTCGCGCGCCGCCTTGAGCTTCTCGGCGGCGTCGGCCAGCAGGTCGGCCGAGTAGCGGACGTCGTGGCCGTCGGCGACGAGCCGGCGGTGGGTGTCGAGGACGAACTCGTACTCCAGCCGCGCCTGCTCGATGGCGTTGAGGATGGCGCGCGAGCGGATCGCGGCGGTCGCCGCCTCGATCCGGGGGAGGATCGGGTCGGTCGTCACCAGGACGATGGCCGTCGGGCCGAAGTCGGGCATGATCATGTGCAGGCCGCCGGCCATCCGCTCGCGCTCCTTGGTGTCGAAGACGCGGACGCCGCCGGGGCTGACCTCGAAGCCCTGCGCGTCCATCAGGGCGCCCGGGAGGTTGAAGGTCAGGTTGCTGAAGGCCATCTGCGGCGGCTGCCACTGGGCGCCGGGGGCGTAGTCGGCGAACAGGAGGAGCTGCCCGCGCCTGTCTGGCGTGGCGATGCTCGCGGCCCGGATCGAGGGGAGCGGCGGCAGCTCGGAGCCGTCCATCGGCTGGCCGGGGTTCGTCTGCCCCTTCTTCTTCGGCTTGCCGAGCCGTACGCCGCTGGACAGGCCGCTCCTCGAGAGCACCCGCGGCGGGTCGGGCGGGAAGGTCTCGACGAGGCGGATCGGGTCCTTGCCCAGCGCCACGGCCGGTCCGATCAGGCGGAGCTCGTCGTTGAGCAGCTCCAGCTCCAGCAGGAGCATCCGCCCCTGGGGCGCGGTCAACGTCGCGTCGCCGCGGAACGCCAGGCCGCGGTAGCCGGCGGCGAGCGCGGCGAAGACGAAGAGGCGGACCTGCTCGGGCTGGAGCCGCGGGCGGCCCCAGGGCGGGGGCCGGTCGTCGCCCCAGATGGCCCGCGTGACCTCCTCGGGGGGCGACAGCGGGATCGTCGTCCAGAAGAGCGCCTGCGGGTTGGCCAGCGCCGCCAGGATGCGGCGCTGTTCGAGGTAGGCGCGGTACTGGCTCGGCTCCAGGGTCGTGCCCCAGGGCAAGGGGCCGACGCCGACGAGGTCCAGGCCGTTGCCGATGAGGGCATAGCCGGGGATCAGGCCGGCGACCCCGCCGGTGGCCAGCCTCGGCTCGCCGGGCCCCTGCGCGTGGAGGTCCAGCACGATCGACCGGACCCGCTCCAGAGCCGCGTTGCGGGCGTCGAGGTCCGGCTCGGCACCGAGGCCGTCGCCGAGGTCCCAGAAGGCGACCGCCTTGCGCTCGGGGAAGCTCGCCGCGTCGGCGACGACCGCGGCCGGGTCGCGGGGGGCGTCGCGGTCGTAAAGCGCGAGCCGGGGCATCAGCAGGAACCCGGCCGAGGCGGCCTCCCTGGCCAGCTCGGGGCCGGTGCCCTCGGGGAGGACCAGGACGTCGAAGCCCGACTGCCGCAAGGCGCGGACGTCGGCGCCGGGGGCGTCGATCGCCGAGAAGGTCCAGGGCCGGCCGTCGCGGCTCAGGCGGTTCCGCTCCAGCGCGACGGCCGTCGCGGGCGGCTTCGGCGGGGCCGTGCCTGGCGTCGGCTCCGTCGCGTCCGGCTTGATGGCCGCCAGGGCCTCGGGCACCGGGGCGATGGTCAGGTCGTCGACGAAGACCTCCGAGGCCCCCGGCCCGCCCAGGGCGTTGAGGACCAGGCGGTCGAGGTAGGCCCCCTCGATCTTGACCTCGCGCTTCGTCTTGATCCGGAGGATGCGGGCCTGCCGTTCGACGGCCAGCGGCAGGTCGGCCAGCACGAGCTTCTGCCAGCGGTCGGAGGCGTCGGTGCGGACGCCGGGGACGGTCACGAACGACGGCTGGCCGGTGTCGGGGTCGGTGTCGGCCGGCAAGACCACCCGCGCGGCCAGGTCGATGCCGGGCTGGTTGGCCCGGACATAGAGCCGGACCGTCAGGTCCGGCGTGACCGGGACCTTCGGCAAGGGGTAGCTGTAATAGACCGCGCTGCCCCCCTGGGCCTCGAAGGCGATGCGCTCGGAGCGGAGGCCGTCGTGGCGGGCGCGGTCGGTCCGGTCGTGCGCCCGGGGGACGACCCCGGCGTCGGTGGCCTCGCGACGCCAGGCGACGCGGGGGCCCTCGAAGTCGTCGTGGATGGCCGCCGCCTTCGCGGCCGCCTTCGCCTCGGCCGTCCTGGGGTCGTCGTCGCCGGCCCCGGCCGTCGCCGCCGCCGAGGCGACGGCCACGAGCCCGAGGGCGCAGGCGACCGCCGCGCGGCTCCTTGCCGACTGCATGGGCCAAGCCTCCCTGCCGCCCCGTTCCCGAACACTCCCGGGCCCTCCGGCCCGCGCCCAATCTATCGACCCCGCCCCCGACCGCAAAGCCCAAACCGCGTCTCGATTTCCGCCCATTTTCACCAATCGTTGAATATTATCCAGACCGCCAAATCGCGACAATCCTCCGACTTTCTCCCGTTTTCCATGCTAGAGTTGCCTCGAGCACCGTTGTTGAGGCACCATCGATGAGTCCGAGTCAGACATCCACCCGCGACGAGGGCCCGGAGGAGTTGCTGGCGCTGTTGGGCCGCGTCCAGGCGCTGCCCGAGCCGGTCCGCGACGAGCTGGAGCCGATCGTCGGCGAGGCGATCGAGGAGGCCCGCTTCCGCCGCCGCGTCCTCTCCGTCGCCCGCGACGCCCTCGAACGCCTCCGCCTCGACCTGGAGCTCGCCCGCTTCGACCTCGACGCCACCCGCCGCGAACGAGAGGCGTTGCGCAAGTTGTTGGAAGAATAGGAAGCCTGCCACAGAGGGCACAGAGAAGAGAGGAAAAGAAGAATTCGTATAGATCAATTCTT
>DASZMJ010000178.1:0-17868 GCA_035551935.1 Isosphaeraceae bacterium
CGGTCGCCGACGCCTCGGCATTGACCGTCACCCTCGGCGCCTGCACGACGTTGCTCCCCGCGTCGGCCTGCACCCGCTCCAGCAGCGCCTCGGTCCCCTCGTCGTCGAGCGTCCAGACCGTCGCCCCCTCGTGCTGGGCGACGTCCTTGAGCTTGTCCCGCATCGCGGTGCGCCAGCCGAGGCCGCGCACGGAGAGGAACCGGATCTCGTACGAGATCGTCGGCCCGGTCGGCGACGGCGCATACGGCGGCGGGACGGGGCCGATTCCGGCCAGATCGGGGACCGCGGGCATCGGGCCGTCGGCCCCGAGCAGCGCGATCGCGAGCAATCCCAGCGACATGGTCACGGCGGACCTCCCTCCGTGAAGGTGGAGTGGCACTTGCGTCCCGCGGGCGCCGGCGCGGTTGCGATTCGAGGTGGACCCTCGGCGGCGAGCGGCGGGATGATACGCCGAAGCCCTTCGGCGGTCAACCGCGGCTCGTCGGCCGGAGGACGGCCGGACTTGAACGTTTTCCCGGCGTCCCCCCGCGCCCGCGGACGCCGACGACCCAACGGGACCATCGGGGGTGTGACCTTCCCGGGGAGATGGGGGAGGGGATCCACCACGAAGGCACGAAGGACACAAAGGAATTCAAAATTTCATTCAATTATCTTTTTGAATTCCTTTGTGTCCTTCGTGCCTTCGCGGTGGATCCCCCCCTCCCCCTATCTCGGCACCCTCGTCGTGCCCGCGAGTCGGTCGTGGATCATGCGGCCGGGGAAGGCGAGCTCGTGGGCGGCGTCGGCGATGGGCCAGGCGAAGAAGGCGAGGGCGACGAGCAGGCCGGCGCGGCCGTCGGCGGGGTGCAGGGCGCGGAGGGCCTGGAACGCGGCGAAGAGGCCCAACAGCGGGGGCCAGATCACCGCCTCGCGCCAGGCGCAACGCGGCCGCGACGGCAGGGCGCCGTCGGTCTTCACCAGCGCCATGCCCGTGAGCCGGCCGGCCAGGCCGCCGCGCGTCAGGAACGCCCAGAGCGGCCAGGCGAGCACGCACGCCAACGCGACCCACTTCGCGGGGGCCGGCGGCGGCGGATAGACGAGCAGCGACCGCTTCCCCTGCAAGGACTCGACGATCGCGACGGCCAGCGCGGCCAGGAGGAACCGCGTGAGTACGCCGAGGACGAACCCCGCGAGCCGGACCAGCCGCGGGCCCAGGTCCAGCTCCGTCGGCAGGGCCCGGGTCGCGTCGAGGTCGGCGCGGACCTCGGCCATGGTCGCATACGGTGCCCCGACGCCGAGCAGGCGGTCGAGGATGCGGCGGGCGTGCAGCGGGACGGCCGCCTTGATCGCGGTCGGCAAATCCTTGACCCGTCGCCGACCCCCTTCCAGCGCCAGGGCCGCGGCGCGGAGCAGCAATTCCAGGGCGCGGCGCTGCTCGGGCTGCTCAGGGGGCCGGCCCCCCTCGGCGCCGAGCGGGTCGACGAGCTCGACGCGGCCGTCGGGCTCGACCCAGACCTGGTCGACCGACAGGCCGGCGGGCAAGGTGCCGTCGTCGCAGGCGGCGGCGAGCTCGTCGGCCAGGTCGTGGAGGATCGGCCGCGCGTCGGACCAGGAGAGCCCTTCCAGGCCGGCGAAATCGGCCAGCGGGCAGCCGCCGGGGGCGACGAAGGCGTCCCAGCGCCGGTCCCCCTGCTCGCCGCCGGCGAGCCATCGCGGGCGGGCCGGCCGGCCCAGGTCGCGCCGGGCGGCGGTCGGGGCGGGGCTCCCCTTGGGACGAAGGACGACCCAGACCTCGCGGCCGAGCGACGAGTCCTCCGCCGCCAGCACCTTGCGGCCGTCCTCCCAGCGCACGGCGCCGCGGACCTTGTACGGGCCGACCGTCTCGAGCACCCCCATCGGTCGCGCGATGATCCCCCGGTCGCGGCCGATCGGCCGCCGCCCCGGCGCCTCGCGGCGGTGCTCGGCGCGGGGCAGGATGACGGTGCGGGTGCCGCTGGCGAGCTCGTGCAGGCCGCGATAGCCGTTCCGCGCCCGCATCGTCGAGGCCAGGGCCGCCAGCCCGACGATCGGCAGGAGGCCCCAGGGGCCGAGCCAGGCCCACCACCAACGCCCGTGCCAGTCGATCGGGGCGACGCTCAGGACGTCCGCATAGACGTCGAACGGCAAGACCACCGCCCCGTAGAAGACGGCCGTCCGGACGAGGGCCCAGAGCGGCCCCGGGGGCTCGTTGCGGGGGACGGAGATGACCCGGAGCCTCGTCAGCCACTTGCCCAGGGTCCGGCCCAGGGCCGCCTCGCCGGGCACGAAGTAGAGCAACCAGACGACCGCGTCGAGCAGCGGCTCGGTCCACTTCCAGCGCTCCGACAGCGCCAGGTCGATCGCGATCGAGACGATCGCCAGCGGCACCAGGTCGATGATCATCCCGCCGACCCGCAGGCCGACGCCGGCGATCGAGTGGTGCCCCGGCAGGAACGGCAGGAGCGCCGCCCGGAACTCGTCGAGGTTCCGCCAGCGCCGCGACGGCTCGCGCTCCAGACCCTTGAGGATGACCTGGTCGAGCGACCGCGGCACCTCGGGCCGGGAGGTCCGGACCGGCGGCGCCGGGTCCGAGACGATCCGCGCCATCGCCGCCGCGGCGTCGTCCTGCTGGAACGGCGCCCGGCCCGTCAGCAGGTAGAAGAGCGTCGCCGCGACCGAGTAGACGTCCGTGCGCGCGTCGATCGGGTCGCGGCGGATCTGCTCGGGCGAGGCGTACAAGGGCGTGCCGAGGAAGGCGCCGGTGCGGGTCAGGTTGGCGTCGCCGGCCAGGGACTTCGACAGGCCGAAGTCGCCGACCTTGACGCGGCCGTCGGCGTCGAGGAAGCAGTTCGACGGCTTGACGTCGCGGTGGACGATCCCCAGCCGGTGCGCGGCGCGGAGGCCGTCGATGACGTCGAGGATCTTGGCGACGGCCTCCTCGATCGGCAACGGCCCGCGCTCCTTGACCAGGCCGGTCAGGGTCGTGCCGGGCATCAGCTCCATGACGATGTAGGGGCGGTCGTCCTCCTCGTCGGCCGCCAGGACGAAGACGCACCTCGGGTGCGTCAGCGCGCTGGCGAGCCGCCCCTCCTGCCGGAACCGCTCGACGGCCTCGCGCGAGGCGACGTGGCTCCGCGCGATCAGCTTCAGCGCCACGCGGCGGCCGAAGTGGCTGTCCTCGGCCTCGTAGACGGTGCCCATGCCGCCGCGGCCCAGCGGTCGGATCAGGCGATAGCCGGCGACGTGCTCCGGGTCGCCGCGGTCGGGTCCGGCGGGCCGGGTCGCGTCGTGGTCGAGCGTCGCCTCGCCGCTCTCGTGCGCGACGGTCGCCTCGAGCCTCGGGTCGCCCAGGGGCTGGCCGCAGTAGGCGCAGAACGACGGCCGTTCGCCCGAGTATTCGAGCACCCGGCTGCAACGCGAGCACGACAAGGTCATGGCCGGCTGCCCCATCCCCCCACCTTCGCCGCGCCCGATGCTGGACGGCTGTCAGTCTAACACCTCTCCCCCCCTTTGACGAGTGACAACCCGCTGGCCACCCGCCGGGCCCCTTCCTTACAATACTTCGATCGAAAGGCCCGAGGGTTCACGACAATCGCCCCGACCCGACCGCCGGAGCCGCGCCGATGCCCACCCCCGATGAGCTCTACGACCAGGCCGTCGACCTCCGCGACGCCGGCGACAAGGCCGGCGCCGCCGCCAAGCTCGAGGAGGCCGTGGCGCTCGACCCGAGATTCACCCTCGGCCACGGCATGCTCGCCAAGCTCTACGCCGACCTCGCCCGCGTCGAGGAGGCCGTCGCCCACGCCCGCAAGGTCGTCGAGCTCGAGCCCCGCGACCCCTTCAGCTACACCGCCCTGTCCGTCATCTGCCAGCGCTGCGGCCTGATCCCCGAGGCCGAGGAGGCCAAGTACCGCGCCTTCGCGATGCAGAACGGGATGGAATGAGGCGGGCTCGAGGAGGGCCGAGGGCAAATCCAGATCCTTCCATTTGTCCTCTGTCCACGGCCCTCTGCCCTCGACGACCTCGGCCGCGAAGCCTCCCCGCACCCACCGGAGCCTGCCATGCCGCGCCTTCGGCCGCTCGCGATCGCGACGATCCTCCTGGCCCTCGCCGCGCCCACGCGCGGGGAGGACGACTGGATGGCCAGGCACGAGGACGAGTTCCTCGGCCTCTATCGCCACCTGCACAGCCATCCCGAGCTCTCCTACAAGGAGGTCGAGACCGCCAGTCGCCTCGCCGAGGAGCTGCGCAAGGCCGGCGCCGAGGTGACGACGGGCGTGGGCAAGCTCGGCGTGGTCGGCGTGCTGAAGAACGGCGAAGGCCCGACGGTGCTCGTGCGCTCGGACCTCGACGCCCTGCCCGTCACCGAGGCCACCGGCCTGCCGTTCGCCAGCAAGGTCACGACCAGGGACGACGCGGGGAATACCGTCGGCGTGATGCACGCCTGCGGACATGATGTTCATATGACGAATCTGATTGCTACGGCGCGGTGGCTCGCCGACCACAAGGACCGGTGGTCGGGGACGGTCCTGTTCGTCGGCCAGCCGGCCGAGGAGCGGATCGGCGGCGCCAGGGCGATGCTCGACGACGGCCTGTATCGCCGGTTCCCGAAGCCCGACTTCGCGCTGGCGTTGCACGTCGCGCACGACCTGGAGACGGGCAAGGTCGGCTATCGCTCGGGCCCGGCGATGGCGGGGTCGACGTCGTTGGACGTGACGATCCGCGGCAAGGGGGGCCACGGCGCGATGCCGCAGGCGACGGTCGACCCGGTGGTCCTGTCGGCGCTCTTCGTGCTCGACCTCCAGTCGGTCGTCAGCCGCGAGAACAGCCCGATCGAGCCGGCGGTGATCACGGTGGGTTCGATCCACGGCGGCTCGAAGCACAACATCATCCCCGACGAGGTCCGGCTCCAACTGACCCTGCGCGCCTTCAGGCCCGAGGTCCGCGACCGCCTGATCGCCGGCATCAGCCGCCGCGCCGAGGGGCTCGCCGAGGCCCACCGGGCGCCGAAGCCTTCGGTGGTCGTGTCGGACTCGACCCCGGCGACGGTCAACACACCGAGCCTGGTCGCCCGCGTCGTGCCGAGGCTGGAGGCGGCGCTGGGGACGTCGAACGTCGTCGAGGTCGAGCCGACGATGGGGGCGGAGGACTTCGGCCTCTTCGGCCGCGACGGCGTCCCGACGTTCATGTTCCGCCTCGGCACGATCCCCCCGGCGACCGTCGCCGAGGCCCGCTCGAAGGGGACCCCGCTACCCTCGCTCCACTCCGCGCTCTACCACCCCGACCCCCTGCCCAGCCTCCGCACCGGCGTCCGCGCGATGACCGCCGCGGTCGTCGGCCTGTTGCCGCCGAAGCATTGAGCGGCGGATCGCATCCGACTTCCGCGAATCGTCGCCCTTCGCCGAGAATTCGGTTATAACCGCGGCCCTTTTTAGCGACCTTAGAGTCAGGGTGGGGCTCGACCCGTGCGGCGGGCACTCCTGTTCGCCCCACCCCGCGACGCACCCGACGAACCGACACCGTGACCTCGCCGACGACGCCGACCCTCCCCGATGTCCGAGCCCTCCCGCCGGGACGATTCCCCGCGCGGAACGAACCCACCTCGCTCCTCGGAGTGGCCGGGGCCGATCGAGCTCCGGTTGCCACGGGTTCGGCTTCGAACCCGTGCCCCGCCGGCGTGGCCGAACCGGCACGGGTTCGAAGCCGAACCCGTGGCAACCGACGCGCGGGGTCGGGGGTCGGACCGATCGAGGTCATCCCGCCGCGCCGAACGCACCCACCGTCTCACGACCCCGGCGCGGAACGAACCGAACGGGGCATTGGGGAGCCTGGGCAAGGCGTTCCGGTGCCTCCCCGTAGCAGGCACGCTCCGCGTGCCGTCCGCAGAAACACAAGAACGGGGATGGTGTCGCGGACGGCACGCGGAGCGTGCCTGCGACTCAGAAGCAGCCCGATCCCCGGCGCGGAACGAACCGAACGGGGGCCTGGAGAAATTGGGCCGGCTGTATGGTCCCGACGCCGGGATTCGGAACGAACCGAACGGGGCGATGGGCGCTCCGGGCAAGTCGTGCCGACGAACTCCCGCGGCGCCGAACGAACCCAACGACCGGCCCGCCGCCTCTGCCGACCGAACGAACCCACGGGACTCTGGGCATTCCGGGCCGTCTTTACCGGCCGAGGTTGCCGGCGCGGAACGAACCGAAGACCCCGTCCGCTTGTGTTCCGGGAGGGACCGTCGATGACGATCGTTCGTTATGCCCCGGCGATGCTGCTGCTGGCGTTGCTCGCCCCGGCGATGGCCGACGAGCCGCGCCTGAGGTTCGAGGTGCGGGCGGCGGAGGGGAAGATCGAGAAGCCGGTCGACGGGAGGATGCTCGTCCTCCTCGGCCGTCCGGGCCGGGGCGAGCCGAGGAAGACGGCGGGTCAGACCGGGCTCGACGCCACGATCGTCGTCGGGGCCGACGCGAAGGGGTTCGGGCCGGGCTCGGCCGTCGTGCTCGACGCCGCCTGCGCCACCTTCCCGATCGACAAACTCGACCGGCTTTCCGCCGGCACCTACGACGTCCAGGCCGTCCTGCACCGGAACCGCGACCTGCTCCTCCTGAACGCCCCCGGCGACCTCTATAGCAAGGCCCGTCGGCTCAGGGTCGACCCGGCCGAGGGAGGGACGATCCGGCTCGAATTGACCGAGGAGGTCCCGGCTGAGCGCCTGCCGGCCGACTCGGAACACGTCCGGTACATCAAGGTCCGTTCCGAGCGCCTCGGCGCCTTCCACGGCCGGCCGATCTTCCTCCGCGCCGCCGTGATCCTGCCGCGCGACTTCGACCGCGAGCCGGACCGGAAGTATCCCCTCCGGGTCCACATCGGCGGGTTCGGGCAGCGGTTCAGCGACGTCCCCCCGGTCGAAGTCCCCGGCTCCGGCTTCCGACGCGCCTGGCTGGCCGACGACGCGCCGAGGATGCTGATGCTCGTGCTCGACGGCGCCGGCCCCCTGGGCGACCCGTACCAGGTCAACTCGGCCAACCACGGCCCCTACGGCGACGCCCTGACGCGCGAGCTGATCCCCTTCGTCGAGTCGCGGTTCCGCGGCCTCGGCAAGCCCGAGGCCCGCGTGCTCGACGGCGGCTCGACCGGCGGCTGGGTCTCGCTGGCGCTCCAGGTCTTCTACCCGGACGACTTCAACGGCTGCTGGTCCTCCTGCCCGGACGGCGTCGATTTCCGGTCGTTCCAGCTCGTGAACATCTACCGCGACGCCAACGCCTACATCAACCCGCACGGCTTCGAGCGCCCCGCGGCGCGCGACACCAGCGGCGAGGTCCGCTACACGATGCGGCACGAATGCTCGCTCGAGAACGCCCTCGGCCTCGGCGACTCGTGGGCCCTCTCCGGCGGCCAGTGGGGCTCGTGGAACGCGACGTACGGCCCGAAGGGGGCCGACGGCCGCCCGGTGCCGCTCTGGGACCCGGAGTCGGGTGTCATCGACAAGACGATCGTTGAACACTGGAAGAATTACGACCTGCGTCTGGTCCTCGAACGCGACTGGAAGGCGCTCGGCCCGAGGCTTCGCGGCAAGATCCACGTCTTCGTCGGCGACGCCGACGACTTCTTCCTCAACAACGCCGTCCACCGCCTCGACGCCTTCCTCGCCGCCGCCGACCCGCCCTTCGAGGGCTCGATCCGCTACGGCCCCGGCGCCGGCCACTGCTGGATCGGCCTCCCCGAGCGCGAGCTGCTGGCCGAGATGGGCCGGCGCGTTGGCGCAAAGCCGTGACCAATGCTTTTGGAGATTCGCATGAATACTTCTACATCTGACCGGCTGCGGATGGAGGGGATCACGAAGCACTTCGGCGGCGTGCATGCGCTCGAAGGCGTGGACTTCGAGGCGCGGGCCGGCGAGGTCCATGCGCTCTGCGGGGAGAACGGGGCGGGCAAGAGCACGTTGATGAAGGTGCTGGCCGGGGCGATCACGGACTTCGGCGGTCGGGTCGTGCTGGAGGGGGAGCCGGTGGCGTTCTCGGGCCCGCGCGCGGCGGAGGACGCGGGCATCCGGATCATCTACCAGGAATTGAACCTCGTGCCCGACCTGTCGGTCGCGGCCAACATCTTCCTGGGCCGCGAGCGGCGGAACGCGCTGGGCCTGCTCGACGACCGCGCGATGGAGCGGGAGGCGCGGCGGCTCTTCGAGCGGCTCGGGGCGCCGATCCCCGTGCGGGCGCGGGTCGGCGACCTGCGGATCGGCGACCAGCAGATGGTCGAGATCGCCAAGGCGCTGATGTTCGAGGCGAAGATCCTCGTCATGGACGAGCCGACCTCGGCGCTCTCCGACGCCGAGGTCGCCCGGCTCTTCCGCGTCATCGGCGACCTGCGGGCGGCGGGCACGTCGGTCATTTATATCTCCCACAAGATGAATGAGGTGTTCACGCTCGCCGACCGCGTGACGGTGCTCCGCGACGGCCGGTTCGTGGCGACGGCGCCGCGGTCCGAGGCGAGCCCGGAGCAGGTGGTGCGGTGGATGGTCGGCCGCGAGATCGGCGCCTTCGCGTTCGAGCCGCACAAGGTCGGCGAGAAGGCGATCTTGCAGGTCGAGGGGCTCGGCATGGCGAGCCCGCCCGGCTCGGGCCGGCCGTCGCTGTCGGGGATCACGTTCGAGCTGCACCGCGGCGAGGTCGTCGGCGTCGCCGGCCTGCTCGGCGCCGGGCGGACCGAGCTGCTCGAGGCCCTCTTCGGCGCCGGCCCCGCGCCGCCGACCGGCACGATCGCCCTCGACGGCCGACCGTCGCGGTTCCGCGCCCCGGCCGAGGCGATCGACGCGGGCGTGGCGCTGGTGACCGAGGACCGCAAGAACCTCGGCCTCTTCGACAAGATGACCGTGGCCGAGAACATCACCATCTGCCACCTCGGCGCCCTGGCCCACGCCGTCGTCGACCGCAAGGCGGAGGCGAAGGCGGTCTCGCACGCGTTGCACCGCCACGCGATCAAGGCCGCCGGCGGCCACGCGGCGATCACGAGCCTCTCGGGCGGTAACCAGCAGAAGTGCATCCTCGCCCGCTGGCTGCTGACCACCCCGCGCGTGCTCCTGCTCGACGAGCCGACCCGCGGCATCGACGTCGGCGCCAAGGCCGAGATCTACCGCCTGATCCGCGACCTGGCGTCCCACGAGGGGATGGGCATCCTCATGACCTCCAGCGAGCTGCCCGAGCTCCTGGCCGTCGCCGACCGCATCCTCGTGCTCTGCGAGGGCCGGCTCACCGCCACCTTGCCCCGCGCCGAGGCCACCGAGGAGGCCATCATGCACGCGGCGACCCGATTCCTCGACCGCGCGCAGGCGTCGTGATCGGCGGAATTGCTGGCGACGGGCCGCGCCAATGCCGAAATCATGAACCATCGGGATAACCCGCATGACCGGCCCGATCGTCGGGAACCGGCCGCGGTCATCCTTCTTCAATCAAGCAAGGATCGAATGATGCGAGCCGATGACGCGCGTCGGGCTGGCCGACTGGCGGGGCTGGGAGTGGTCGGCCTGGCGCTGGCATTGGCCACGGGATGCCAGTCGGGGATCGGGGGCGCGACGGCCCCGCCGGACGACGCCAACCCGCCCCAGACGGTCAACACCACCTCGCCCACCGAGGCGGCGCCGGTGACGGCGGTGGCCGGGGGGATGAACGGCTCGTTGCGGCGTTGAGGCGGCGAGCCGGCGGGCGTCGCGGCGGAAATGGTGGGCGCGACCGGCCCGATCGGCCGAAACCCTGGAGTGTCATGCCCAAGGGCGCGATTGCCAGCGGGCGGGACGGTCAGGACGACCCGACAGCGGGCGGCGAGGCCACTCCTCCTCGGCCGCTTCGACCCTAAGGAGGGAGGAATCGATGGTGTCCCCCCGCGATGAGGTGCGGCGCCGCGGCGGGCGCCGGCGGCGTTGGGCCGCCGTGGCGCTGGTCGTCGCCCTGCCGGCGATCGGCTGCCAGGCGGAGCACGCCGGCATGACGTTGCCGTCGGGCAAGTACATGAACGACGACGTGCAGTACTTCCCGCCCGGCCAGGAGTTCCGCTGGTCGAACACGCTCGCCGCCCAGCAACGGGCGCGGATGCGGATGATGGGCATGGACGTCCCCGAGTCGCCGTTGCCCGGCCTCGGCGGCGCCGTCGGCCCGACGGCCGCCCCGTCGGGCACCGTCAGCCCGCTCCAGATGGAGGGGCTCCGCGGCACCGACATCAACGCCAGCCCGATGAACGAGGAAGGCCCCGTCGGCGGCCGCCCCATGGGCCCCGGCGCACCGGCCACGGTCCCGCCCATCCCCGGGCCGCAGTGACCGGGTCTCCCCGATCGACGGCCGAGCGGGCCGGCCCCGACCGGGCCGCGCCCGCGACGGCCCGCCTCCTCGACAGGAGCCCGGCCATGTCGCCCGCGACCGCCCCAGGATGGTGGCGTGGCCTGCTCGTCGCGGCCGCGATCTGCCCCGCGGTCGGCTGCCAGGCCGAGCACGTCAGCATGTCGAGGCCCGACGGCAAGATCATGCACGACGACGTCCGGTACTACCCGCCGCAGCCCGAGACCCCCGCGACGAACCGCCTCAAAGCCCGGCTCAAAGCCCAGCAGGTCGCTCGAATGAAGGCGATGGGGTTTGACGTGACCGAGCCCGCCCCGGGGGCCGGCGACCGCACGTCGACCATCAACCCGCCCGAGACCGGCGCGCCGCGGTGATTCCTAAAGAGACCCGACGCGACCCCGGTCCGAACCCGTCGGGCCGGGGTCGCATCCGTTGACCCCCCTCCGCGCGCGAGGCAGGCTGGACCGGGACCTGGACCTCCCGGCGCCGCTCCTCGGGCGGGGTCATCGGCCCGTCGAAGCCCCGAGCCGACGCGGGGGTCGTCGGCGACCCACTCGGATTTGTGCTCGTCGAGCCAGGCCCGGAGCGTCTTGAGCCCGTCGCGCATCCGGGCGTCGGTCATCTCCGTTGATTGACGGCCGACCGCCAACTCCCCTAGACTTGCGGGGGATACGCCCGGAAACCACCCCGGCGGTGACGACCATGATCCACTACAAATTGCCGGTCCTGCTGGAGCCCCAGCCCGAAGGCGGCTTCACGGTGACGTCCCCCGTGTTGCCCGAATTGGTCACGGAGGGGGATTCGGTCGAAGACGCGCTGGACAACGTCCGGGACGCCCTCGCGGCCGTCATCGAAGCCTATGGAGAACTCGGGAGACCCTTGCCTCCCAACCTCATCATCGCCGACATGAAATCCCCCGTCTTGGCCGACATAGTCGTCACCGTTCCATGAGATATCGGGAAGTGGCGCGGAAGTTGAGCTCCCTGGGCTGCCGCGAACTCCCTCGAACCGGCGACGGCTCGCACCGCAAATGGTTGAACCCCGCGACGAGCCGGGTCTCCGTGGTCCCCGACTGGGGCGGCGATGACCTCAAGCTCGGGACGATCCGAGGCGCGATCCGACAATTGGGCCTCGACTGGGACGACTTCAAGAACGCGTGAGCCATAACGGCTCGGGGTTGATGACGATGGACAAGCCGTGCCGGATTCCATGGTGGTATTTCGGCCTCTGCGGTGGGGTGATGCTCACGGCACTCACGGCGTTCAAGGCGTTGTGGGCCTTGCCGGAGCTGCTCGCCGAGAAGTCGCCCCTCTCCGAACTGCCCCTGGTCGCCCTCAAGGTCTTTGCCATGGGATTCGTCTGCGGCTGCCTGGTGAGTGTCCTGCGCGACCTCCCGGCCCGGCTGGGCCTGGCCGGCTATGCGATCGTCGGCATCATGACGATGAACCTCTTTTTCCTGATGTGCATGCTGTTCTTCGACCAATCGTTCCTGACTCACAACCATTCGGGCGCCGTCTTCATGTTCGGCCTGGCGACCGTCACGGGCGGTGTCTTGGGTGTCTGGATCGGCGAGGACGAGAGGAAGGAAGCCGCTTCGAGGGAAGAGCCGAAAGGGTCGTGAAAGCACGATTCTCAACCGGAGGCTGTCCATGTTCCGCTGGCCCGACAAACCGCTGACGGTCCTCCTGGCGTATGGCCTGGTCTTCCTGGGCTTGCCACTCCTCTGCGTGTTGTCGTACCTGTGGGTGAACGGGCGGATCTGACGAGAGAAGGGATCAACACACGATGACTCCGACCGTCGGCTACGTGGTCCTGGCGATCTACGCGGCCTTGCTGGCGGCGGGCGGGATCATGGGGTACGTGAAGGCGGCGAGCCGGCCGTCGTTGATCGCGGGGGTGGCGAGCGCGGTGCTGGTGGCGATCGGCCTGGCATTGGCGGCGTCGGGGATCCGCGGCGGGTTCTGGCTGGCCGGGGCGGTGGCGATCGCGCTGACGGTCCTGTTCGGGGTCCGTTACGGCAAGTCGGGCAAGTTCATGCCGTCGGGGATGCTGGGCCTGGTCAGCGTGGTCGTGGTGGCGTTGCTCGCCTGGCTGCTCCTCGCGCCGGGGTCTTGAGCACGAGTGCCGGACAACCGGCCGGTTATGACCCACACTGGAGGAAAGCGGTCGGCCGCGGCGAGCGCGGACCCGGGCGTCCAAGAAACGTCCGGGGGGGCCGGAACCCGGAGGTTGGAGGGCGGTTCAACAAGGAAGAGGGGCGCGAGGCCCGAGCTCGGCGGGTCGGCGAAAGGACGGTGACGTCATGATCGTGCGCGGCGGGATTCGGGTGGTCGCGGTGGTCGTGGTCGCGGCGACCCTGGTCGCGGCGCCGGCGATCGGGACGGGCCGGGTGCTGGCCCAGGCCGCGGGGAAGGCGGCGAAGGCGAAGGTCGTGAAGGTCAAGAAGCAGGCCGCGCAGGGCACGCCCACGCCGCGGGAGGCGGCCGAGGCGCGGGAGATCCTCAAGGCGCTCCGCGACCTCGCCGCGTCGGTCGAGCGGGAGGGCAAGGGGTCGCCGAAGTCGACCGTCGCCCCGCCGGAACGGCCCGCGAAGTCGATCACCCCGCCGACGCTCGACGCGGCCGGGATCGACGCCCTGATCGACAAGGCCCTCGCCGCGGCCAAGGTCACGCCGGCGCGGATCGCGAACGACGAGGAGTTCGTCCGCCGCGTCTGCCTCGACGTCGCCGGCCGCCTGCCCGGCCCCGAGCAGGTGGCGAGCTTCTGCCGGTCGAAGGAGAAAGACAAGCGATCCCGGCTGATCGACTACCTGCTCGAGAGCCCCGAGTTCGCCACCAACTGGGCCCGCTACTGGCGCGACGTGATCGCCTACCGCGCCACCAACGAGAACAAGGGCCAGGTCCGCTTCCCCGAGCTGGAGGCCTGGCTGGCCGAGCAGTTCGCCAAGAACCGGCCGTGGGACGAGGTGGCCACCGACCTGATCACCGCGACCGGCCGCAACGACGAGAACGGCGCGGCGGTCTTCGCCGTCGCCCACCAGGGGGCGGACCTGCCGCTGGAGTTGGCCGGCGAGGTCTCGCGGATCTTCCTCGGCGTGCAGATCCAGTGCGCCCAGTGCCACGACCACCCGACCGACCCGTGGAAGCGGCGGCAGTTCCACGAATTCGCCGCCTTCTTCAACGGCGTCCAGGTCCGCCCGGCCGAGCGCCGGATGCCCGGCCAGGGGCCCCCGCCGATGGAGGTCCGCTCGGCGCCGAGGGCCGGCAAGTACGCGATGCCCGACCTCAAGGACCCGCAGAAGAAGGTCCCGATCACGCCGAGGTTCTTCCTCTCCGAGTCGGCCGAGGCCGTGCCCGACGGCCTGACGACCGAGCAGCGCCGGGCGTTGGCCGCCTCGTACGTCGTCGGCCAGGACAACCCATGGTTCGCCAAGGCGTTCGTCAACCGCGCCTGGTTCGCCCTGATGGGCGACGGCTTCTTCAACCCCGTCGACGACATGGGCCCGGCCCGGACCGCCCGCGACCTCGAGGTGCTCGAGGCGATCTCCTCGCAGTGGCAACGCGGCGGCTACGACGTCCGTTGGCTCTTCCGGACGATCCTCAACACCCGCGCCTATCAACGCGAGTTCAAGGCCACCAACACCGCCGCCGGCCGCACCCTGTTCGCCGCCAACAACCCCGGCCGCCTCCGCGCCGACCAGCTCCTCGACGCGTTGGCGCAGGCGATCAACGTCCCGACCGAGGGCCGCTTCCCGAAGGAAGAGGCCGGCAAGGGGGCCGCGAAGAAGGTCGGCCCGCAGGACTATCAGCGCCGATTCGGCCCGCGGATCCAGTTCAACAACCTCTTCGGCGTCGACCCCTCGACCGCGCCTGACGACGTCCTCGGCACGATCCCGCAGGCGCTGTTCCTGATGAACAGCCCGCAGGTCAACCGCCAGATCGAGGCCCGGCCGGGGACCGTACTCGGCGAGATCGTTGCCGGCCACCCCGACAACCACTCCGCCCTCGTCGCCCTCTACCTCCGCGTGCTCGCCCGCCGGCCCACCACCCAGGAGATGGACGTCTGCGAGAAGCACCTCCTGGCCGTCGGCGACCGCAAGGCCGTCTTCGAGGACATCCTCTGGTGCCTCGTCAACTCGACCGAGTTCATCAACCGCAGATAGGAAAAGTGCTGAGTGCTGAATGTTGAGTAGGGCAGGGCTTGCCCTGCCGCCTGCATACACGTCGGGACGGCGGAGGCAGGGCGAGCCCTGCCCTACGAACTACGAACGATTGACTCCGCACTCGTTACTCAGCACTCAGCACTTTTCCGCGGGAGCCTGATCATGTTCGAGAAGCGCATCGTTCGGGTGTCCATCGGGGCCGACGGCGGCCTGAGCCGGCGGGGGTTCTTGAAGGGGATCGGCCTGGGGGCGGCGGGCTTGTCGGCATTGAGCTTCACCGACCTGATGGCCCTGCACGCGGACGAGCTGCGCCAGCGGGACATGGCCTGCATCCTGCTCTGGATGGCCGGCGGCCCGAGCCAGCTCGACACCTTCGACCCCAAGCCCGAGCACGCTAACGGCGGCGGCCTCAAGCCGATCGAGACCGCCGTCCCCGGCATCGTCATCGCCCCCGGCTGGGAGCGGACGGCAAAGGTCATGAAGGACGTGGCCCTGATCCGGTCGATGACCAACCGCGAGGGGAACCATCAGCGCGCCACCTATCAGCTCCACACCGGCTATGCCCCCAGCGGCACGGTCAAGCACCCGAGCTTCGGCGCCGTCGTCGCCAGCGAGCTGGGCGACCCGAAGTTCGACCTGCCGCACATCGTCAGCATCGGCGGCCCGACGGTCGGCGCCGGCCTGCTCGGGGTGGCCTTCGAGCCGTTCCAGGTCGCCAACCCCGACAAGCCGCCCAACAACGTGATCCCGACGGTGCCGACCGACCGCTTCACCCGCCGCCTCGGCCTCCTGAACCGCCTCGAGCGCGCCGGCTTCGCCCGGACCGGCGGCGGCGACCGGATCAAGGAGCACCACGACCTGTACAAGCAGACGGCCGGCATGGTCCTGTCACCGCGGATGGGGGCCTTCCGGATCGAGGAAGAGGACGAGAAGACCCGCGCCGCCTACGGCGCGACCAGGTTCGGCCAGGGGTGCCTGCTGGCCCGGCGACTGGTCGAGGCCGGCGTCACGTTCGTCGAGGTCCGCTGCAACGGCTGGGACACGCACCAGCAGAACCAGGAGCGCGTCGGCAAGCTCGCCGCCGAGGTCGACCCCGGCTTCGCCGCCCTGGTCGCCGACCTCAAGGCCCGCGGCCGGCTGGAGAAGACGCTGGTCGTCTGGATGGGCGAGTTCGGCCGGACCCCGAAGATCAACCCCAACGCCGGCCGCGACCACTTCCCCAAGGTCTTCAACGTCGCCCTGGCCGGCGGCGGCATCAAGGGGGGCCAGGTCCTCGGCGCCTCGACGGCCGACGGCACCGCCGTCCACGACCGCCCCGTCGCCGTCAACGACCTCCTCCGCTCCTTCTGCCACGCCCTGGGCATCGACCCGACCAAGGAGAACCTCAGCCCCCAGGGGCGGCCGATCAAGATCGTCGACGGCGGCAAGGTCGTCACCGAGCTGTTCGCCTGAGCCGCCTCACCTCGCGATCCCTTCCCGACGCCCGCCCCTTCGTCCTACAGTTCGGACGGGGCGGGCGTCGTGCTTCCTCCCTCAAACCCCGCGCAACCCCCCCACCCCGGCTGTTTTTCGCACGCCGCCCGGTTTCTGTTTTGACCGGAGCGAGCATGTGGGTAGAGTATCGAGAAACCGGCCAATCTTGCCAGGCTTACCAATTTTGAAGCGACCAACGCCGGATTGACCGCATCCAAGCGTCCTCGCCTGGATCACGTCTGGAGCCGAGCGCCGATGAGAAGCCGCCCGACCGCCCCGCGTCGCCTGATCCGTCGTGAGCGTCCCAGGTCGCGACCCCTCGGACTGGAGCGGATGGAGGATCGCACCCTCCTGACCACCTTCACGGTCACGAACACCGGCCTCGGGACCGGGACGACGCTCGACCAGGCGATCACCGCCTCCAATGCGGCGACCCCCGGCCCGAACCTGATCGACTTCAACATCCCGACGACCGACCCCGGCTTCAACGCCATCACGGGGATCTGGACGATCGCGCCGACGACGGCGCTGCCGACGATCATCACCCCGGTGACGATCGACGGCACGACCCAGTCGCCCACTGCGACCCACCCGGTCATCGAGGTCAACGGCACGAGCGCCGGCGCCTTCCCCACCGAGGGCTTCACCGTCGACGCCGGCGCCACGACGATCCGCGGCCTGGCGATCGACCAGTTCTCGAACTACGCGATCTTCCTGGAGATCAGCGGCGGCGATACGGTCGTCGGCAACGTCATCGGCCTCGACCCAACCGGCACGACGGCGCTCGGCAATCGCTCGGGCGTGCTGGTGCTGAGCATCTCCAACAACACCATCGGCGGCACCACGGCCGCCGACCGTAACATCATCTCGGGCAACAGCCAGGATGGCGTCGACATCCAGGGGACCGGCACCCTGATCCAGGGGAATGTCGTCGCGGGGAACTACGTCGGCACCGACATCACCGGCACGACCGCCCTGGGGAACGGCGGGGCGGGCATCAGCATCCTCGCGGCCTCGGACAATACGATCGGTGGGACGGTCGCGGGGGCGGGCAACGTCGTCTCGGGGAACACGGGCGCCGGCATCCAGATCAGCATCGTCACGAGTAGCGGCCAGATCGCCTCGGGGAACCTGGTCGAAGGGAACCTCGTCGGCACCGACGCGACCGGGACCAGGGCGGTGGGCAACACGGGGTCGGGCGTCATCATCACCGACGCGGCCCAGAACACCGTCGGCGGCACCGTCGCCGCCGCCCGCAACGTCATCGCCGCGAACTTCGAGGGGGTCGTCCTCGACGAGAACTCCGCCGGGCTCGGCACCGGCAACGTGATCGCCGGCAATTACATCGGCACCGACGTCAACGGCACCGCGGCCCTCGGCAACACCGAGGGCGTGCAGGTCTCGACCGAGAACGACACGATCGGCGGCACCGCGGCCGGGGCCCGCAACGTCATCTCGGGCAACACCGCCGACGGCATCGAGTTCGTCAACAACGCCAACTTCCCCAGCACGAGCGGCGTCCTGATCGCCGGCAACTCCATCGGCCTCGACGCCACGGGCGCCGCCGCGCTCGGCAACACGCAGGACGGCATCGGCATCAGCGGCGCGACCGCCGACACGATCGGCGGGACGACGGCCGGCGCCGGCAACGTGATCTCGGGCAACGCGCTGCACGGCGTCAACATGAGCGGCACGACCGGCGTGCTGATCGAGGGCAACCGGATCGGCACCGACGCCACCGGCACGACGGGGCTCGGCAACGGTCAGGAAGGGATCACGATCGGCGGCACCTCGACCGGCGACACGATCGGCGGCACGGTCGCCGGCGCCGGCAACGTGATCTCGGGCGACGGCTTCGGCACCGGCGGGCCGTTCGACGGCCTCGCGCTCCAGAACGCGGGCGTCTCGGGC
>DASZMJ010000179.1:0-2133 GCA_035551935.1 Isosphaeraceae bacterium
GAACTTCGAGGGCCGGATCAACCCCGACGTGAAGATGAACTATCTCGCGTCCCCGCCCCTGGTCGTCGCCTACGCCCTGGCCGGGACGATGGACTTCGACCTGAACAACGACTCTCTCGGCACCGACGCCGAGGGTAAGCCGGTCTTCCTGGCCGACATCTGGCCGTCACCGCAGGAGGTGTCGTCCGTCGTGGCGTCCGCGGTCGCCGCGGAGATGTTCACCCGTGACTACGCCGACGTCTTCGCCGGCGACGACAACTGGCGCGGACTGGACGTCCCCGAGGGCGACACCTTCGCCTGGGCTGACGACTCCACCTACGTGCGGCACCCCCCGTACTTCGAGGGCATGCCGGCCGAGCCGGCCCCGGTCACTGACATCTCCGGCGCCAAGGTGCTGGCGAAGCTGGGCGACTCGGTGACCACCGACCACATCTCCCCGGCCGGCGCGATCAAGGCGACCGCCCCCGCGGGCCTCTACCTGACCGAGCACGGCATCGACCGCAAGGACTTCAACTCCTACGGCAGCCGGCGCGGCAACCACGAGGTGATGATCCGCGGCACGTTCGCCAACATCCGGCTGCGCAACCAGCTCGCGCCCGGTACCGAGGGCGGCATGACCGTCAAGGACGGCCAGGAGATGTCGATCTACGACGCCTCCCGCGAGTACATCGCCGAGGGTACCCCGCTGATCGTCATCGGCGGCAAGGAGTACGGCACCGGATCTTCCCGCGACTGGGCCGCCAAGGGCACCGCGCTGCTTGGCGTCCGGGCCGTGCTGGTCGAGTCGTTCGAGCGCATCCACCGCTCCAACCTCATCGGCATGGGCGTGCTCCCGCTCCAGTTCAAGCCGGGCGAGAGCGCCGAGTCCCTCGGCCTCACCGGCCAGGAGACGTTCTCGGTCGAGGGCATCGCCGCGCTTAACGAGGGCGGCGTCCCGCGCGAGGTCACGGTCACCGCGGACGACAAGACGTTCACCGCGGTCGTGCGGATCGACACCCCCGGCGAGGCGGACTACTACCGCCACGGCGGCATCATGCAGTACGTTCTGCGCCAGCTCCGCGACCAGGCCCAGGGGTAGCCCGCGGAATTAACAGGCAGTGAAGTAGCCGGGCCGGGACGGATGAGTGTCCCGGCCCGTACTTTGTCCCGATAGGCTCGTGGCATGGCTCACGACCACGACCACGATGTCGCCGGCGACGATCTCGACTTCGAGGACATCGACATCAAGGAGGCCCTCGGGCTTCCTGACGCCCTGCCGCCGATCCGCCTGCTGCCGCTGTCAGTGCTGGCCGCCCAGGCCCGTAACTCGGCGATACCGGCTCAGCTCGCCGCGCTGGCCGGCTGGGTAGGCAAGGACGGGCGGGAAGTCACCGAGGACGGCGAGCCCACCCCGGACGACCTGACCGCCGCCACCGCCGCCCTCGGCGTGGACGAGGACGACTTCGGCTTCCTGTGGGAGTACGCCCTCGCGGTGGAGTGGCTTGTCTTCGACGAGGGCGACGAGGACCGGGTCGAGCCGGGCGAGACCGCCGACGACTGGATCGCCGGCGACGACGAGCAGGTCGTCGCCGCGTGGGCGTCCACCTTCGCCGCCGTGCTGGGCGAGACGCTGCTGCTGTACGGGCCCGACCTGGCCGAGACCGACGACGACGAGGAAGAGGAAGAGCTCGACTTCGACTTCGCCGGCCAGGGGATGGCCATCGCCGTCCTGCTGTTCCTCGCCCGCCGCGAGGGGCTGACGGCTGAGGAGTTCGCCGAGGTGCTGTGGGAGAACGCCGCCGGCGGCCACGACGACGACGACGAAGAGGCGCACGAGGAGATTGCCGCCGCCCGGGCCGAGTGGGAGTCGGCCTACGGCGACGCCGCCGGCCTGCTGCTGGACAAGCTCAAGGCCGTCCGCGCCATCGTCGTGGACGACGACCTGGTCAAGCTGTCCCCGCTGGCCCTGGCCGCGCTGCGCGACCAGCTGGTGGAGGCCGGGGTCGACATCCCGCTGCTGCCGCAGACCGCGGCCGAGCTGTCCGGCGCCGAGCTGCTGGCGATGGCGGCCGGGGTGGGCGACGCCGAGTGGGAGACCGAGACCGACGCCTGGATCACCGCCCGCGGCACCGGCCCCGCCGCCCGTGAGCTGCT
>DASZMJ010000180.1:0-3598 GCA_035551935.1 Isosphaeraceae bacterium
GCTCCGCCTCGGCCAGCCGGCGCTGCTTGAGGCGGAGTTCGCCGATCTGGGTCGCCGCGACGGCCCGCGCGCGGTTCGAGCCCCGGACGCGCTCGAACGCCTCGATCGCGGCCCCGTCGCGGCCCATCGCCGCGCGGACGCCTCCCAGCTTCATCCACGCCGTGCTGTCGCCGGGCTCCCGCGCAAGCCGCTCGACCAGGCTCCCTTCGGCTTCGGCCCAACGTCCGGCGGCGATCGCCCCCCCGATCGTCCTCCAGTCGGGGCCCGCGCGACGCGCCCGCACCCACGCGGCCAACGCCGCCAGGCCGACCGCCAGCACCATCACTCCCGCCGCCCGCCGCAACCCGCGGCGCGTCGGCCTCGCGGTATCGACTCCCATCACACGACCCCCCGGAAGGCCTCTCGACCGAAGGAGATCAAGTCCGCAAGGCTCAACCGCGCCGATGGGTGCCGGCGCGCACCCGCGGGAGTGTCCGCAGGACCACAATTGTAGCGATTTAGTTATCTTAGAAGAACGTTACACGATAAAGTCTAACTTGCTAAATCTGAGCGTTCGCCGTCGGCCGGCCCGGTGGCGGACGGCTTCAACGGCCCCATGACTGACGTCGGCGTGAGGTGTGCGGCGTCCTCTGGACGCGGAGTCGATCAGGCCCTCCTACTTTAGCGGCCGGACGCATCCCCTTCAACGACGCGCCGCCCGATCGGCCGGCTCGTCGACTTCGTAGCGATGGCCTGCCTTCAAGCCGGCCAGTTCGCTCGTCACGCCCGAAGGCCAGGCGATGGTCGCCGATTCGGCCAGGTCGGCGGGGCCGAGGCCGAAGGTCAGCGGCAACTCGCCGGAACAGAGATAGCTCCTGGCCGGGAAGAGCTGGCGGCGCTGCTCGACGCCCCCCGCGCGGACCGTCAGGCGGGCGCCGATGGCGTCGCGATTCGAGGTGCGGCCCTTCAGGTGGAAGCGAATCCAGCGGTTCCGGCCGCTCCCCTGGTTGCGGAAGAGGCGTGCCGGGCCGCCGTTGGCGGTCAGGAGGATGTCGAGGTCGCCGTCGCCGTCGATGTCGGCGCATGCGGCCCCCCGGCCGACGATCGGACGGAACAGGTCGGGACCGGCCGCGTCGGGGCCGACCGAGACGAACCGGTCGCGACGCATCCGGCCGGTGTTCCAGAACAACTGGGCCGACTGCTCATAGGTCTCGGTCGCCTGGACCCGCGCGATGTCGCTCTCGAGATGACCATTGGCAGAGAGCAGGTCGAGCCGGCCGTCGAGGTCGTAGTCGAAGAAGACCAGGCCGAACTTCATCGGCGGCTGGGTCGGCGCGCCGAGGCCGTGCAGCGCGGCCAGGTCGGCGAACTGGAGGCTGGCCGGCTCGTCGGTCACGTAGAGCGCCATCATCTCGTTGGCGAAGTTGCCGATGGCCAGGCCGAGCGAGCCGTCATTCTTGAAGTCGGCCCAGTCGATGCCCATCCCCGCGCGGGTCGCGCCCGACGGATCGAAGGCGATGCCCGCGGTCACGCCGATCTCCTCGAACTTCCCGCCCCCGAGGTTGTGGAACAGGAAATTGGCGACTGTGTCGTTCGAGACCGCCAGGTCGACCAGGCCATCGCCGTCGACGTCGTAAGGTGCGACGCCGAGCGCCTTGGCGGAGGGAACCTTCAGGTCGGGCGTGCGGACCCGGATGCCCGCCGCCTCGCTCACGTCGGCGAACTGCCCCCCGTCGTTTCGCAGGAGGACGCAGTAAGAACCGTTGTACGCGGTGGGAGGGTCATAGGCCGGCCCCTGCCCTGTGCCGGCCAGTTGGGTACTCTGGGCGCGGTCGGTCTCGGGGGACCAGTCGACGTAACGGCAGACGAACAGGTCGAGGTCGCCGTCGTTCTCCATGTCGAAGAAGGCGGCACCCGTGAGCCAGCCGTCGACGTGGCCGATGCGAACCTCGTCGGTCACCTCGCGGAACATGCCAACGTCGTTGCGGAACAGGTGTCCGCCGCCGAGGGCGGTGATGTAGATGTCCGGGTCGCCGTCGTTGTCGTAGTCGCCGACGGCCGCACCCATGCCGAAGAAAGTCAACGCGAGCCCGACTCGCGCGGTCACGTCCTCGAACCGGCCGCGGCCGTCATTGCGGTAGAAGGCCTGGGTCGGCCTCGGCTTTGAGCCGGGATGGGACCAGTCGTCGGAGTTGACCAGGAGCAGGTCCTGGTCGCCGTCGCCGTCGTAGTCGAGGAAGGCGGCGCCCGAGCCCATCGTCTCGGGCAAGAGCTTCGCGCCTGCCGCCCCGTTGTTGTGGATGAACCGGAGGCCGGCCTCCTCGGTGACGTCCACGAACCGGACGGTCGGCAAGCTCTCGCCACGCAACGGCTGCGGCCTGGCGGGCGCGACGGCAGCGGCGATCGACGGCGGGGCGGCCTGGGGGGCGCATCCGGCGACGCCCGTCGTGGCCACGATCAGGAAGCTGGCGAGGTGGACCTTCATTCGACGGCGTCCTTCGGGCCGGCGGCGGGCGCCGCCTCGACGCCCGGGGCGCCGGGGCGGTGGAGCGAGTGGATCACGATCGACTGCGCGTTCTGGTCGGCGGCCGGGTTGTCCCGGCGCGCGACGGCCACGGCGCGGCCTTCGGCGGTCACGTCGGGCTTGAACATCGCATGCAGCGCCGCGTGCGCAACCTTCAGCGCCCGCGCCATCGCAGCCCGCGCGGCGGGGTCGGACTCCGCCGCGCAGGCGGGCCCGAGCCGCTCGACGACCTCGTGGAGCGGCTCGGGCCGCGAGACGAACTCCGGGGGGGGCATGGCGAGGAATCGGCTGATCGTCGCGGCGAGGTCGACGGCCCGCGCGCCGCGCAGGTCCGGCCCCACTCCGGCTTCGGTCGCCGCCATGGCCAGTTCGATGATCGCCCTCTCGAGCCCAGCGACCGGCCGCCGGTCGTCGCGCGGGGGGGGCAGGATTCCCGGGCCGGCCTCGCGTGACAGCCCGGCGTAGGCCAGGCCGAGGCCGAAGTGGGCGGAGGAATTCTCGGAGTCGATCGCGAGCGTGCGGCGATACGCCTCGACCGCACGCCGCAGGAAATGCTCCCGCGCCGGGTCCTGAGTGGGCTCTTGACGCGCCCGGGCATAGAGGGCCCCGCCCAGGGCATTGATGACCTCGTAGTCGCCGCTGAAGTCGAAGCCGCGATCGGGGACCCGGCTCGCCAGGACCGACTCGTAGCTGGCGATCGCCTCGTCGAGCAGGCCGTTGCGCTCGTTGATCTGGCCGGTCAGCCAGTTGATGACCCAGGGCGCCGCGGCCCCGGGATGGGCGGCGGCCTTCTCCAGGGCCTCGCGCGCGTCGGGGATGCGCCCCTCCCGGAGGTAGACCCGCGCCAGGTTCACCCAGCCGTCGGCCAGCCCGAGGTCGGCCACCTTCTTGAAGACGGCCTCGGCCTGCCGCAGCTCGCCTTTCTGGCCCCCCTTGTCGCCCCCTTCGAGCAGGAGGCCGATGCCGTAGTCGTTCCAGCGCTGCCAGGTTTCCGCGATCGGCGACGGGTCGTTCGCCGCCCCGGGCCCTCCCTCGACGGGCAGCACGATGCGGTCGCTCGCCATGACGACGACCGGCAGCGCGGGTCCCTGCCCC
>DASZMJ010000181.1:0-1596 GCA_035551935.1 Isosphaeraceae bacterium
GCCGCGGAGTCGATCCGCAAGAACAAGGCCGACATCCGCGACGACGTCGACCGCGACTCGGCGCTGGTGCGCCCGGCGGGCCGTGCAGGCGTGGCGCAGTCGGGCCTGTCGAAGGCGATGGACCTCGTCGACGGCAACAACCGGCTCGCCAAGATCGCCAAGGTCCTGGCGCGGGCCGAGGAGGTCGCGGCCGAGCTGGTCCTCATCGTTCTCCGCGACGGCGCCCCCGGGCCCGATGCGCACGAGCCGGTCGAGATCCTCTACCCGACCGAGTTCGACCTGTTCACGGCGGGCGACCTGGCCTCGGTCGTCGGCGAGTTCCAGGCGATCGCGGCCCGCGCCGGGTCGCTACCGATCACGGAAGGCCTCATGCTTAGCCGGCTGATGCGGCTGTGCATGCCGGGCCTGAGCGACGGCCAGTACGCGCTATGCGACGCCGAGATCGAGCGGCACCTCGAAGTCCCTCGCGACGGTTCGTGATGTGGTTCCCGAGGGAAGTGAGCGGGCGTGCTTTTCTCAATCCCCGGCCCGGCGGCATCTTGCGACGCGGGCGGCTCGGAAAAGTGGCCGCCATTCGCACCATGAGTTTGTCGGGGCGTGTCGACGGTCGGCCCGCCCGCGAGGGGTTCCGCTGGGGAGGCCCGGATTTATGGATCTGCTCATCCCGCTGAGTTCGGCCGTGGCCGTCGGGTTGGCGGCGACCGCGGCGGTGCTTGCGATCGTCATGCCGATGGCACGTGGCCTGTTCGCCGGCCGACGTTGAGAGGACGCGAGGTTCGACCATGAGCTCCGCTTCGATCGAAGGCGACACCGTGGAAGCGATCGGCGTCGCAGGCCTCGACGACGAGGTCGTGACCATCGGCCGCGCCGAGCTGGAAGAGCTGCGGGCGCTGGCCCACTCGGCTTCTCGGCCCGGTCGCGCGGCCGAGCCGGCCGCGGACGCGGCCCGTCGCGAGGAGGGGCTGGCGAGGGAGCTGGCGGCGCGGGATCGCAAGGTCGCCGACCTGGAGTCGGCCTATCGCAAGGCGCTGCGGGATCGCGAGCTGGCGACGGCCCTGGCGGGTAAGCCGCTCGTCGCCGGCGCGGCGATCCAGCTCATCAGGCTCTGGCGCGACGACCTCGACGTCTACGAGGAGTCTGGCGAGTACAGGGTCGCGGCCCGCGACGGCCGTGCGGTGGCCCAGTGGGTCGCCGACCGGCTGGGCAAGCCCGATTACGCCCACTTCTGCCTGCCCCCGTCCCGCGGCGGGTCGGGGGCCAAGGGATTGAGCCAGTCGGGCGGCCCGGGCGCGGCGGCCCCGTCCGCCAAGACGCTCGGCGAGGCGGTCATCTCGCAGTGGCGCGAGTCGGCCGCCGGCCGGGCCGCGCCGACGACCGGCCTGACCGGTTGGGGCCGGCGGGGCTGACCCCTCGCCCGCCGCAGCGTCGTCCTCTCATCAACCGTGTGTGTCGCCGGTCCGGGTCGCCTCGTCGGGCGCCTTCGCGGCGATCCGTGACATCGTCCATCAGCGGAGTCCGTACCCCATGTCCAATGCGTATCTGCAAGGGATCCAGACCTCGTTCGCGAACCAGGCGCAGATCAAGAACGACATCTAC
>DASZMJ010000182.1:0-3815 GCA_035551935.1 Isosphaeraceae bacterium
GCCGGTGAGGACGTCCATCAGGGTCTGTCCGCAGATCTCCCAGCGCCAGCCTCGTGCCAGAGAGGGCCTGCGGTCATCGGGGCGGCCGTTGAGGTGCCAGCGGATCAGATCGCGGAGGTCCGACGCGCCGCCGACCAGGCCGACCGCCACGCGCGACTGGCCGCAGCAGCGGGCGAGGGTCGCCGAGAGCAGGCTCACGACCATCGCCACGCCCGGGCGCTCGTCGTGCCGCTCGGGGGGGACGGGGAGGTCGTCGACCGGCACGGCCAGGGCCGCGGCGATCGCGTCGAGAATCTCAGCGGAACGGTTCAGCAGGTGCGGGCGGTTGAAGTCGCGGAGCGCCACCAGGGCGGCGCGGGTCGCGGGCTGGCGCTTGGCGATCGCGATGAGCAGGTCGTCCTTGAGCAGGGCCCGGAGGGGACGATTGGCGCGGCGGGCGTCCTCGTACCGCCACTCGGCGAGCCGGCGCGCGGTCTCCAGGCCCCGGCGGTTGAGCATGTGCAGGCCCGGCAGGCGTCGCCAGCGCTCCTCCTCGGAGCGGTCGCGGATCGCGCCCAGGAAGTCGGCGAACTCGGCCTCGGCCCAGTCGGTCCGGCCGCGCTCGGCGAGCTCGGCCTTCATGCCGTCGGCCAGGTCGAGCAGGAAGCGGACGTCGTCGAGCGCGTAGCGGAGCTGGGCGGGGCTCAGCGGCCTGCGCCGCCAGTCGGTCCGCGTCTCGCCGCCGGCCAGGGAGATCCCCAGCCGCTGGCTGACGACGTTGCCGAGCGAGAGCGGATAACCGGGCCCGAGCAGGCCCACAGCGATCTGGACGTCGAACACGCGTGCGGGGACGAGGCCGGTCTTGATCTTGCCAATTCGGAGGTCCTCGCCCGCGGCATGCATCACGACCTCGATCGCCGGGTCGGCCACGGCCGCCCAGAAGCCGGAGAGGTCGCGGACGGCCAGCGGGTCGACGACGGCGAGCCGCTCGTCGGTCGCCACCTGGACGAGGCAGAGTTCGGGCTCGAACGTCTCCTCGGAGACGAACTCGGTGTCGAACGCGAACCGGCCTGTCGCGCGGAGGTGCGCGACGAGGTCGTCGAGCGCCTCGGCGGTCGTGATGAGGGGCGACTCGAGCGGCTCGCGACTCATGGGCGTCTCCCCGCATCCCCGCGCGAGGAGGGCCGATCCGCGGCCCATGCTTGCACGAAGGATTTCAGATTACGGGGCACGCCGCGAACTCGCAAGCGGCCGGGCAAGGGCCCGCTTCAGAACGCGGGCGCGGGCGTCTGTGGGGTGCCGACGAGGATCTGGCGGATCTCGCCGGCGATGCCCATGGGCACGCCGACGATCGTGGCGCCGGCGACCTTGACGATCTTGTTGCTGCCCGCGTTGTTATAGACCTCGCGGGGCTTGGAGAAGAGCGGGTGGCGGTCGACGACGCTGATCTCGGCGGGCGGCGGCTTGGAGACGACGAAGCCCGAGCCCCCCTCGTCGGCCGCCGCCAGGCTCGGCTCGGGCTTGGCCGCCGAGCGGCGATAGCCGCCGGTGCCCCCCTGGCATCCGAGTATCCCCGCCGTGGCCAGCACGGCGATGGTCGTGATGAGTCGCGCGCGCCGTCGCATGGTCCGCATCCTTTCCGGCGCGATCGTCAGGCCCCGCGGCGGGGGCCGCACGGCTTCGCGCTCGATGGGCAAGCATAGCCTCGATTCGTCCCGCGCGGCGGCCTTTATGGGCGGAGCGGCAGGCCGAATGTGACGCACCAATAGGCTGTGCCGTCCTCGGCGATCGCGCAAGCCGCTCCGATCTGGGAATAGCTGCCGAGGATGTTCTTTTTGTGGGGCGGGCTCTCCAGCCACCCGTGCATCAGCCCCTCGGGCGTCCAGCGGCCGTAGGCGACGTTCTCGCCGACCCGGCGATAGCGGTATCCCTCGTCCGTGATCCGGTCGGCCGGCGCCGAGCCGTCGGACCCCTCGTGCCCCATCTTCTTGCGCCTGGCCATGTCGTCGGCATGCCGCTGCGCGGCCTTCGTCAACTTCGGGCTGACCTCGAGCGTGTTCCGCTTCTCCTTGACGCGCTCCTCATTATGCAGGGCGATGAGCTTCGTCACCCGCTCGGCGATCTCTGCCGGGGAGGGCGGCGACTCCGGCTTCCCGTCCTGGAGAGGGGCCGCGCGGAGCCTCCTCGGCGGGCCCGAGCAGGCCGGGCCGGAGGTGAGGCCGACGGCGGCGAGGGCGACGAGGACCGGGCGCAAGCGACGGCTCATGTCGGACATTCTTCGGCCGGGAGGGGGCGGCTGCAAGACTTCGAGTTGGCGGACGTTCGCTGCTCGCCTCGCCGACCTGACGTATGATAGGAAAGAGGCCCAGCTTGATGAGGCTGACGAAGAGGAGGGGTGTATGACGACCGAGAAGCTGGTGGCCGTCCACAAGGCCGCGCCGTTCTATCCGTTCACGATCCGCATGGTTGACGGCCGATCGCATCGGATCGACCATCCCGAGTTCTTCGCCTACCGCCCGGGGACGCGTGCGGCTGTTGCGATCGGGGCGAAGGGGGAATTCAACATCCTCGACACGATGCTGATCTGCGAGATCACCGTCGAAGTCCCGCCCGATTCCGTATCGTCGCATCTACCGTAGCGGCGGCTCGGGAAGACGGAGGACTCCACGGATGGCCGCAGCCGACCGAACCTGGATCGCCTTCGACCTCGAGACGACCGGCCTGAACCCCAAGGACGACCGGATCGTCGAGATCGGCGCCGTGCGGTTCGACGGCACGGGCCGCGAGGTCGCGGTCTTCGAGAGGCTGGTCAACCCACGGCGGCCGTCGCATCCCCGGGCCCGGGCGGTCCACGGCATCGACGACGCCGTGCTGGCGAAGGCCCCGCCGGCCGAGGCCGTGCTGCCCGAGTTCCTCGAGTTCCTCGGCGATCCCGACCTGACGACTCTGCTCGCCCACAACGCGAGCTTCGACGCCGCGTTCCTCGGCGCCGAGCTGGCGAGGCTCGGCCGCGCGATGCCGGGGCATGGCGTGGTCGACACGCTCGCGCTGGCCCGTCGCGGCCTGCCCCACCTGCCGAGCCACCGGCTCGACGGCCTGGCCCGGCACCTCGGGCTCGACCCGTACGGCCCCCACCGGGCGCTGGCCGACAGCCGGCGCGTGATGTCGCTGTGGCTGGCGCTCGGCGGCGAGGCCGGGTTGCAGGGGAGGGCTGCCGTCTTCCCGATCCACGACCCGAGCGGCCCCCCGCCTCCACCGCGGGGGTGGGAATCGCTCGCCGAGGCCGTCTCGCGGGGCTGGCCGGTCCGCGTCGTCTATGAGGGCGGCAGCCGGGGCGACGCCCCGCGGACGATCACCCCGCGGCGGTTCGCCCATCGCGGGGGGGTCGTCTACGTCGTGTCGCTCTGCCACATCGACGCCAAGGAGAAGGAGTTCCGCCTCGATCGCATGCGGGCCTACGAAGTCGTCCGGCCGCCGGAGCCAGGCGGGAACGTCGGTTGAAAGCCCCGGTGCCAACGGCTACAGTTAAGGCGCGTGGAACCCGCGACCGAATCCGCCGCCGTCCTCCCGAGTCTCGACCGATGACGATCTCCCTGCTGCTAATCGCCCTGGTGACCGTCTGTCGGATCGTTCCGCACGAGTGGAACCTCGTGGCCGTCGGCGCCGTAGCGCTCTACGCCGGGGCGAGGCTGCCGAGGCGCTGGGCGTGGGCCGTGCCGATCGCGGGGATGATCCTCTCGGATCTTATTCTGGATTGGGGCCATGCCGAGCCCGAGCGCGCCCCATTCACCGTCAGCCGGCTGACGATCTACGGGACGTACATCGCCATCGCCTTC
>DASZMJ010000183.1:0-1667 GCA_035551935.1 Isosphaeraceae bacterium
GGGCGCCTCGCCGTGGCGAACCTCGGGCTCCTCGGCCCGCTCGTCGCCAGGGGGCTCGCCTCGTCGGAGTCGACGAACGCCCTGATCCGGACGACCGCCGCCGTCACCCTCGTCCGTGGCGGGACCAAGGACAACGTCCTCCCCGGCTCGGCGACGGCGATCGTCAACTTCCGGCTCCTCCCCGGCGACACCAGCGCCGGGCTTCTCGACCACGTCACCCGGGCCGTCGCCGACCCCGCCGTCAAGGTCCGCTTCGCCGACCCGGCCCGGTACTCACAGGTCTTCGAGGCGTCCCACGTCTCGCCGACCGATTCCCAGGCTTACGCACGGCTCCGGCGGGCGATCCGCCAGACCTTCCCCGACGCCGTGGTCGTCCCCTACGTCACCGTCGGGGGGACCGACGCCCGCCGCTACGAGGGCCTGACGCGCCACGTCTACCGCTTCCTCCCCGTCCGCCTCGTCGGCGACGACCTCAAGCGGATTCACGGGCGTTACGAGCGGATCAGCCTCAAGAATTACGGCGAGGCCGTCCGGTTCTACGCGAACCTGATCCGGCAGTTCGACTAAGAAGCCGGGCTCAGGCGGAATCGAGCAGAGGAATGCCCGATGGCTGATGCCCGATTCGGACCAGGTTGCTGCGTCCATCCGTTCGGTCATCGGTCATCTGCCCTCTGCCCTCTGTCATCTGCCATCCCTGACCTTCGCGCGGCAACGGACCGCCTCGAAGCCGAGCAGGGCGACGACCCAGACGGCCGCCGTGCCCGGCTCGGGGACGGTCTGCGCCCCGAGGACCTGAGCGGCCGTCGTGCCGGCCGCCTCTTCCGCGGCGATGGCCTGGTTCAGGGCCGCGGCGGCGGCGGGGCTGAACGTGGAACTCGGGTCGATCATCATCGCCAGGTTCGCGTTCCGGGCGTCGACGTAATTGCCCGTCGTGTCGTAGTTCTCGCCGACCCCGAAGGCCAGCATCAGCTCGTGCGAGATGTTATGCGCGACGATCCAGGCGAGCTGGTCGAGGTTCGCGGCCGACTTCGCCTCCTGGTCGATGAAGCTGAACCCGTTGGCGCCGACGTCGGTCATCCCGACCGCCGTCGGCAGGGCCGTCGGCACGGTGTTGGAGACGAGGCTCAGCGTGTGCGGGGCGGTGACGCCGGGGGTGTCGCTCAGCGTGACGGCGACGCCGCTGGCGCTGAACGTCTGCTCGACGTGCTGCATGACCGCTTTCGCGAAGTCGGACTGCTGCTGGGTGGTGGGCGTGCCGCCGAAGAAGCCGCTGATCTGCGTACTGTTGTACCAGGGCTGGGCGCCGCCGCTGGTGATCAAGGCCGCCTCGGGATACGGCCCTACCCCCAGGTTGACGAAGGCGTCGGGCGGCGGGGTGGCTGCGGCTGCGGGTGCGGCCGACGCCAACGGAAAGTTCGGCGGCAGGATGTAAACCGGGACCTGGGGTTCCGCGACCGGCGCGACGACGGGGGCCGCGACCGGCGCGACGGGGGCCGCGACCGGGGCGGCGGGCGCCGCGACCGGCGCGACGGCCGCCGGCGGGGCGGCGGCCACGACCGGGGCCGGGTGGAACGTGCTGAAGCCCGCCCACGCCCTGTGGTTACCCCACGTCGGGAGGCCCGTCGACAGGTTCGCCGACCACTGGTCGGAAAAGAATCCGCCCCCCG
>DASZMJ010000184.1:0-8803 GCA_035551935.1 Isosphaeraceae bacterium
AGAATTGAGAAAATCTCTTTCTCTTCATCTGCGGTCCTCGGCGTCCTCTGCGGTTGATTTCTCTTCTCTTTCTCAATGGATCTCGGGCGGCGCGTCGAAGGGGGCATTGGGGGGGCCGAGGAGGCTGTGGTCGTGGACGAGGGCGTCGAGGTGGCCGACGAAGAAGGAGTGGCCGGCGGCGACCTCGAGGTTGAAGACGGGTTGCACCACGTCCTGGGAGACGGACCCGACCCGGGCGATGCCGCGGAGGGTGCGGATCGGGTCGCCGGGCTTCAGGTCGCGGGCCAACGCCCAGCCCTTGCCGGCGACCCAGAAGCGGTGGATCGGCGTGGCGACGAGCTCGTCGTCGCCGAGCTTGATCCGCAACGTCGCGTTCGGCGGGTTGTGGAAGGCGGCGACGACGGGCTGCTGGCTGAGGGCGCCGCTGGCCGTGTCCTGCGTCAGGACGAGGTCGCCGACCTGGAGCGTCTCGATGGGCTTCGGGCCGGCCGCCGTCCGCACGGGGGTGCCGGCGGCGAAGCAGTTATGGTGGATGCGGGGGGGCGGGGGCGGCGGCACGTAGACGAGCTGGCGGACGACGCGGGGGCGCCTATGCGCGGGCTCGAAGGCGTAGCCCCGCTGGTCGGCCCACCAGGCGCGCCAGGCGTCGGGCTCGTCCCCCTTGTCGACCGAGGTGAGCCGGGCCAGCGCGCGCCGGACGCGCCCGTCCTCCCACCGGTACTGGGCGACGATCTGCCGGGCCCGGCCGGCGTCCCGGTCCAGCGCCGAGCGGGTCCGGGTGACGCTGTCCCGGACGGCGGCGAAGGGGTTCATGTTGGGCGCGACGAACGCCGGCGCGGGCGGGACGTAGAGGCGTCGGAGCTCGGCCCGCTCGCCGTGGAGGACCAGGGCGCCGGGGGTGCCGTTGAGGCCGGGCTCGCGCGTCTCGAGCCAGGTGGGGCCGTGGAGCTCGTCGATCAGGGGCTCGACGACCTCGCGCGCGTCGCGGCCGACCAGCGCCTCCTCGGCGGCGCCGCTCACGGCCCAGTACGGGCTCCGGGCGACGAACTCGGCCAGGGCCGTCGAGGCGGCGGGCGTCTCGATCCGCTGGAGGATGGCGACGGCCATCGCCTGCGCCGGCGCGCGGCCATCGCCCAGGACCTGGAGGATCGCCGGGACGGCGCGCGGGTCGGCCACGGCCGCGAAGGCGGCCTCGGCCTTCGGCCGGGTGCTCGGGCGGTTCATCTCCCGCTTCCAGCGCCCCAGCCGATCGATCCAGACGCCGTCGGCCTTGCGCTGGGCGTCGGCCTCGGCGACGGCGGCCTTGTACTGGGCGTCGTTGAGCCACCGGCCGCGGTAGTTGCGGCAGCCGAGCGCCTTCCAGGCCGGCTCGTATTTCGGGTTGATCCGGGTGGCGGAGGTGTAGTGCGCGACGGCCTCGGGCTTCAGGCCCTTCTGCTCGCACCACTGCGCCAGCTCGAACTGGCCCTTGGCCGTCTTCGGGGCCGCGGCGCGCCTGGTTTCGTACTCGGCGAGGGCCCTGGCCGTCGTTGCGTCGTCGTCGGCCGGGGCGCGGTCGAAGGGCCGCCAGCGGTCGCCGTCGCGGAGGAAGCCGAGCAGGCCCCGCGCCGTGACGTGGGCCGGGTCGAGCAGCACGGCGACCCCCAGGTGCTTGACCCGCTCGGCCGCCATGCCGTGGGCCTCGCACCAGAGCGCCAGTTTGACGTGCGCGTCGGCGTCCTTGCCGGCCTCCTGCGCCATCGCTTGATAGGTCTCGCGATCGCCGCGGGGCGTCGCGTCGACCGCCCCCGCCAGCAACGCGCCGCAGATCAGTGCCACGCCGACCATGGTGCCACCTCCCGATTGGTTCGAAGGTCTCCCATCGCCGTGATCCGTCCGCGTCCGTCTCGAATCCCATCCCCTTCGCGAGTCGTTGATCGGTCGTGTCGCGCCGTCCCCACCATTCGATGAGGCATCACGCGATCCCTGCCTGCAACTTCTACGGGGTCCGTGCCCGTCCCGTTCGCGCGACGAAACCGAATGACGAATGGGGTGGGGCCCGCGACCCGGGTGAGTTCGGCGTTCGACGTCTTGAACGGCGCGGGCGCTCCCCCTACGATGGGCCTTGGTGAGGGGGGCGGGACTCGTGGCCGGCCGCGGAGGGCGCGCATGCTATGTTTGAGGCGCTGCGGTTGCTCGGGCCGACCCGGCGGAGCATCGCCCTACAGACACATCGCGGCAGTGACATAAAGAACGAGATCGCGCCAGGCCCGGAGGAACGCCACGTCCGGAAGTATCGCTTGCTGTTCGAGAGGTTTCGGCCCCGCTGGACCGAGCGCAAGCCCCCGTCCGGGGCCTACAACTGCGTGGGGCACGTGTGGGCGTGCCGGAGGACCGCGGTCTTCGACGACCTGGAGCGCCAGATCACTGTCATTTGTCGGGCCGACGGCTATCGGGCGATCGATCGGCTCCGGGAGCCGCTCGCCGTCGGCGACTTGGCCACCTACTGGGAGGCCGCTCGGGGGCACAGGACGTTCTGGCACGTCGGGGTTATCTCCGAGTTGCGGCCGGGCCTCGCGGCGGGCTCGCCGCCGATCCCCTACGTGTTGAGCAAGTGGGATGACACTTCGGGCGAAGTCCTCCACAACTACGCCGATCACCCGTTTCCCGACGGGATCGAGGTCGAGTTCTGGACCGACCGCCCACCGATCCGAGGCTGAACGATGAGGCTCCACCCGCTGCTCGACCGGCTCAAGGGCGACGAATTCGACCTCGCGATCGGTTTCCTCCCCGCGCCGGCCGCGTTGCGCCGCCTCCTCCAGCGATCCGCCGACGTGCGGCGGGTGGCGGGCGCCCTGAGGTACGGGGCGATCACCGAGGGGATGATCCGCGAATTCGTCGCGTCGATCGTCGCCGAGTTCCGCCCGGGCCGTCGCCTGGACGACGACCTGGCGCTGGCGGCCCTGGCCGTCGTCCTCGAACTGCGCCCGACCGACTTCGCCGAGGAATACCTGCACGACCTCGCGCGGCTCGAGCTCGCGGAGATGGGCACCAGCACCGCCGTCGCCCGCGAATGCCTGAGATGCCGCTACGCGGTGCCCAAGCACGAGGCCCGGTCCTTCGTCTATCCGTCCGTGGGACCCTCCCCGCCCCGAGCCTGCTGGGTCCCCCTGCCGCGGGACTGGGGCGACGAGCGGCGTGGCCGGCGGGCCGCGCGGTTCCCGTCGCGTGAGGGGGCGGCCTGATGGCCACGTTGGAGTATTTCATCGTCTGTGAATCGACTTCGGTGGACGCCGCCACCGGCCGGATCAGCCTCTTCCACGTGATCGAGGACCTCTTTCCCGACCACTTCCCTTACGTGTTGCCGCGGGTCGAGGCGGTGAGCTTGTGGAACCTCGAGGCGGAAGACGACGGTAAGGACTTCCAGGTCTTGCTGAGGATCACGCCGCCGGGCCTGCGGGTCGCCGATTTCCCGATGAATCTGTCGCGCGGCCGGTCGCGATATCGGGCCGTCCTGGCGGTCGAACGCATCCCCCTCCCTCAACCCGGCACGTTGTCCTTCGAGGTCTTGCTGAACGGCCGGCATCAAGCGTCCCACACCGTCACGGTCCAGGCTACGGGGGCGCTCGTCGCCGGGGAAGACCTGGATGAGTCTGTGCGTGGATTGGACTCGCGTCCCACGCCGGAGACACCCGAAGTTCTTTGAGGGGGGCCCGCGACTTCGCGTTGACGCGACGGGGGGCGGCGGATAGAGTGCCGCATGCCCGATCGTCTCGGGGCGCCTGGGGGTGCCGCGGGGCGGGAGGGTCGCCGTCCGAAGGATCGCAACACGGAAGTGCCCCCCACGTCGCCGAGAGAGAGGGAGGACCCAGGGAAGTCGGGGCCCGGCGCGGGGCAACGAGCGGAGCGAAGGGAGTCGCCATGGATACGCAACGGTGGCGCCGCCGGCGCGCGGCGACGGCTTGCAGACGGATCCACATCCTCGCCGTCGCCTTCTCAACGATGATGGTCGGAGTCCCGGCCTCGGCCTCGGCCGACTGGATCCGGGGCGGTAACGGGGGCCTCGGCGCGCGGTCGGCGCCGGAGGTCGCGGCGGGGATCGGCGGCGCGCTGAGGTTCCGGCTCGACCGGGCCTCGGGCGCGGGCGTCCTGGAGCTGGCGAACACGCCGTACCTGATCGCCTCGGGCCACGGCGAGCGGTTCGACGTCGAGCCGGACGCGGGCGGCATCCGCCGCCAGGCGTTGAGCGTCGCGGTCGACCCCGCCGGCCGCGTCCGCGCCGGCGACGCGCGGAATGCGTTCGAGCTGCGCGGCCGGGTCGTCGTCGGCACGAAGGACTATCGCGGCCTGTTGCTCCGCGGCGTGCCGACCGCGCTGGCCCCGGCCCCGGGCGCCGACGGCCTGGACCTCCGCCTCACGATCACCGACGGCCCGCTCCGCGAGTTCTTCGGCCCCGTCGCCTCGATCCGCATCCGCCCCGGCGCCGAGGCCCGGGTCGCCTCGTTCCCCCTCGACCGCGACTTCGACGCCCGCGGCGTCGAGAGCGACACCCTCGCCTCCCTCCCCGGCTCCTCCCCCCTCTCGGCCGGCCCCGGCGTCCCCGTCGACGTCGCCGAGCCGGCGACCCTGGCGGTCTGGTCCCTGGTCATCGGCCACTGGTCCCTGGTCATCCGCCGGCGGATGAGGGCGCGGCGGGAAGAGGGGTGAGAGTGGCCGAAGATCCGGGGGCGAAGGGCAGAGGAAGTCAACTCGGTCGAGTGTTGACAGGGCCGGGGGCGCGGTGGATCATGAGCCCGTGGACCGCGAACCTCATCCCGTCGTCGGGGCCCCCGCTATGTCTACGCTCGAGATCGTGGTCGAGGAGAAAGGGGCGGATTACGCCGTCGTCCGGCCGAGCCTGTCGAAGTTCCGCATGGAGATGGAGCTGGAACGGCTGCCGGCCTTGCTGGACCGTACGCTCACGTACTGGCTCGCCGATCGGCCCAGCCTCCGTGTCCGGACGGTACTGCCGGTCGTCGAGGACGGCTTCACCGTCGCGATCCACGTCTGGTACGACGACGCATCGGTCGTCGTCGGTCGCCGGTGACGGTCGGGTGGCACGCCCTGCCAGGGCGTGGCCGGGCCGATGGCCACGCCCTGCCTGGGCGTGCCACCCGGCCGGAATCGTCCTGTCGGGCGTGTGCAACACGCCATCCCTCAACCCGCGACCTTGGCGGTGGTCTTCAGGAGCGGCGGGCGGCGGGGGAGGGTGAAGCCGAAGGTGGAGCCCTGGTTGGGGGCGCTGGAGCAGTCGACGGTGCCGCCGTGGAGCTCGACGAAGGTCTTGACGAGGTGGAGCCCCAGGCCGATGCCGCGCTTGCCGAACTGGAAGTCGCCCGAGGAGTGGTGCAACGTGTCGTAGCCGGTGAAGAACGGCTCGAAGAGGTGCCGGCGCTCGGCCGGGCCGATGCCGACGCCGGGGTCGGTGACGCGGAAGCAAACGCGGTCGGCGCCGTCGGGCTCGGCGGCGACCTCGATCGTGGCGCCGTCGGGCGTGAACTTGATGGCGTTGACCAGGAGATTGGTGAGGATGTCGCCGAGCTTCGCCGGGTCGACGACCGCGGCGCCGAGGCCGGCGCCGATGCGGACGTCGACCCGCTGGTGCCGCGCCTCGAGGAACGGGGCGAGGTCGGCGACGGCCTTGCGCAAGAGGGGCTCGAGCTCGGCCTCCTTCAGCTCGAGCGGGTGGTCGAACTGGTCGGCCCTCAAGAGTTTTAACATACGTTCGACGGTCGAGGCGAGCCGCTTGCCGGCGGCCTGGATGCGCTCGACCCAGCCGCGCTCGGCGGGGGCGGCGGCGGCCCCCTGGGTCAGCTTCCAGAGCTCGGCCATGCCGAGGACGACGGCGACGGGGGTGTTCAGCTCGTGGCTGGCGACCTCGATGAACGCGGCCTTCAGGCGGTTGGCCTCGACGAGCCGCGCGTTCGTCTCCTTCAGCTCGGCGACCAGCCGCTGCCGCTCGACGATCAGGTCGCGGTGCTCGACGGCCTGGCGGACGATCGTGCCGAGCTCGTCGACCTCCCAGGGCTTGGTGACGTAGCGGAAGATGGCCCCCTGGTTGATCGCGTCGATGACGGCCTTGATGTCGGCATAGCCGGTCAGGAGCAGCCGGGTGGCGTCGGGGCGGAGGCGGCGGGCCTGGCGGAGGAACTCGACGCCGGTCATCGTCGGCATCCGCTGGTCGGAGAGGATGACGTGCGGGTCGTGCTTCTCCAGCGCCTGCAGCGCCTCGGCGCCGCGCTCGAAGGTCAAGACGCGGTAGTCGAGCCGGAAGAGGTCGTAGAGCGAGCGCAGGACTTCGGGCTCGTCGTCGAGGATCAGGAGGGTCGGGCGGGTGTGTTGCATGCCGGTCGATTATCGCCCCTGGGCCGGGAAGCGCTTGACGAGCGTGACCTCGTTGCCGGCGGCGTTGTGCCGGAGCTCGTCGACCATGCCGCGCGAGATGACCAGGCCGAACCCCCCCTCGCGGAGGCCGCGGCGCTCGCGCTCCTCGAGGTGCGCCAGCGGGTCGTCGGGACTGGCGGCGTGCGGCAGGTGGCCGGGGTCGAAGCCGGGCCCCTGGTCGCGGACGACGATCTCGACGCGGTCGTCGAAGATCCGGCAGTGGACCCGGACCAAGAGGGCGAGGTCGTGGCGGTGGCCCCACTCGATGGCGTTCTGGCCGATCTCCATGACCGCCTGGCGGAGCTGCGTCGCCTGTTCGGCGGTCAGCGGGGTGGCCGGATAGAGGGTGGCGAGGAAGTCGTTGACCTCCTGGAGGAACGTCGTGGCGCTGAGCAATTCGACCTGGACCTCGCCGCGGACCCCCGCCCGCCGGAGCTCGTCGGGCCAGGCCCGGGCCGAGGCGATCGCCTCGCGCAAGGCCTGGGCCTGGACCGGCTTGGTCAGGTAGGCGTTGGCGCCGACGCGGAAGCCGCGGCGGCGGCTCTCGTCGGCGTCGAGCCCGGTGAGCATGACGATCGGCGTGGCCAGGGTCCGCGGGTCGGCGCGGAGCGCGCGGCAGACGTCGAAGCCGTCGAGGTCGGGGAGCATCAGGTCGAGGATGATCAGGGCGGGCGCCTCGGCCGCGGCGCGGCGGAGGGCCTCGGCGCCGGTCGCGGCGACGACCGGCTCCAGGCCGGAGGAGCGGACCAGCCGCGCCGTCAGCTCGGCATGGTCCTTATCGTCCTCGACGACCAACGCCCGCTCCATCGCCGGTCCCCCGCGCGGCCCCAAAGGTCCTTCAGGCATGCAACTCGACCACGTCGGCGTCGTGCAAGGGGTGGTCGCGGCCGACGGCCTGGCCGTCGAAGGCCCCGACGCCCCAGACCCTGGCGAACTTCAAGGACTGCGCCAGGTCGCGATGCACGACCCGCGCCAGGTCTTCCACGGTCCCGCCCCGCGGGATCGTGAATGGTTGCGAACGATCAATCGGTTTGCCAGGGATTTTGGTGTAAATCCGCATCACCCCTAGCAAATCGTAAGCCGCTCCCCTCACGGCGTCTAGCCCCGCCCCGGTGCTCGCCGAGCCGGCCACGACCGGAAACCGCGGCCCGAACCACTCCCGGAGGACCTCCAGCCTCCCCTCGGCACCCTCGGCGTCGAGCTTGTTGGCGACCAGCACGGTCGGCACATGCTGGATGGATTCGTCCTCGCAATCAAAGGGTAGCTCACCGACGAGCAACGTGTGGACGTCGGCGAGCCGCGCCAGCGCGGCCTCGGTGACGTCGGCGGTGTCGTCGTCGGCGAGGTCGGCGACGAGCAAGGCGGCGTCGGCGGCGCGGACGATCCCCGGCACCCAGGGCTCGAGGTATTCGGCGGCGACCGGCGGCAGGTCCACGAGCTGGATGCGCACGTCCTGCCACGCCATGATGCCCGGCTGCGGGGCTCGGGTCGTGAACGGGTAGGCGGCGACCTCGGGCTTGGCGTTGGTCAACGCCGCCAGCAAGGCGCTCTTGCCCGCGTTCGGGGCCCCGACCAGCGCGATCTGCCCGGCCCCCTCGCGCGGGACCTTGTACGAGACGCCGGCCTTCTTGCCGACCCCCTTGGACCCTTCGAGGTCGTCGCGGGCGCGGCTGATCTTCTGCTTCAGCTCGGCCTGGAGCTTCTCGGTCCCCTTGTGCTTGGGCAGGAGGCGGAACAGTTCCCGGAGCTTCTCCAGCTTCTCGGCGGGCGTCGTGGCGCGGCGGAGCTCGTCCTCGGCCTTGCTGTATTGCGGGGGCAGGTTCGCCGGCATGCCAGTCCCCTCCCCGGCCGCCTCCGGGCCGCCCGGCCGACTCGACACGGCAACCTAGCCGTTCCGACCCTTCGAATCAAGGCCGGAGCGTGACCTGCGCGTTCGCCCCGGTTGTCAAACGTCAAGTGCCGTTGCCTTTCGACAACGCGGGGTTCACCCACCGGAGGGCGATCGCCGACGGACGCCTCGGAAAAAAGGTTGGGCGAAAACCCGCCGGCGCGGGAACATGGATCGGGATCCATCGCCGGTCTCGAAGCGGAGGGCGCGACGATGGCCGAGACGAGGGGTGCGGTCGAGTCGCCGTGTCTCGCGGCCGACCGCTCGGCGGCGAGCCCTGGACCCGGGAGACGGCGATCCGGCTGGGGTTGGAATCGGGCCTACGTCCTCGAGGGCGACCGCGGAAGCAACAACCATAAAAGCGCTATGTCCCGAATGGCATTAAGCTTATCGTAGCAAGTCATTTGCCCGATTCGGCTTGCAGCCAGGATCGGATGTTGGGCGAGGGGGTTGAGCTGACACCGGGATTCGACGCCGGGGCTGGTTTTCAGGCCGTTTTCAATTATCAATAGA
>DASZMJ010000185.1:0-8061 GCA_035551935.1 Isosphaeraceae bacterium
GCCGCCAAGAACGCGCTGCTCCACGGCCTCTGCTCGCTGGCGCCCGTCCTGCCGGGCGAAGATCCCGCCGAATTCGAACAATTGTTGGCCCGATGGATCAAAGACCAGCAGCCGGCGACCGAAGAAGAACGCAACCTCGTCTTCAACATGTGCTGTGCCACCGTCGCCATGGGCCGCGTCCGCAAGGCCGACGCCGCGGCGGCATCGGCCCGCATGCGCCAGGCCGGCGAGGCGTTCGACGCGGGGCGCGCCCAGAGCCTCACTGAGACGACCGCGCTCGTCGGCCGCGGCCGGCAGGACCTGATCGTGCCGCTGCTGGCCCGCGCCGACGGGGTGCGGTGGCTGATCGCCAAATGGGAGGAGATGGACGAGCAGCTCACCGGCAGCGGCCACCTCTGCCCCGAGTGGCGCGAGCGGATGCTGACGATGCTCGGCTGCGCCCCGGGCGACCTCGACGACGAGCGCGCCCGCGAGGTGCATGGCCTGGGCATGGCGCTGGACGTCGCCTGCGACGCGCACCTGAAGACCCACGCCAAGTACACCGAGAAGGGCATCGCGATCGACGCGGATCGGCCGATGGAGCGGCTCCGCGCGATCATCGCCCAGGAATGGGAGGCGCTGGCCTCGCTGCTGCCGGAGCTGGAGGCCGAGGAGGCCGAGCAGCGGCGACAGGTGATAGACGCGGCGGCCGTCGACGTCAGCGACGACGGCATGCGGCGGCACCGCTACCTGCAGGACCACCAGCGCACCTGCCGGCAACTCTCGACGGCGCTGATCGCGTGCAAGAACGCGCGGCTGAAGCTCTACGGCCGCATCCTCTCCAGCAGCGAGAACGAGCCCGCGTGGACCCCGCCGCCGGCCCCCGAAACGCCGGCGCGGAACGAACCGAAGGATGATGCAACTTACGATTACGTCATGATTTTGGATGAGATACCCTCGCCCCCGACGTCCCGGCCGGCGTCCTCGGTCGTCATCGGCGTGGCGCCGACGACGACCGAGGCCCCGCCGCGACGCTTCTGAGGCCCGTTTCCGGGCCCCGGAACACCGCTTCCGATCCATGAAGGCTGATCCGAAGGGGTCGGCGACGATCGGGGTGCGCGGCGGGGCGGGGCGGCGCGGCTTGACCGAAACGGGGGGGGTTGATAGGGTATCGTGGACAACCCAGGATTCGGGTTGTCGCGGCCGGGAAGGCCGCGGAGAGTCGGCTTCTCAGGGAGGAGAGGTCACCATGTCGTCGCACGACCGTCGGGCCGCCGCGCGAAGGCGGGCCTGGGGCCGAGGCCCCATGATCCTGCGGTTCGAGCCGCTGGAAGGCCGGCAGCTCCTGACCGGCATCCCGGGCATGCCGCCCGACCTCGTCGCCACGGCGTTCCATACGTCGGTCTCGTCGCTGAACTGGGGCGAGTCGTTCCACGCCCAGGGGACGATCCAGAACCTCGGCGCCGGCGACGCGACCGTGCCGTTCCAGGTCGACGTCTTCGCCTCGGCCAGCCCGACGCTCGACGCCTCGGCCACCCTCGTCGGCACCGTCAACATCCCCGGCGGCCTGGCCTCGGGGACCAGGACGAACTTCGACCAAGTCATCAACCTGCCCGCCACCCCGATCGCCGGCGCCGGGCCGACCGGCCCCGTCTACATCAGCCTGGCCGTCGACCCGAACAACGTCGAGGGCGAGGCCAACCTCGGCGACAAGATGAACCAGGGGTCGGGCATCGACTCGGCCGCCCTGACCATCGCGCCCGACGCCCCGGCGGTGCTCGTCGGCAAGGGGTTGACCCTGGACACCGCGAGCACGAGCTGGGGCAGCACCGTCACCGTCACCGAGACGATCACCAACACCGGCACCGGCGACGCGCCGGCGACCCGGGCGCTCATCAAGCTGGCGCCGACCGGCGCGACGCTCGGGGGCTCGACCGACTTCGCCATCGCCAGCGTGCCGGTGCCGGCGATCCCGGCGGGGCAGTCGACGACGATCTCGCAGGCCGTCACCTTGCCGGCCGTCCCGCCCGCGGTCCTGGCCGGCTCGAACAGCTTCACGATGTCGGTCGAGCAGGACGCCGACGGCGTGACCAGCCCGGTCTTCCCGCACGTGCCGACGCAGGGCACGGGGCTCGACCAGGCGACGCTGGCGATCGCGGCCCCAACGACGTTGCCGACGACCGCGCTGCCCGACCTGGCGCCGTCGAACGTGCAGGCGCCGGTGACGGCGGTCGTCTGGGGCCAGCCGTTCCAGGTCTCGGCCACGATCGCCAACCTCGGCCAGGCCGACTCGGGCCCGATCACCCTCCGCTATTACCTGGCCGACTCGGCGACCTCGAGCACCGGCGTGCTCGTCGGCTCGACGACGCTCCAGAATGTCAAGGCCGGCGCCGCGCAGGACGTCACCCAGACCTTGACCTTCTCCGGGGCGCCGCCGGCGGGCCTGGTCAGCTCGGGCGTGGCGCCGGGGTACATCCTGGTGCAGGTCGACCCGGATAACAGCCTCAACGAGATGAACAAGTCCAACAACGTCGCCGCCTCCTCGGCCGTCAATGTCGCCCTGAACGCCGCGGCCGCCGCCAATATCCCCAACCCCCTGACCACCTCCGTTTCCACGACGGTCAACGCCAACCCGACCACGACCACGACGACCAAGCCGACCCCGGCGGAGCGTCGGGCGCAGCTCGTCGCGGCCATGCAGGCACGCCGGGCGAAGCTGGTGGCGCTCCAGGAGCAGCGGGCCGCCGCCCGGGCGCTGCGGGTCTTCCCGAGGCCGAAGGGCAAGAAGGCGTGACCGACTCGACGGCGATTAATCGCTACAACCCGAGGAGTCATGGTCAGCTTGCGCGATCGTCGGTCGTCGCGGCGCGAAACTTGAGCCGAAATCGAAAAACCTCATGGAGATCGGTTGAAGGGCGGCGATTCGGTGGATATGCTTCCCACAACGACACAGGGCGGGGTCCAGGCGGTTCCCGGCCCGGGCGCCGAGGGGCGGTTGGCAACAGACGAGGAGCACCCGTGATGTCCGACGACCGGCGGCCCACCCCACCCGCGACCGAGCGCTCGGCCGCCTCGGCGAGCGGGGCGGCCCCGCTCGCGGAGGCCCGGTTCATCCCGCAGCGGTATGAGCCGAACTACGCCTATCCGCTCCTGGTGCTCCTGCACGGCCGGGGGGGCGACGAGCAGCAGTTGCTCCGGTCGATGCCGGCGTTAAGCTGGCGGAACTACGTCGGCCTGGGCCTCCGCGGGCCCGAGCCGATCGAGCGCGAGGGGCGCGTCGCCGGCTACTCGTGGGGCCCGGCCTTCGCCCGCGGCGACCGCGGTCGGCGGCCGAGGCGGCCGGCGGCCGACGACGCCGAAGCCTTCCGACGGCTCCTGGCCGGCGAACCCGACCCGATCGACGCGCTGGAGGAAGCCGTCTTCGAGGCCGTCCGCCAGACGCGTCGGGCGTTGCACGTCCACTCCGAGCGGATCTTCCTGGTCGGCTGCGGCGAGGGGGCCGCGGTCGCCTACCGGCTCGGCCTCTGCTACCCCGAGCGGTTCGCCGGCATCGTCGCGCTGAACGGCTGGATCCCCGGCGGCTTCCGCCCGCTCGGTCGGCTGTCGGCCTGCCGCGACCTCCGCGTGCTCGTCACCCACGGCGAGTGGAACGGCCGCGCCCCGATCGCCCAGGCCCGCCGCGACGTCGCCGCCCTCCGCGCCGGCGGCCTCCGCGTCGCCTTCCACGCCTACCCCTGCGCCCACCGCCTCACCGCCCCGATGCTCTCCGACGTCGATACCTGGATCATCCATCAGTGTACATCCAGCCGTTAATGCCGCGTCGTTGTCGAACAAAACGGGTCGTCGATCGTCTAGTATTTGGGGAGACGATCGAGGTCCTGAGCGGGGGCGGTCGAGCGGGATGGCGGGGGTCTTCACCTGCCCGGAGTGTGGCGCGCGATTCCGGCCCGAGGCCCTGACGCCGGGCCGGCGGTTCCGCTGCGCCCGTTGCTCGACCCTCCTGGAAGCCCCGTTCTTCCCCCGAGCCCGGCCCGAACCGCCGCCGCTGCCGGACCTTCCGCCGCCGAAGCCGGTCGAGGTACCGTCCTGGGCGTGGGCGGGCTTGGGGCTCCTGGCGGCGCTGGTCCTCGTCATCGGCGTCGGCAAGTGGGCCGGGGGGCTCTGGCAGGCCCACCGCGACCGGGGCCGGGCCGAGCGGCTGGCGGCGGCCCGGGCGTCGCTGGCCGACGACGAGGGGACGCCGGCCGAACTCGACTTCGACCGCTGCCGCGACCTCGACCGCCGGGCCCGGAGCGACCCGGCCCTGGAGCCGATCCGCGACCGGACCCGCGACCGCCTGGCCCGCGCCGCGGGGCGGTTCGCCGCCGACGAGCTGGCCGAAGGCCGCCGGCTCCTGGCCGACGGCCGCGCCGGCGAGGCGCTGCTGCACTGCGCCGAGGTCGTCGACCGGCTCGACCCGCTCCCCGACTCGATCGCGGCCCGGCCCGTGGCCGACGCCCGCGCCCTGGCCGCGACGATCGTCGCCCGGTCCGGGGTAGTCGTCCCCTCGATCTCGTGCCCGAACTCGTACCAGCCCGAGGCCCCTCCCTACGACACGGACCTCCGCCCGGCGTTGCTCGACGCCCTCCGGACGCGCGGCTTCGTGGTCGAGTCCGCCTCCTCGCCGTTCCGCGACCTCTGGGCCGAGCGGGCGCCGTATCGGCTGGAGGTCGAGGTCACGGAGGCCCACGCCGGTTATTACCTCCAGACCTCCAACCGCCTGTTCCGGCTCGACGCCCGGCTGGCGCTGCGCCGCGGCGGCGAGGCCGTCTGGCAAGGGCAGGTCGGGGCGCGGACGCACGTCCCGTTGCCGAACCTCGGCTCCTTCGGCTCGGGCCGGCTGGAGGTCAACGCCCGACGCTCCGCAGAGGCCGAGCGCGCCCTGTACGACGACGCCCGCTCCCAGGTCGTGAACCTCGCCCCCGGCAAGCTCGCGACCGCCCCCGGGCCGTCGTCGGGCCCGTGAGGAGGTCGTCGTCCCGGCCCTGATGTTGGGAAAAAGTGGCCGGTCCAGAGAGCATTGCTGGGCGACGAGTTCGGAGTTCGGTCCGGGCGCCTCGCGAAGTCGAGGCGCCTCGCGGCCGCCCGTCAGGGCGCCCGGGCGACGGCCGAGGGAGGGGACGAGGGCCGGCCGGCGGCGCCCCGGACGCGGCGGTAGAGGCGGAACGGGGGCCGGTCGAGGACGACCTCGAAGTCGGCCAGCGCCGGGGCGAACTCGGGAAAGCGTTCGGGGGGGACCATGTACGACAAGAGGACGGGGGTCCAGCAGACGACCATCGAGCAGGCGCGGAGCTGCTGGAGCTTGTCCTCGACCTCCGCCGGCCGGGCCTCGGCGTGGTCGAGGTAGAAGACGCACGGCGGGGCGAATCGCCGGTCGATCACGGCGGCGCCGTCGCTCACGGCCAGCAGGGCCGCCGACTCGCCGTCGATCCGCCGGCGGATCTCGGCCCAGTCGCTCCGCTCGCGATCGCTCGCGTGGAGGCCGTAGGTCGCGGGGCTCGGGGCGGTCCGCCGCCAGAGGTTGGCGGCGTGGCGGAGGAAGCCGGCGTCGGCCGGGATCGACAGGGCGGCCAGCGCGATCGTCGCGGCGGTCGCCAGGCGGCCGGCGGTGGAGGCCGCGACGACGCCGAGGATCAGGATATAGCCGTAGTGGCCCCACGACCACGCGTTGCCGTACATCATCGTCACGAATGTCGTGTGGGCGATCGCGCAGAGGACGACGGCCTCGTCGCGGCCGGCGTGCGACGTGCGGCCGAGCCAGAGGCGGCGGGCGGCGAGCACGCCGCCGACGACCAGCACGGCCGACGCCGCCAGCCACGAGCCGGCCGGGGTGCCGAGGTAATACGTCCAGCGCGCCCCGGGCGGCGCCCAGAAGTTCCGGCCGATGCCCCGGAAGAAGCCGAAGTGATTCTCGGCGTAGACCCGCGCCCCGTCGAGCGGGACGATGGACCGGGTCGCGGCCAACGGGCCGAACCGCCAGGCGGTCGCCGCGAACAGGGCGACGCCCAGGCCCGCCGCGGGCGCCAGTTCCCGCGCCAGTCGCGACGGCCGCCGCCATTCGCGCGCGACGATCAAGGCCCCCAGCGCCGCGGCCCAGCAGGCTGAGAGGCCCGACTTGACGAACACGCAGGCCATCGCCCAGCACAGCGCCGCGCCGCGACGGCCGCCGACCAGCGCCGTCAGGCTGGCGATCAGGAGCAGTGGCTCGATCCCCTTGGCGAACACCACCGCCTTTCGCGACAACAGGATCGGCAACGCCAGCGCCATCAGGGCCCAGCCCGCGGGGCCGGCCTCCACGCGCCGCGCGTACCGGCATGAGGACACGACCAGCGCGATCGTCGTCGCCGCGCACCAGAGCTTCCAGCCCGTAGGCCCGAGGCCCGTCAGGCGATACCAGTAATCCCCGAGGACCAGCGGGATGAGCCCGTAGATATAGCCGAAATCGACGACGGGGACCCGCCCGCGGCGCATCAGCTCGAAGCTACAGAGGTCGGCGCCGAAGTCCGCGAAGCAGAAGTCCGTGAAGGAGTTGAGGCCCGGATAGGTGACCGCCAGGAACCCGGCCGCCTCGGCGACGAACAGCGCAACGAGGATCGCGAACCGCCGGCGGCTCGCCGCGACGCCGGTGGCGACCTCCGGCCCGGCCGGGGTCGGCTCGACGGAGAGAACTCCCATCGCAGGCCTTCTCTCTCTCGCACCCGGGTCGTCCCCCGGGGAGAACCTCCCCGGCGTGCCGCCGAGTCTAGCGGTGCCGTCCCCGCCCGGTCAATCGGCCCGGGGGCCCGACGGGAGGCTTGCCAAGTCCTCGGCTTCCAGACACCGGACTCCCCTCCCCTACGTCGAGGATGTCCACCGTCACGCGCAGCCCCGTGGGCGTCCCAGGGCGAACGCACGTGTTTCGCAAATCCTTGTCCTGCAAGGATTTGCAATCTAGTGCACGGAATTCAACTAGTCGCAAGTTCTTTGCAGACAAGGATTTGTGAATTAGATGCGTTTGCCCTGGTGGGCGTCCGGGCCTTGCGCACGCGTGGAGGCTGACGCCCCCGCGGCCGAGCTTGGTCGCCTCCGGCGCGGCGGATCGCCGCCGGTCGTGCAGTCGGAGAACTGCCTCATGGCCTGCTCGATCTCGGGCGGATCGGGTATCATGGCTCGCTCCGTCGGAGGCACGCTCGTGACCCGAACCGACACGAGCACGCTCGACCACCTGCCACGGCCCGACACAACCGGCTCATCCCGGGACGTTCGTTCTCGATCGTTCCGAGGGAGAGGGAGAACGGCCGCGTCGCGAACATTCCTTCGGGTCGATCGTTATGAAGAGGAGGGTGCGGGCCCTCGACAACCGCCGGCCGCCGCGCCCCCCTTCCCCCGAGGCCCGACGACGATGACCATCCGACGACGCCACCGGATCTGGATCGCGGCCGGCCTGCTCCTCGCGCCCGGCTGCGGGGCCGAGGACGGGGCGGCGCCCGTGGGCGCCCGGAAGTACCAGGACACCGGAGCGATGGCCACGGGCGAGTTGAAGCAACTCGGCCTTGCGAACCATGCAGCGGCATCGCAGACCCCCGCCGGCGGGGAGAAGGCCGCGGCGAAGGCCCCCACGCCCGCCAGCCAGCGCAAGATCATCTACTACGCGACGATCGACCTGACCGTCGAGGACTTCGCCAGGGCCGAACGGGCCTTGACGCGATTGGTGCGCGAGGTCGACGGCTACGTCGCCAACTCGAATCTCCAGGGATCGCCCGGCGCGCAGCGGTCGGGGACGTGGGAGGCGCGGATCCCGGCCGAGAAGCTCGACAGCTTCGTCGAGGACGTCGTCCGGCTCGGCGAGCTCCAGGGCCAGAAGCTCAGCTCGCAGGACGTCTCGCGGCAGTTCTTCGACACCGAGGCGCGGATCAAGAACAAGAAGTATAGTGGACCCCGAAAACTGGACCACCGGTTAAGCTACGCCGGTGGTCGAGCAAAGGGGGAGAGATGGCAGGCAAGCGGAAAGTCCACACGGCGGCGTTCAAGGCCCAGGTCGCCCTGGCCGCCCTCAGGGGGGAC
>DASZMJ010000186.1:0-67034 GCA_035551935.1 Isosphaeraceae bacterium
GCGGGGTCCCCTGGGTGCGGTCTCATCGGATGCGTAGAGACCGATGTTCTGCCCCAGGGGGGCCTCGTTTCCCACCCCCTACCGCCACAACTCCTTATCAGCAAACGAAGTCCAGGGGAGCGGGCGGCGGGTCACGCCCTAATTACTATTACCCGACCGTCGCCCAGAGCCTCCACCCCGGCGGGGCCAACTTCGCCTTCTGCGACGGCTCGGTCCGGTTCATCAAGGACTCGATCAACACCTGGAAGTTCAACCCGGGCTCCAGCGGCGCGCACGGCTACCTGCCCTTCGGCGTGACCTACGCGAACTACGTCTACACGATCGGCCCCGGCACGCAGATGGGCGTCTTCCAGGCCCTCTCGACCCGCAACTTCAACGAGGTCGTCAGCTCCGACGCCTATTGATCGGATCGATCGGGGTCGGGGGCTGGGACGGCAGTCCCGGCCGCCGCGCCGTCCGACTCGACCCGGCTTCGAATCGAAGAGGACCGATGAAACGCCTCGCCCGGCGGGCGACGCCCGCCCTGCTGATCGCCCTGATCCTCGGCTGTAGCCGGTCGCCCAAGACGTTTCCGACCGACCCGCCGCCGCACGGCGGGGTCCTGCTCACGTTGCCCGGCGGCCGGGGCTTCGCCGAGGTCCTCCTCGACCAGCCCCCGGCGCAGTCGTCGCGGGACGCGGGCCGGAACTCGGTGATCGTCGCCTACTTCCTCCAGGCCGACAAGAAGACCCCCCTCGAACCGCCACCGACGGGAGTCCGCGTCGCCGTCGATCCGGGGGGCGGCCAGCAAGTGCCGCTGTCGCCGCGACCCCACCCGGAGGACCCCTCCAAGGCGGGCCAGTTCGCCTCGGCCGTCGGCCCCTACGGCGAGTCCGGCGCGCTCAGCGGCGAGCTCCGGGCCGATCTCGACGGCGAGGCCGTCGCCTTGCCATTCTCGATCCGTTGAGTTGAGATGAGCCGCCCTCACTCTCCCCCGCGGGCGATGGCACGGACGCCCTCGACGAGGCGGTCGATCTCGTCGTCGGTCGTGTACAGGGCGCAGCCGGCGCGGACGAGGCCGTCGTCGGCGTGGCCGAGGCGGGCGACGGCGGTGGTGGCGTAGAAGTCGCCGTTCGAGACGAACACGGCCCGCGACGCCAGCCGGCGCGCGACCTCCGCCGACGGCACGCCGGCCACGACGAACGACAGGGTCGCCGTCCGCGGCGACGACGGCGGCGGGCCGAAGAGCCGGACGCCGTCGATCACCTCGAGACCCTCCCAGAGCCTCGTCAGCATCCCCGAGGCACGCGCGTGGAAGGCGGCCAGGGCGGCCTCGAGCCGGGCCCGTCGGGTCGGGCCGGCGGCGAGCGAGGCGAGGTAGTCCACCGTCGCGCCGGCGCCGACGATCCCCTCGTGGCTCAAGGTCCCCGTCTCGAACCGCTCGGGGGCCTCGTCCGAGGCCGGCCGGAGCTTCGGCACGTCGAGCGCCTCGAGGCGGTCGCGGCGACCGTAGAGGACGCCGATGTGCGGGCCGTAGAACTTGTAAGCCGAGCAGGCGAGGAAGTCGCAGCCGAGGGCCTTCACGTCCATCGGCGCGTGCGGGGCGTAGTGGACCGCGTCGACGAAGACCGCGGCGCCGGCGTCGCGGGCGATCGCCGCGGCGGCACGGACGTCGTTGATCGTCCCCAAGGCGTTCGACGCGGCGCCGATGGCCAGCAGCTTCGTGCGCGGGCCGACCTGCCGCGCGAGGTCGTCCATGTCGAGCCGGCCGTCCTCGACCCGCATCCGCACGACCTTGATCGTCACCCCGCGCTCGACCTCCAGCGCGCGCCAGGGGTCGACATTGGCGTGGTGGTCGAGCTCGGTGACGACAATCTCATCCCCCGGCCCCATCCCGCGGCCGAGGGAGCGCGAGAGATGATACGTCAACGTCGTCATGTTCGCGCCGAAGGCGACCTCGGCCGGCTCGGCGCCGAGGAAGTCGGCCAAGGCGGCGCGGGCGTCGGCGATCGCGGCGTCGGTCTCGTGGCTGGTCGGGTAGTTCCAGTGGGTGTTGGCGTTGTGGTGGAGCAGGTAGTCCGCCATCGCCTCGACGACGGCCAGGGGGACCTGCGTGCCGCCGGGCCCGTCGAAGTACGCGACCTCGCGGCCGCGGTGCCGGCGCGCCAGGGCCGGGAAGTGCGGGCGGATCGCCTCGGTCGGGGCCACGTCCAACGCCTGCGACGGGATGATCGGCATCGCGTCCACTCTTCGGGCCACGGTCTCGTCCCTCGGGCGGCCCTCCCGCCCCGATCGCCCGACATTAGGCCCTCGGCCCGCCGATCGTCAAGCGGGACGCGGGTCGGCGCCGGGGGGCCCCGGCGGTAAGATGTCGCCGGTCCGGGGGTTCTCTCGAAACGGAGGAGGAAACATGGACGTGCCCAACCCGGTGACGATCGGCCCGATGACGATCGGCCGCGGGAGGCCCTTGGCCCTGATCGGCGGGCCTTGCGTGATGGAGCCGGGCGACATGACGCTCACCATCGCGCGACGGCTCGTCGAGATCTGCGGCGACCTAGGGGTCCCCCTGGTCTTCAAGGCGTCGTTCGACAAGGCCAACCGGACCTCGAAGTCCAGCTTCCGAGGGCCGGGGCTCGAAGGGGGATTGCGGATCTTCGAGCGGGTCAAGGCCGAGACGTCGCTGCCGGTGACGACCGACGTCCACGAGACGCATCAAGCGGCGCCGATCGCCGAGGTCGTCGACCTCTTGCAGATCCCGGCCTTCCTGGCGCGGCAGACGGACCTGCTCGAGGCGGCGTCGGCGACGGGCCGGCCGTTGAACGTGAAGAAGGGTCAGTTCATGGCCCCTTGGGACATGACTCACGTCGTCGCCAAGGTCATCGGCGCCGGCGCCCCCGGCGTCCTGCTGACCGAGCGCGGCACGACCTTCGGCTACGGCCGGCTCGTCAACGACTTCCGCGCCATCCCCCAGATGCAGGCCACCGGCGCCCCCGTCGTCTTCGACGCGACCCACTCCGTCCAGCTCCCGAGCGCCGGCCCCGGCGTCTCCTCCGGCGAGCGTGCGATGGTCCCCTACCTGGCCCGTGCCGCCGTCGCCGCCGGCTGCGACGCCCTCTTCCTCGAGGTCCATCCCCGCCCCGACGAGGCCCTCTCCGACGGCCCCAACGCGCTGGCCCTCGACGACCTCGCCCCCCTGCTCCGCACCTGCCTCCGCATCCGCGCGGCGCTTTCCGAGGGCGACACCTGATCCGGACGCCAGGTCAGCCCCGTAGGGCAGGGCTTGCCCTGCCTCTTCATGATGTCGGCAGGGCAAGCCCTGCCCTACGGGGAATCCTCCGGGTCACTCGCCGACGACCAGGACGACGAACGAGCCGGGCTCGTAGCCGGGTCGGCCGCCCTTCTTGGCCGCGGCGGGGGTCGCCGCCCGGGTGGCGGCGGAGAGGTAGAGGCGGTGGGTCTTGGGGTCCAGCGCGATCGTCTTGGCGCTCACCTGGGTCTTGATGTTCCCGGCGACCTCGTACTTGCCGGGGGACGTCTCGCGGATGATGGTCAGCGTGCCGTCGCCGCCGTTGGAGCTGAAGATCAGCTTGCGGTCGGCGTCGAAGACGCAGCCGTCGGGGCCGGTGCCGATCTCGAGGGCCTGGACGACCTTGCCGCTGTCGGCGTCGGAGACGATCAGCTTCCGGTTGGCACAGGTGCTGAAGAGCTTGCGCTGCTTGGCGTCGAAGGCCAGGCCGGTCGGCTCCTCGCCGGGGGCCAGCGAGTACGTCTTGATCATCTTCATGGTCTTGGCGTCGAACTCGAGGACCTCGCTCTTGTCTTCCAGGTTGCAGAAGACGTGCCCCTTCTCGTCGGCGCAGGCCAGCTCGGGGACGCCGCCCGCGGCGAGGGTGCCGACGACCTTCATCGCGGCCGGGTCGATCGCGGTGATGTCGTTGGTCGCGTGGTTGAAGCTGAGGACCCGTCGACTGACCGGCTCATAGATGATGATATCAGGCCGGCCGTTCGCCTTGACCGTGCCGAGGGTCTTCAAGGTCTTGAGGTCGAAGGCGGTGACGGTCGAGTTGCCGCCGTTGCTGGTGAAGCCCCGGTTGAGCCCGGGGACGAAGGCGATCCCGTGGACGCCCGGGGTCCCGGCGATCTCGCCGACGACCTTCTCGGTGTCCAGGTCGACGACGATGACGCGGTTGCCCCGCGCGACGTACAGCTTGCGGTTGGCGGAGTCGACCTCGAGGAAGTCCCAGCCGCCTTCGCCGCCGATGGCGATCTTGCGGACCTTCTCGTAGCGGGCCGCGGGGTCCTGGGCCTTCGTCGTCGAGGCCAGGCCGAACACGATCAAGGCCGAAGCGAGGGCGAATCCGAGTCGCAGCTTCACGGTCGTTCCCTCCACACGGGTGCGGTCGAGCCGGCGGAACGCCGACATTGCCCCCCTTATACCCGAGTCGTTCCGCCGAGGGATGAAGATGAGCGGAAGTTTAACCGCCACCTCCCGGAGGACCGGACCGGGACCGGAGAGACCCATCGTCTCGGTCCCGTCCCCGGCCACGCCGCACCTCATGAGGAGAGGTCAAGCGTCGTCGCGGGCGTCGATCCGACGCTTCGGCGCGCCCAGGCGCCACGCCTCCGTCACGAGGTCGGCCAGGTCCGCCGGGTCGACCGTCGCGAGCCGCACGAGCATCCAAGGATAATTCCTATAGTGATCGGTGATGGAGAAAGTCTCCGGGTCGGCCCTCATCCGCATCGCCCGATCGGCCTCGGCGACCTTGACGACCAGCGCATCGCCGTCCTGATGAAGCCGGACGAAGAGCGTCTTCCGCACGTGGAACGCCGGCGTGCCGTAGGACGTCCCCTCCACGGCCCCCGGCAGCGCGCCGGCGACCTGGCGCACCGTCTCCCACGTGACGGGCCCCTTCCCCCTGCCTCGACCCCGGACTCGTGCCATAACCCCTCTCAGCCCGACCCGGCCGCCCCCGTGGTGTCGTGGACCTTCGCCTCGGAGGCGTTCGCCCTCACCGAGGCGATCCCCTTCTCCATGGCCGCGGTCGCCGAGTACATCTCGCTCGTGCCGATGACCTGGCCGTTGGCCGCCTTGAGGACGAAGTACGGCTCGCCCGCGGTGGACGTCCGCCGGTCGAATCGCTCGTCGTGCGCCGCGTTGACCCGGACCGACTCGATCCCCTCGGCCGCGCCCGACTTCGCCTTGTACCGCTGGCTCGTCAGGATCACCTCGCCGTTGGCGGCCTTGAGGTTGAACACGTACTCGTTCGACTCCGTCCCCTTCAGCTCGAACGTGCCGGCCATCGTCGTCACCTCCACGGTTGAGACAATCCGAGAATGCACATGATGATCCCACGCCGCCCCCGAGGATGACCGATCGTCGCGCGGCCCGCAAGCGAAAAGTCGCGACGCGGGCGGCGACGGTTCGAACGCTGGTGCGTGTGCAGCGTGGCCGATGGTTCCCCGGGCCGGCGAGCCGGCAGGACCGCCCGTCCGCCGCGGCCACCGGACGTGCCCCTCAAGCAGTCCTCGCATGGATTGGATCGTCGAATTCGACCCGGCTGATGGTGGCGTGGATCGCGCCGACGAAACGGGGCACGGCCGCCGCGCTGGTCATCTTCGACCAAGCCATGTCGTAATACTTCTTCTCTAACTCGTTACCGATGGAATTGCGGCCGGCGGCGATCGCGGCCAAGTTCGTCGAACCCTGTCCCATAAACGGGTCCAGCACCCAGTCACCGGCGAACGAGAACATGCGGACCAGCCTCTCGGCCAGCTCGACCGGGAATGGGGCGGGATGACCTCCTCGGGTCGATGAGCCCCGGACGTCGTCCCAGAACGACCGGAACCATCCCTGCATCTCCTCCTTCGTGAGCATCGAGAGCAGCATATGCTGACGTGTCACGGAGCGATACTTGCCCCCCTTCCTCATGAACAGGATGTGCTCCATATCATTCTTGATGACGGACCCCGGCTGGTAGGGCTTGCCGTAGAACCCGGCCCCGTTGCCCTTGGCCTCGGTCACACCGTTGGCGATTTTGTGCCAGAGGATGGGGGTCAAGCAGTCGAGGCCGATCTTGCGGGTCCGGACCTGGATGTCGGCATGCAGCGGCATGATGAAGTGCCGGCCCCCCTGCTTGCGGGGGATGCAGACGTCGCCGACGACGCAGCAGATGCGCCCCCCCGGTACAAGCACCCTGCCGCATTCCCGCCAAACCTTGTCCAGCTCCGTGAGGAATGCCTCGTAGTCCTCGATATCCCCCAACTGTCCTTCGGAATGCTCGTAATCCTTGAGGGTCCAGTAGGGTGGGCTGGTCACGACGAGGTGGACCGACTCGTCGGGGATCCAGGACAGGTCTCGGGCGTCGCCGAGGTGGAGGCGATGATCCGTCCTGTCGAAGGGGGCCGGCCAGGGGCATGCCCTGGCGGCCCGATTCTCTTTGAGCAGGCCATGGAGGCCCTCGGGCGTGTTGTCCGACGCGAAGGCGAGCCGGGTCTGCGCGGGGTCGTGCCTCATAAGATCGAGCATATACCACGTTGCCCGCGGCCGCGATAGCCGAGCAGATCAACCCGCTTTGGGTTACAGTAGGGTGGCCACTTTTCCGGCCGGTTCGGGATGGATCTCAGCTCATACGGGTCGCGACTTGAGGGGTACGACTCTTGGATCTCGAACAAACCATCGACGCTATCATCCGGCGCCCGACGCAGTCGTCCGACCGGCTCCTGGCGATGGCCGATTTCATCAAGGATCGGCTGGCGGCTCACGGACTCCCCGCGGAGGGGACACGTGGGGGGACCGGCGGGGAGTTGAAGGTCAGGGGCTTGGCCCGGACGAAAGACTGGGATGTCGCCTACGAGTTCGCCGGCAAGTTCCGCCTCCTGATTTCGCTGAAATCGATGTGGCGGAACGCCTCGGGCACGGTCCCCAACAGGATCGACGACCATATGGACGAGGTGGCGAACGTCCAGCAGTTGCACCCGGAGATCGTCATCGGCTACGTCGTCTTGTTTGACGAGGTGGCCGACAGCACCCGCAAGGACGGCCTGAAGTGGTCCGAGTTCTTCGAGCAGGCCATCCAGCGAATCGCCATCCGGAAGGCCCCCCTCTGGAACCAAGGACTCCTCGAAGGTTCGTGGTTCATCCGCTTCAACAGCACCCGGCCGCTCGGCCAGCGATTGGCCGAACCCGACCAGGCATCCGCCGTGGGCGATGCCTTCATCCTGGATCTTCTGCGAGAGTTGCACCGGCGTGAGCCGGCGATCCCATTCACGACACTCCCCTGAGCGGGTGGTTTGGAGGGGGCATTGGACGATCTCCTGGCGGACATCCGGCACGAGTTCCGGCGGCACAAGGTCATGGCCGATCGGGCGATGGCGGAGCTTGACGACGGGGACTTCTTCCGACGTCCGGGGGATGCGGTCAACCCGGTCGCGTTGATCGTCAAGCACCTGGCCGGGAACATGGCCTCGCGCTGGGCCGACTTCAAGACGAGCGACGGCGAGAAGCCGACCCGCGACCGCGACGGGGAGTTCGTCCTCAAGGACGAGGACTCGCGGGAGAACCTGATGGCGGCGTGGGAGCGCGGCTGGGAGACCCTGTTCGACGCGCTGGACGGCTTGACCGACGCGGACATGGCGATCACGGTGACCATCCGCGGCGAGGCCCACTCGGCGCGGCAGGCGTTGCTGCGCGGGATGTCGCACGTGGCCTACCACACGGGCCAGATCCTCTACCTCGTCCGGCTCCTGCGCCCCGAGAGCACCTGGCAGACGATCCCACCCGGCCGGAGCCGCAGCGTCCCCGGCGGGTATCGCCGGCCCCAGGAGCTGGGTGGTTGAGACATGCCCCCTGACGGGCCAGGGTCGGGGGGATCTTCGGTTCGTTCCGCGCCGGGACGGGTCGCCGGCACAGCTTGCCCGATGTCTCCAAGGCCCCGTTCGGTTCGTTCCGAAAAACGGCCTCGGGGCCGCAGGGACATCCCAGGGTCCCCAATGCCCCGTTCGGTTCGTTCCGCGCCGGAGGTTGGAGGGCGGCTCCCTCCCCGTAGCAGGCACGCTCCGCGTGCCGTCCGCCCTCCATCCGCGTCCTTGTGGTATGGCGGACGGCACGCGGAGCGTGCCTGCTACGGGAGACGAAGAAGTCAGCCCGCAGGCCTTGCCCAGGGTCTCCAGTGCCCCGTTCGGTTCGTTCCGCGCCGAGGGGGGCGGGGGCGAAGTGGCTTTGTTTCGCGCCGAGGGCCGGCAAAAACGAATTCCTTCGTCGTATCCCGCGGATTCTCGACGCGTCCCCATTTGAGTTCCATATCCAGGGCCGGTTTCCGGGGGCGGACGCTCGCCGTCGCGAGGACGTTGGGAAGACGAGGATGAGGTGCGACGGGCGGCGGCCGGCGCCCGACCGGCCCGAACCGAGTTGTCAAAGAGCGAAGCGGCGCAAGGCGCTCCGCCCTATAAACTCGAAAAAAGCCGCGGACCCTATAACCGAAAAATGGGCGATCGCGCGGAATCTTCGGAGAGACGGCGCGGTCATCCCCGATCGCGGTCGCCGGGCCGGGGTCGGGCCCACCAGCGCCAGAGGAGGGCGAGGCCGAGGACCCAGGCCATGAGCATGGCGTCGAAGAGGTCGCGGCGGCGGAGGTCGCCGACGGTCGTCGGCCCGCAGCCGGAGAGCAGGGCCGCGGCACACGCGGCGATCAGCAGACGGCTAAAGGGGTGTCGGGTCAAAGAAGTAGCTCCGCCAGAGTTCCGTCGCCGCCCAGAACCCGCCGATCAACGAGCCGACGAACGCGACCGCCGTCAGCAGGCCGTCCCGCAAGGCCCGCCGGAATCGGCCCCGCCGCCGGGCCCGTCGCAGGGCGGCGATGGCGAAAAAGGCCCAGCCGTAGACGATCGTCCAGATGAGGATCGCATCGATCCATAGCATTCTCGGCGACCGGGCCTGTGCGGCCGGCGCGGGTTGCTCCAGGAGTTCGGGCTCCACCTGCTTCACGACCCAGCCCCAGCCGATCGCATACCCCGCCAGCAGCGCGGGTAGGAACCAGGGCCCCACCGCGACCCAGAGAGCCCGCCGCCGCAGGACGGATCGCCAGCCGCGGCGCTTCGGGTCGTCGGGCAGGCGGGCCGTCGCCCCGGCCAGGAAGGCGTAGCCGAACAGCGGGCCGACGAGCAGAAACCAGCGATGGGAATTGTCCCATTGGCGTGGGTCTTCGCCGGACCAGTTGAGGACCCCGTGATACGTCGTCGCCAGCAACGTCGGCACGACCGGGAAGACCAGCCAGGCGATCGCCGACCCGAGTCCCTTGCCGCCGCGGTCGGACATGGTGGACCCCCCGCTCGAAAGGCGCCGTCGAACACCGAAGAGTTTCGGGGAAACCGGGCGGGACTGCAACGGGGCCGTCACTCGACAAAAAATCGAAGGACGCGCGGCCGACGCGGGGCAACCGGTTACGTCGAGGCGGCGGCGTGCGGCGGCGCGCCGGGGTCGCTGGCCGTGTTGACAGCCCTCGGGGCTTCGGTTATACCCCCATCGCCAACCGACGAGTGCGGCGCCGGACCGGCCGGGATCACGCCCGGGACGGGCCCGGAACGCCCTCGATTCTCGTTAAAATGATCGAATGCTGTCTTCTCGATATTGACAGGTAACAGGGATGTGCGCGGTCGCCGCGGGGAGCGCCGGCCCAGGGAACGGGCCGGCCCCCGCACCATACCCCTCCGAAGGCGTCCGGTCGTCCTGAGGCCCTGGCCCGCCGCCCTCCGCGGAACGAGGGCGGGGGATCGCCGCGACGCGACGAGACGAGACCAGACGGGGGGAACGCATGTCGCCCGAGCTCGACCGGAAGCTCGTGCCCCGAGCCGCGCCGCATCGGCGCTTCATCCCGTGGCCGACGGCCGAGACGACGCGCGGGCTCCGGCCCGGCGAGCCGGAGGCGTGCCGGCGCGACCCGCGCGAGTTCCTGGCGATCCTCGCGCACCTCGGCCTCCTGCTGGCCGTCTTCAAGGTCTACCGGCTCGAAGGCCGCGCGTTCCAGCTCCTGGCGACGATCGCCGCGGCGGCGCTGCCGATCCACTACGTCGCGCACTACCGCTGGAAGAAGCCGATCTTCGTCGCGGCCTCGATCGTGGCGCTGGCCTGGGTCTTCGGCGCCGCGACGGCCGCGGTCGTGCTGGTCGTCGCGGCGGCCTTCCTCGGCCTCTGCTACCTGCCGGTCTCCTGGTGGGCCCGCGCCGCCTGCGTCGCGAGCCTCGGCCTGGCCTGCGCATTGGCCCGCTCGGGCGCGGCGGCCGTCCCCGTGCCCGAGGGGGTCTGGCCAGTGCTCGCCAGCATGTTCATGTTCCGGATGATGCTCTATCTGTACGAGATCAAGCATTCGACCGAACGCCAGCCGCTGATCGACACGATCGGCTACTTCTTCCTCCTGCCGAACTACTGCTTCCTGCTCTTCCCGGTCGTCGACTACCGCGCCTTCCGGCGCGGCTACTTCGCGGCCGACGTCCACGCCTTGCAGCGCGAGGGGCTGCGGCTGCTGACGCGGGGGACGGGCCACCTGCTGCTCTACCGGCTCGTCTACCACCTCCTGCTCGTGCCCGCCGACGAGGTCCGCGGGCCGGCGTCGCTGGCGCGATACGTGGCCTGCAACTACCTGCTGTACCTCCGCGTCTCGGGCCAGTTCCACATCGCCGGCGGCCTGCTCCACCTCTTCGGCTTCGCCCTGCCCGAGACCCACCGCCGCTACCTGCTGGCGTCGAGCTTCACCGACTACTGGCGACGGATCAACATCTACTGGAAAGATTTCATGGTCCGGCTCGTCTTCAACCCGGTCGCGATGCGGCTGATGCGGCGCGGGCAGGGCTTGGCGCTCGGGGCGGCGACGGCGGCCGTCTTCGCGACGACGTGGCTCTTGCACGCCTACCAGTCGTTCTGGGTCCGGGGGACCTGGAACTTCAGCCTGCACGACGGCCTCTTCTGGGGCGTGCTCGGCCTGCTCGTCCTGGTCAACGTCCAGCTCGACGCCCGACGCCCGCCGCGACGCGACGACGGCGGCTGGTCGGCGGCGCGCGTGTTGAAGACCCTCGGCACGTTCGCGACCATCGCCTTGCTCTGGTCGCTCTGGTCCAGCCCGAGCGTCGGCGCCTGGCTCGACCTGCTGCGGCGGGGGCTCGCGCCCGGCCGCTCGGGCCCGTGACCGATCGGATCGAATCGAGGAGGTTGCGGGTGTCCCTGACGCCGAATCGGGCTCGATCTCGGGTGCCACGGGTTGTCTTCAACCCGTGCCCCCCCGCTCGGCCGGCACGGCACGGGTTCGCGGACGAACCCGTGGCACCCGAGGACGTCTCTACGAAGAGAAGATTTATGAATCAAAGAATCATGACGATAGCCGGCCTCCTGGCTGCCACCGTCGCGGCGATCGCGGCGGCGGGCGAGGGGGGCCGGGGCAAGGAGAGCCTCCAGGGGACCTGGACGTGGGTCGCCTACGAGGAGGCCGGGGCGAAGGCGACGCCGGACCAGATGCGCGACTGGACGATGCGGATCAAGCGCGACACGCTCGTGCTCCAGGGGCCGTCGGACCTGCCCAAGATCGAGGCGACGATCCGGCTCGACGCCGGCACGGCGCCGCGGCAGATCGACCTGATCTACGCGACCCCGTCGGCGCCCAGGCGGGGCCGGTCGAACTCGAGCGGCTCGGCGATGGGCCCGGTGCCGACGGCGGAGCGGGCGACGCCGGGGATCTACCGGCTCGACGGCGACACGCTCCGCGTCTGCCTCGCCGCCCGCGGCTCGACGCGGCGGCCGGCGAAGTTCGACGGCTCGAAGGACTCGGGGGCGGGCGTCTACGTCTTCAAGCGGAAGAAATAGAACCTGGTCTTTTATGAAGCATTCCTCGAACAACATCGTCCATGCGATCGTCGCGGCGGCCCTGCTGGCCGGCGGCCTCGCGAGCCCGGCCGGCGGCGTCGGCCGGCTCCTGCGCGCGCTGGCCGACGACGGCCCGAACCGGGCCGACTACGAGCGGATGGAGCGGGGCTATTATGAGCACCTGATCGACGCGGGCGCGCGCCTGGAGGCCCGGGGGCCGAGGCACCGCGGCGACGCGGCGGGCAACGCCGACGAGCTGGCCGTCGGCGTCGACGACTTGCGCGAATACGTGCTCAAGCCGAGCTTCCGGACGATCCACCGCGGCGCCCCGTGGTCGACCAACGCGCTGGGGATGCGCGACCGCGAGTACGAGGTGAGCAAGCCGCCGGGGACGTTCCGGGTCGCGCTCCTGGGCGACTCGATCGCGACGGGCTGGGGGGTCGACGGCGAGCACGGGTTCGACCCGTTGCTGGAGCGGGCGCTCGACGCGCGGTCGCGCGCCGCGGGGGGCCCGGCGGTCGAGGTGCTGGATTTCGCCGTGCCGGGCCACGCGCCCGGCCAGCGCTGGGAGCACTTCGCGCGGGTCGGCGGCGCGATGGGCGCGGACCTGGTGCTCTACGAGGGGACGGCCGTCGACGCCGGCTGGGACGACCGCCGGCTCCGCCTGCTCCTGCCGCGCGGGCTCGGCTGGGACTCGCCCCTGTACCGCGACGCGATCGCCCGCGCCGGCCTTCGGCCCGGCATGTCGGCCGACGAGTACCGCGCCGGGCTGCGCTCGGTGCGCCGGGAATTGCTGGAGGGGGTCTATCGTACGATCGTCGCCGAGTGCCGCGCGCGGGGCATGCCGGCGTTCTTCGTGCTCGTGCCTCGGGTCGGCCGGCCGGAGGAGCGCGAGGACGCCGCCCGGATCGTCGCCATGGCGCGGCGGGCCGGCTTCGCGGCCGTCTTCGACCTCTCCGGCGCCTACGACGGCCACGACCCGCGCGACCTGGCGATCGCCGACGACGACTACCACCCCAACGCCCTCGGGCACGCCTTGCTCGCGCGGCGGCTCGAGGCCGCCCTCGTCGCACGGCCCGAGCTGCGGCGGCTGTGGTCCTCGGAGGCGGCCCCATGAGCGTGCTGAGGCGCGCCGCGCGGCCGACGCCGAGCTTCGTGGTGACGGCGGCCTTGCTGGTCGTCGGGGTGCTGCCGTGGCCGGGGCGTTGGGGGACGTCGGTGCGGCAGGCGTCGCGGTCGTCGGACCTCAACCGCGCCGACCACGAGGCGGCCGCCGGCGGCTATTACGAGGGCCTCGTCGGCGTGGGCGCCGGCGGCCGCGGCGCGGGGCGGAACGAGCTGGCGCTGAGCCTGCAAGGCCGGCCGGCCGACTGGGTCGGCTTCCAGGACTCGGGCGTGGCCCGGCCGCGCGCCGACGACTTCCTCCAGTTCGAGCTCCGCGCCGACCAGGACCAGCTCATCTTCGGCCGCCGGTTCACGACCAACGCCCTGGCGATGCGCGACCGCGCCTACGCGCCGAGGAAGCCCGAGGGGGTCTTCCGCGTGCTCCTGGTCGGCTCGTCGATCGACATGGGCTGGGGCGTCGGCACCGACGAGACGTACGAGAACCTGCTGGAAGACTGGCTCAACTCGCATGCCGGCCGGCGCGGCCTGGCGCGGCGGTTCGAGGTCTGGAACGGCGCCGTCGCCGCCTACGGGCCGGCGCAGCGGCTCGAGGCGTATCGCCGCCGCGCGGCGCGGTGCGAGCCGGACCTGGTGATCTACTCGATGACGATGCTCGACCCCCGGCTCGTCGAGATCCACACCTGCGGCCTGCTCCAGAACCGGCTGGACCTGCGCTACGGCTTCCTCCGCGACGCCGTGGCCGCCGCCGGCGTCACCGCCGAGGACCTCCGGCGCGACGTCTGGGGCGACCTGGTGCGCAAGGAGGTGATCAAGCGGAAGCTCGCCCCGTATCGCTGGTCGATCGCCGGGGCGGCGCTGGGGGCGTTGGCGACCGACTGCCGGTCGAACGGCCGGCCGCTGCTGGCCCTGGTCGTGCCCCGCGCCGGCGCCGCCGACGCGCCCGGGGCGCGGGCCGAGGCCGTGGCGCGGATCGCCGCGTTGGCGCGCGAGCACGGCGTGCCGCTGGTCGACCTGTCGGGGACCTTCGACGACCAGGACGTCGAGGCGCTGGAGATCGCCGCCTGGGACGACCACCCCAACGCCCGCGGCCATCGCCTCCTGTTCCTGGCCCTGGCCCGCGCGCTGGTGCAAGACCGCTCGTTCTATCATTCCTTCTTCGGCGTCGAGCCGCCCCCCGGGCCGCTCGGGGCGCGTGGCGCCCCTTGATCCGCGCAGGACCCGCCATGAGCACGGCAGCCCCCACGACCACGATCGCGATCCCCCCCCACCTCGCCCTGTTGCTCGACCGCGCCGCCGCCGCGCGGCCCGACCATCCCGCCGTCGAGGATGAAGCCGGCCAGGCCCTGACCTACGCCGGCCTGGCCCGCGCGGCCGACCGGCTCGCGGCCCGCCTGGCGCGGTGGGGCGTCGGCCGGGGCGACCGCGTCGGCCTGTTCCTGCCCAAGTCGATCGCGGCCGTCGCCGCGATCCACGGCGTCCTCCGCGCCGGCGCCGCGTACGTGCCGGCCGACCCGACCGGGCCCCCGCTGCGGGCCTCGGGCATCTTCGCCGACGCGGGGGTCAAGGTCGCGGTCGTCGCCGCGGGCCTGGCCGATGCCTTGCGGGCCGCCTGGCCGGGCCCCGGCCCGTTGCCGCGCCTGGTCGTCGTCGGCGGCGACGATGACGGTCCGCTCGGGCCGGCCGATGCCCCCTGGGACGAGATCCAACGCGACGACGCCCCCAGCCCGCTCGACCCGCCGCGCGAGCCGGACGACCCGGCGTACATCCTGTACACCTCGGGCTCGACCGGCCGGCCCAAGGGGGTCCTGCTCTCGCACGCCAACGCCGCCTGCTTCCTGTCCTGGTGCGCCGAGAACCTCGACCTCCGCGCCGACGACCGCTTCTCCGCGCACGCGCCGTTCCACTTCGACCTCTCCGTCTTCGACCTCTACGCCTCCTGCGCCGCCGGGGCGACGCTGGTGCTCATCGGCGAGGGGCTCGGCAAGGAGCCGGCGCGGCTCGGGCCGTTCCTGGCCGGGCGCGAGCTCAGCGTCTGGTACTCGGCGCCGTCGATCCTGGCCCTGCTCACGCAATACGGCGGCCTCGAGCGCGCGGGCTTCCCGGCCCCGAGGCTCGTGCTCTTTGCCGGCGAGGTCTTCCCGATCCTCCACCTCCGGCGACTCCGCAACCTCTGGCCGTGCGCGACGCTCTGGAACCTCTACGGGCCGACCGAGACGAACGTCTGCACGGCGTACCGCATCCCCGACGCCATCCCCGACGACCGCGATGCTCCCTTCCCCATCGGCCACGTCTGCCCGCCGCTGCGGGCGCGGGTGGTGGACGAGGGGGGCCGCGACGTGCCGCCGGGGACGGCCGGCGAGCTGGTCATCGCCGGGCCGGGCGTGATGCGCGGCTACTTCGGACAGCCCGAGCTGACCGCCCGCGCCTTCCTCCGCGACGCGGGGGGGACCCCGTGGTATCGGACCGGCGACCTCGTCGTCGACGACGGCGCCGGTTGCCTCGACTTCCGGGGGCGTCGCGACCGGATGGTCAAGAAGCGGGGATACCGGATCGAGCTCGGGGAGATCGAGTCGGCGCTCTACCGGCACGAGGGGGTCGAGCGGGCCGCGGTGGTGGCGAAGACCGGCGACGACGGCGTGGCGATCCGGGCGTTCGTGGCGCTCAAACCCGGGCGCAAGGGCTCGGTCATCGCCATGAAGCGACACTGCACGACGTATCTGCCGCACTACATGGTGCCCGATTCGATCGCCTTTTTGCCGACCTTGCCCACGACTTCGACCGATAAGGTGGATTACCAGGGGCTCCAACGCCTCGCGGCCGGCGACGCCTGAGTCGCCCCGAATCGACCCGACCGCGCCTCGACCCCCCGTGCCCGAGGGCCGCGCCCGTGACATTGCGTCACCTCCTGAGCTGGAAGCCGCTGTTCTACGAGGCCCTGCTGCCGGCCTTGCGACGGCTCGGCCCGGCGCGCGGCGACGCGGTCCTCGGGGCGATCGGCCGCCTGACGGCCCTGGGCTGGCCGCCGCGGCGTCGGGCCCTGGAGATGTCGCTGAGGCAGGCGCGGTCGGCCCTGGGTGCCGACTGGGAGGTCCGCGAGGCCCGCGACGTCCTCGCCGGCCACATCCTCCGCTTCCTCGCCCGCGACTACCCGCTGCACGGCCTCGGCGACGAGGCCCTGGCGTCGCGGTTCGACGTGCACGGGTTCGAGCACCTGCGCGACGCCCTGGCAGGCGGCCGGGGGGTGGTCCTGCTCGGCAGCCACCTGGGCGGGCACCTGTCGGCGTTGCACTGGCTGTATCGCCGGGGGGTCCCGTTGCGTGTGCTGGTGCAGCGGCCGCAGCACATCTCGGCGACGTTGCGGGCGCGGTTCGACAGCGACGAGCCGCCGCACCCGCAGACCGGCCTCTTCCTGCGACGGGCGTTGCCGCCGGGCGCGGCGGTCGAGCGGGTCTTGCGGGCGCGGGCGGCGCTGCGCGACGGGATGGCCGTCTACCTCGCCGGCGACGTCCCCTGGAGCGGCCCGAACGCGCGGCCGGGCGAGCTGCTCGGGCACCGTCGCGCGTTCCAGTCGATCTGGGCCGACCTGGCGACCCTGGCCCGTGCGCCGGTCGTGCCGATGTTCTGCACGCATCGCCCCCGAGGCCGGTTCGCCCTGACGTTCGACCCCCCGTGGTCGCTGGCGCCCGGCGGCGAGGGGGCCGCCGTGGCCCGCTACCTCGACCGCCTCGAGGCCGAGGTCCGCGCCCACCCGGCCGACGCGGTCGCGTATCTCACCTGGCCCTGCTACGGCCCGCCGTCGCCCGCGCCGCGGGCCGAGTCGGGCCCCTCGTCCCAGCGCGGGATCGGCCCCGGCAGCGTCGGCCCGGCGCGGCCGGGCGCGGCCCGCGCGGCGAGGTCCAGCACGATCAGCCGGCCGTCGTCGTAGCGGTGCTCTCGGGTCCGGCACAGCTCGTGGACGTTCCGGTCGAAGTCCAGCGAGCAGCGGTTCAGGTCGCGCTCCCAGGGGCTGACCGTCGCGTCGGTCGGATGGGCGCGCGACGCGGGGCGGCCGTCGGGGCCGAGGTAGGTATAGGCGAGGTAGCGCAGCCCGCGCGCCAACAGGAATTCGACGACGGCCTCGCTGCCCCGGCCGATCGGCAGGCCGGGCGGCGGGCTCGTCTCGCCGGGATACTCGACGACCTGGATCGGGTTGCGGCCGAAGTCGAGCAGCGAGGCCATCTGGAGCCGCGCCAGCACCGGCGCGCCGGGGGGAATCGCCGCCTGCAACGCCCGATGGGCTCGGATCAACTCCGGGGTCTCGATCCGACGGCCCCGCACGACGACGGCGAGCCGGCCGGCGAGTCGCTGGCCACTCCAACGCGCCACCGACCACTGCCCCCCCACGAGGAATCCCAACGCCACGAGCACGGCCGCGCGCCGCCGCGCGACCGCCGCGTCGGGACCGAGCAGCACCGCGGTCGCCGCGAGGGTCGCCGCCGTGCTGAAGACGACCACGTAGCGCAGCGACAGCCGCGGGTCGAACACGAGGCTCAGGGCCACCACCGCGATCAGCGAGCCGACGACCAGGGCCGCCAGCGGTTGGCGCGGCGACCGCCCCCGCACCAGCGGGATCGCCAACGCCCCGAGCACCGCCAGCGCCACGGTCATCTCGTTGCTCAGGGCCGACAGCTCGCGGCGCACGAGCTGGGGCACCGACCGCGCGGCGTAGGGCTTCGCCACGGTCCCGTACCGCGACCCGTGGTCGCCGTCGCCCAGCAGCGGATAGAGCCAGGTCCCCGACGAGTGATGCAGCGATTGCATCCATGGTGCCAGCAGCGCCGCGGTCAGGATCGCGACCAAGCACAGCTCGCGCATCACGCGCCGCCGGTCGGCGGCGCCGGCCAGCAAGGAGACGTAGCTCAGGCCCAGGACGCAGGCCACGCCCGGGATCAGCGTCGACTTCAGGCCGGCGAGCCCCGCGGCCACCAGCGCGATCATCGCGGCGTTCCGCGCCGGCCGGTCGGGCGCGGCGTCGGCCCAGGCGAGCGTCTCATGGAGGCCGAGCAGCATCACAATCGCCAGCAGATGCGCGCTGACGTTGGGCGCGGGCAGCGGCAGGTAAAGGCCGACTGCCAGCAGCCCCAGCGTCGCCGTCGCCGAGAGCCCGAGCCGGCGGGCCATCCCCCCCAGCGTCAGCACCAGGCCGAGCCGGCCGACCCCGGCGTCGAGCAGGCCCAGGCAGGAGTCCGGCGCCGCGCAGCCCAGGAACGCCAGCAGGAAGGCGTTGCCCCCCAGGCCCGCCTCGAGCCGGTGCGCGTTGAACGGGTCGTCCCCCAGCGTGCCGGCCTCGAGCATCCGCCGCACCAGGACGAAGTAGCCGCCGTAGTCGTCCCGCCAGCTCGGCAAGGCCGCCAGCCCGCCCACATAATACAGCGCCGCCGCCGCCGTCAGCGCCACGGCCACCGCCCGCTGCGCCGGGCCCAGCGACCCGAGCGACCCGGCCCACGACCGCGACGGGCGCCCGGCCGCCAGCGCGAGCAGGCCGATCGCCGTCAAGGCCGCGATCAGGGCCGGCGAGATCAGCGCCGCGGCGTTCAACGGCCCGCCGATGGCCGCCAGCAGCGCCAGGCCCCAGGTCAGTCGCAGGCCCGCGGCGGCCGGCCGATCGCGGTCGATCAGGCGGTTGGTGACCGCCCCCCAGCCGACGAACGAGCCGAGCAGCACCAGGCCCCAGCCGGCCGCGAGGAGGGAGGTCTTCATCCGCGCTTCCGGCCGACGAAGCTCAGCTTGCCCAGCGCCGTCGCCCGCCGCTCGACCTCGAACCGCGACGCCAGCAGGTCGAGGATCAGCTTCGGCCGCGACAGCCACGCCTCGTACGTCGCGCGCTCGTGCTCGATCATCGTCGCCAGGGCGTCCACCTTGGCCGAGAGCCGTCGCGCCGCGGGCACCCGGCAGACGGCGTGGACGAGCCGCAGGAACGGCGTCCGCCACGGTTCGACGGCGACGAACCGACCGCCGGGCCGCAGCACGCGCGCGGCCTCGGCGAGCGTCCGGTCGAGGTCCTCGGGCAAGCTCGGCAGGTGGTGCAGCCCCCCCTGGACGATCAAGACATCCTTGGAATCGTCGTCGAACGGCAGGCTCCGACAGTCGCCGACGAAGAGCCGAGCCGGCCCCTCGTACTGGGCCAGCAGGCGATCGGAGAGGTCGACGCCTTCGAGGTTCGTGAAGCCGAGCCGGGCCAGGGCGTGCAGGCCGTTGCCGCGGCCGCAGAAGAGCTCGACGACGCTCGCGTCGCGCGGCCAGCGGTCGGCCCCCAGGCGCGCCAGCCGCCGCGAGAACTTGGCGACCTCCTGCTCGGGCGTCTCGAAGCGGAGATAGGCGTCTTCCCACGGGTCGCCGCAGCAGGCCTGCGGCTCGACGACGCGGACCGGGCCGGCTCCGGGCGCGGGTTCGGGGGTCGAGGTCACGGGCGGGCGAGCTCCTGGGGTGCGTCGGCGAGGGCCGCGGCCCTCGCCGAGGGTTCGAGCCGGGCGACGAAGTGGAGCGAGCGGCCGAAGACCCAGTCGGCCGGCCTCGGGTAGAGGCCCAGGTCGTCGCGCCAGGCGACGACCGACAGGCCCAACGCCGCGAACGCCTCGTGCCAGCGCCGCCGCGGCCAGTAATTGTGAGGGAGGGCGACGCCGTGCCGGGCGTTGCCGACGTCGTCCATGAACCGGAGCGTCGGGCCCGCGAGCAGGCCGTCTCGGGTGTGGTCCTTCAACACGACCGCCCGCCGCGCCACGCGGGCGGCCTCGCGGAGCAAGACCGTCGGGTCGTCGGTGTGGTGCAGCACGTCGACGAACAGGACGACGTCGACGCCCCCGTCGGCCTCGGGGATCGTCCGGCCGTCGAACGGGGCGACCGGCACGTGCGTCCCGGGCCGCACGAGCACGTCGATGCCGCGCACGTCGAGGTCCGGCCGGCGGTCGAGCAGCAGGCGCGCCAGCAGGCCGTCGCCGCAGCCGACGTCGAGGACCGACGCCCCCGCCGGCACCAGGGCGGCCAGGTGCTCGCAGAGCACCCGAACCCGGCGGCCGTGGACGTGGCGGTCGTGGACGCGGTCGATGAGGCCCATCAGCCGATCACCTCCGCCGCCGTCGCCCGGTGCCGGCGGTCGCCGTCGCGTTGCGCCGGCGCCTCGGCCTCCTGGTACTTCCAGAGGGCGACGACCTTCATCAGGACCTTCGTCACCAGCGCCTGGACGGCCAGCAACAGGCCGAACATCGCGACCATCACCCGCGACCAGTGCAGCGTGATGTGCCCGGTCGTGACGAACTCGACGATCCCCGGCCACAAGAGCGCCAGCGCCCCGAGCACGATCGTGCCGACGAAGACGGCCAGCGCGCCGCGGTCGAAGAGGTGCGCGGCCAGGGCCGTCCAGAACGAGTCGCCGTCGCGACGCCGCGGCCCCAGGGCCGCCATCCGCTGCGAGAGCACCGCGGCGCAGAGCAGCAGGAACCCCGCCGAGCCCAGCAGCGAGCAGGTCAGGAACCGGTAGATCATCCACTCGAGGACCCGGCGGTGCTGGAGGTAGTACTCCAGCGGGTACATCGCCAGCAGGAGCCCGACCAGCAGGCAGGCCGTGAAGCCCATCAGGAAGAGCCGCTCGGGCCGGTAGCAGAGCACCCCCTCGAGGATCGCCCGCAGGAACCGCACGCCGTCGCCCAGGACGCTCAGTTTGCTCTCGCCGATCCGCTCCTCGTAGTGCATCGGCACCTCGACGACCCGCAGGCCCCCCAGCAGGGCCCGCGCGCTCATCGACGGCGTGAAGTGCATGCGGTCGGGCAGCGGATAGAGCATCGGCAGCGCGGCGCGGCGGATGACGCGCATGCCGCTGGCCGTGTCGGTGACCTTCCGCCCGCAGAGCAGGCCCAGCAGGAGCGCGTAGAGCCGGTTGCCCAGCTTGCGCACCGCCGGCATCTTCGACGACGGCCCGAGCCGCGAGCCGAGCACCACGTCGGCGCCGTCCTCGACGGCCACCCGGCACATCTCGGCGAAGTAGCGCGGGTCGCACGTGCCGTCGGCGTCGAGGAAGCCGACGAGCGACCCGCGGCCGCGGCGGAAGCCCTCCTTGATCGCGGCGCCGTAGCCGCGGTTCTGCTCGAAGACGATCACCTCGACCCCCTCGAACCCGCGCGCGATCTCGGCGGTGCGGTCGGTCGAGCCGTCGCTGACGACGATGACCTCGACGTCGTCGAGGTCGGCCGCCCGCTTGATCTCGTCGCGGGCGTCGAGGCAGCGCCGGACCGTCCCGGCGATGGCCTCCTCCTCGTTGAGGGCCGGGATGACGATCGTCAGCGTCCCGGGCCGGGCCTCATAACCCATCGCTTTCGTCTCCGTTCGGGGTGTCGGTCGCGGGCTGCTCGCGCGGCGGTGACGGAAAGGGGCGACCCGCTCGAGGAGGGGACGGAGCGGCGGGCGTCACGAGCGGGCCGGGAGGGCGCTTCCAGGAATCGACATCTCTAGGCCCGCGCTTTCAGCCACACATCCTACCAAACTCCCCGGCCCGTTTCCAAGGCCCGAGGCCCGACGGCGCCGCCCCGGAGCAACGCGGCGCCCCCCTCTTCCCTCGGCGACCGCGACCCGATATCCTGGTTCCTTTCGCCATGCGATCGCCCCGGTCGCGACGCAACAGAAGGCTAGGACCGAACCGAGGCCGGGACGCGAGGAGTTTTCCGCGATGTATGCCATCTTCGAGGACGGGAGCCACCAGTACCGCGTCGCCGAGGGGGACCTCGTGACCCTCGACCGCCGCGACGGCGAGACCGGCGCCGAGGTCACCTTCGACAAGGTCCTGCTCGTCGCCGGCACCGACGGCGCCACCATCGGCACCCCCATGGTCGCCGGCGCCCGCGTCGTCGGCACGATCGTCCGCCAGTTCCGCGACCGCAAGATCATCATCCAGAAGTTCCGTCGTCGTAAGAACATGCGTCGCCGTCGCGGCCACCGCCAGCCGTACACGACGGTCCGCATCACCGGCGTCGTCGCCGGCTGAACCCGCCGCGATCGGCCGCCGAATCCCGCAGGGACCGCCCCGCGCCCGCCCGGGCCCGGGGCGGTCCCCGTCGTTTTGGCCTGCGCCTTGCCCGCATGTCCCCCGGCGCCCGCCCGGCGTCCTTGCGCCGGTCGCCGAGATGGCACATCGCGTATTCTCGCCACGATCACTCAATCTTCCCATTTTCTGCATCCTCCTCATTCTCTCGAAAGCGCGGTACAATAGCGTTTGGCTACACCGTGAGCGGTTGATGAAGCCCGTCCCCGCCGTCTCGACATAAATATTTGCCACGTCAAAACTAAAGGCGCGGACGGGCGGCCGGCCCCGGGGACATCGACGAGGAATCCGGCGAGTCCGAATCTACCGTCTGAACAGAAAGACAATCTGATCGGATGGATAGTTTTTCGCTTGACCGGCGCACGGGGTTGTGGCACAAGAGGCGCAGGGAATCAGGTCCAACCGGAGCGAAGGTCATGGGCACGGTCAGCGAGCGGGCGGTCTCGGAGGGCACCCGGACGAACAGGACGGCGACGGCCCGCCAGGGGATGACGGTGCCGCGGGTCTTCAGCACCGAGGGGGTCAGCCCGTACGACCAGGTGGACTGGGACCTGCGGACGGCCGCCATCAAGGACGAGCGGGGTCGGGTCATCTTCGAGCAGACCGACTGCGAGGTCCCCAGCGCCTGGAGCCAGCTCGCGACGAACGTCGTGGCGAGCAAGTACTTCTACGGCGAGAACGGCACCCTCGAGCGCGAGCGGAGCGTCCGGCAGCTCATCGACCGCGTGACGCGGACGATCGCCGACTGGGGCCGCGAGGACGGCTACTTCGCCACCCCCGAGGACGCCGAGCGGTTCCACGACGAGTTGACGGTGCTCTGCCTCCAGCAGTACGGCTCGTTCAACTCGCCGGTCTGGTTCAACGTCGGCCTGTATCACCGCTACGGCATCGAGGGGCCGGCCAACAACTGGCGCTGGGACGAGGAGACTCGCGCCGTCGTCCGCGCCGAGAGCGCGTACAAGTTCCCGCAAGGGTCGGCCTGCTTCATCCAGAGCGTCAGCGACGACATGGAGAGCATCATGAACCTCGCCAAGAGCGAGGCGATGCTCTTCAAGTTCGGCTCGGGCACCGGCACGGATCTCTCGAGCCTGCGCTCCAGCCGCGAGAAGCTCTCCGGCGGCGGCCGTCCCAGCGGCCCGGTCAGCTTCATGCGGGTCTACGACGCCGTCGCCAGCGTCGTCAAATCCGGCGGCAAGACGCGACGCGCGGCGAAGATGCAAACGTTAAAGGTGTGGCATCCCGACATCCTCGAGTTCATCGAGTGCAAGGCCAAGGAGGAGCGCAAGGCCCAGACGCTCATCCGCGCCGGCTATGAGGCGAACTTCAACGGCGAAGCGTACAGCTCGGTGATGTTCCAGAACGCGAACCTCTCGGTCCGCGTCACCGACGCCTTCCTCCGCGCCGCCGAGTCGGCCGCCGACTGGACGACCCGCACCGTCACCACCGGCCGCCCCTCGAATACGTATCCCGCCGCGCTCTTGCTCGACAAGATCGCCGACGGCACCTGGCTCTGCGGCGACCCCGGCGTCCAGTACGAGGACACGATCCAGCGCTGGCACACTTGCCCGAACACCGCGCCCATCAATTCATCCAATCCCTGCTCCGAGTACATGTTCATCGACGATTCTGCATGTAATTTGGCGTCGCTGAATCTGATGAAGTTCCGCCGCGACGACGGCACGTTCGACGCGGCGCGGTTCCGGGCGGCGTGCCGGGTGTACATCACGGCACAGGAGATCCTGGTCGACCACGGCAGCTACCCGACGGAGAGGATCGCGGCCAACAGCCACAAGTTCCGGCCGTTGGGGCTGGGCTTCGCCAACCTCGGCAGCCTGATCATGGCGGCGGGCAGGCCGTACGACTCGGACGAGGGCCGCGCGCTGGCCGGGGCGATCACGGCGATCATGCACGGCCAGGCGTACCTGACCAGCGCCGAGCTGGCGGCGAACCTCGGGCCGTTCGACGGCTTCGCCTTGAACCGCGAGCCGATGCTCCGCGTCATGGAGATGCACCGCGACGCCGTCGAGGCGATCGACCCGAGCGGCGCGCCCGACCTCCTGGCCGAGGCCCGCGCCACCTGGGACGAGTGCCTCGACGCCGGCCGCCGCCACGGCTACCGCAACAGCCAGGTCACCGTCATCGCGCCGACCGGGACGATCGCCTTCATGATGGACTGCGACACGACCGGCATCGAGCCGGACATCGCCCTGGTCAAGTACAAGCAACTGGCCGGCGGCGGCATGCTCAAGATCGTCAACCGGACGGTGCCGATGGCGCTGCGGACGCTCGGCTACGACGAGCCGACGATCCGCGGCGTGCTCGACTCCATCGACACCCGCGACACGATCGAGGGGGCGCCGGGGCTGGCCGAGGAGCACCTGCCGGTCTTCGACTGCGCCTTCACGCCGATGGGCGGCACGCGGAGCATCCACTACCGCGGCCACCTGAAGATGATGGCCGCGGCGCAGCCGTTCCTCAGCGGGGCGATCTCGAAGACCGTCAACATGCCCCGCGAGGCGACCGTCGCCGACATCCGCGACGCCTACCTCGAGGGCTGGCGGCTGGGCCTGAAGGCCCTGGCCATCTACCGCGACGGCTCCAAGGAGAGCCAGCCGGTGAGCACCACGACCGAGGACAAGGAGAAAGAGAAGGAGAAGCTCGCCGCCGCGTCCCCCTTGCCGGCGCCCGAGGCCGCCGAGTCGCCCGCCCCCGCCGCGCCGATCGCCGTCGAGCCGGCCCCGGCGCCGAGCCCGGTCTCCGCCGCGGCCCCGGCCAAGCCGCAGCCGAGGCGCGAGCGGCTGCCGGACACGCGGCGGAGCATGACGCACAAGTTCGACATCCAGGGGCACGAGGGCTACATCACCGTCGGCTTCTTCCCCGACGGCCGACCCGGCGAGGTCTTCGTGACGATGGCCAAGGAGGGCTCGACCGTCGGCGGCCTGATGGACGTCGTCGGCACGCTCGTGTCGATGGGCTTGCAGTACGGCGTGCCGCTGGAGGTCTTCGTCAACAAGTTCGCCCACAGCCGGTTCGAGCCGGCCGGCTTCACCCGCAACCCCGACATCCCGATCGCCAAGAGCATCACCGACTACATCTTCCGCTGGCTCGGCATGGAGTTCCTGCCCGGCTACCGCGAGGCCAACTCCCCCCGCCGCGAGCCCGCCGACGAGCCCGCGCCGGTGGTCGTGTCGCCCGTCGTCAAGGTCAACGGCCACCGCACCGCCACGATGGCCGACCTCGACCACGCCGAGGCCCTCCACCACCACGCCCCCTCCGGGTCGCCCGACGCCGCCCGGCAGGAGCAGTTCGCCCACTTCCAGAGCGACGCCCCCGCCTGCGATAATTGTGGCGCCCTGACCGTCCGCTGCGGCACCTGCTACCGCTGCTTCAACTGCGGCAACAGCATGGGGTGCTCTTGAGCAATTCTCGGTTCGACGGCACGCCGCGCGAATTCACGGCCGGAGATCACCCGGTGAAGGACGTACGGCGTGCCGTATTTTCACATGATTATGAAAGGAGGTTTTTTATGTCGAAACTGACGATCATTGCTGGGCTTCCGGGGTCCGGAAAGTCACACTTAGTGCGTGAGCTGCACGAATCGACGTCGGGATCGCGTGTTGAAGATTATATGAAGGAGTCGAAGGATAACTCATCACGAATGGTCCATAGCCAGCATTTCGAGAAGCTGATCGAGGATCTCAGCAAAGGCTTGGATTGTGTCATAGCCGACATCGTGTTCTGCGAAGCCGCGAGGCGGGAAGAGATTGAGTCGGCCGTGAAGGAGAAAGTCCGGGACGTTGAGATCGAGTGGGTGTACTTTGAAAATGATCCGGTTGCATGTGCAGTGAATGCAACGCGACGTAACATGGAGAAACTAATAAAACAAATCCAACGAATTGACGAGCTTTCCAAAAAATATGATGTACCTAAAGATATCGGAATCAAACCGGTATTTAAACTTGATAAGCATTGACGTCGGTAGAACAATTCAATGTGATAGGCTAGCTCGGACCTCTCTGCGAGGTTCCACAGCGTAGACTCGGCCCTGATACGGGCAGGTCTGCCACAGAAGGCGAGGTATCCAAGCGGTTCCACATCAAAGTGGCAGATATCGAACCTGGCCCTCCCACTCGCCTTCGATGCTGCAATCGGCAATCAGCAGAATGTCGTCGATCGCCTGTCCGATGGCGGCGGATCGGGCTACTTCAAAGACGCCTGGCATCGGGTCGCCCGCGACGACACGTTCGTAGGCATACCGGGTGATCGTCGCGACATCGTGCGTCAGGAGAACGCGACCCTCGCGGGCGGCCCAGGCGAGGACTGCTGGATCATCGGCACCGGAGAGGTCCACGTCCTGGATTCGGACGATGTCGAGGTCAGGTCGCCGAAGCCTGAGCCCACGTAGAATATTGCCGTTGAAGTTCTCGTCGGCGGCGAAGCGGATCATCGGTCCGGCTCGGCCCGGCGCGCGAGGAGGCGGTCACGAACGCCTCGGGGGTCAAAGCGGGCCTCATTCTCGCGGCGAATGGCCTCCGCGGATTGCCGGCGGCCGAGCAGGTAGCGTTCGACCTGGTCGCGCCGCCGCAGGTAGTGGCCAATGACCGCGTAGACGTCGCCGAGGTCGAGCGAGGGGTATTGCTGGGCGATCTCCTCGGCGGTCGCGCCTTCGAGGAAGGCGGCGACGACGGTGTCGAGCGTGACCCGGGTGCCGGCGACGCGGATCACGCCGTCGGCGTCGACGTCGAGCGGGAGAGGGGCGGCCTCGAGCGTGGCGTCCATGAGATGGGCCTTGGATCGCATGCCGGGCCCCGTCCGCGACGGGGCCCGGCGGGAAAAACAGGTCAGGCCTGCTGCTTGGCGACGTTGACGTAGGCGTGGACGTGGGGGGCGCCGCGGAAGTGCCAGACGAAGGTCGGGCCTTCGAGGCGCCAGATGTCCCACTCATGGTCCTTGCCGACGTCGTCCGACTCGTAGAAGGCCATGTGGAGGGCGTCGAGGCCGCCGCCGTCCTTGAGCACGGCGAGGGCTTCGTTCACGTCGGCCTCGCGGTAGGGGGCGAGGATGACCTTCATGACCGACTCGACCAGCTCCTTCTGGTCCTTCGACATCTCGCCGATGGCCAGGCCGGGGAAGTGGCCCGACTGCCCTTGGAGCTCGACGGCGTCCTCCTTGGGGGCCTTGGGCAGCAGGGCGCGCTCGCGCTGCTTGCCGTCGAGGGCCGTGAAGACCTCGTTGGCCTTCTTCGTCTGGTAGTAGAAGACGTTGCCCGGGAGGCCCTTCTCCGAGTCGCCGGCGCCGTGGCCGTAGATGATCGGGCCGCCGAAGGCGGCGCCCTCGACGCTGTCGCCGTCGGCGCGGATGGTCAGGTGCCGGCCGGTCATCTCCCACTCGAACTTGTTGGTGCCCGGCTCGCCGAAGAGGGCGACGTGGTAGGTGCCGAAGCCCCCCTGGTCCTCCTCCATCTGCTTGAGGAACCGCTCGTAGCCGTCGGGGCTGGTGACGCCCTTGAAGATGTCGCGGATGAGCGCCTGCTGCTCCTTGGTGAAGTCGTCCTCGATCGTGGCCTTGGTGATGGCCCAGTTGGCGTTGATCCGGCGGCGGAGCTTGTGGTCGAACGGGAAGCAGATGGCCTGGCGCTGCGCGTCGGAGAGCGACTTGTACAGGCGTGCGGCGGCGGTCTCGGCCGGCGACGACGGGCTGGGCCGGTCGTCGCCGGCCAGGGCCAGTCGCGTCGGTCCCAGGGGCGCCGCGGCGGCCAGCGCCGTCGCGCCGACCGCCTTGACGAACTCGCGGCGGGAGACGGCCGGGATTTCTCGTTGCTCGGCCATGTCGGCTTCCTCCTGTGGGCGGCCTTTCGATCGGGAGAGGGGCGTCGCCGTCCGAACGGGACGCCCGGCCTCGACCCCAAGGCTAAATCGCCCCGCGACGGCCGTCAACCGGGTCCGGGCCGCCGGGGCGCAAACGGACGGCGGCGGCCCATCGCATCGGGGGATGGGCCGCCGCCGTCGGGCGGCTCGGTCGGGGGTCGACGCGCTCAGAGGATCATGCCTTGCTTCGGGATGTAGATCGCGCTGATGCCGGCGACGCCGGAGAGGTTGGCCGCGGTGGGCAGCTCGGCCAGGGGCAGCAGCCCCTCGATGACGCCGGTCGGGCCGTTGATGGTCTGCACCGTCATGCCCAGGCCTGAGAGCTCCGATGCCAGCGCGGCACCGCCTTGCCCATGCACGTCGACGCCGACACTCGTGCCGACGACCTCGATGATGCCCGACTGCGACGTGGTGAAGTCGCCGCCGTTGGAGGCCAGGAAGTCCTCGTAGGCCGCGTTGAGGTGCGGGTCGGCCTTGGGCACCGGCTGCGGCGCGCCCGCCGTCGACGGGTCGGCCGCCGTCGCCGGCGCGGCCGCCATCGCCGGCGCGGCCGGGGCCATCACCGGGCTCGAAATCGAGGGCGAAGGCGACGCGACCGGTGCCGCCACGACCGGCGCCATGGAGACCGGGGCCGACGCGATCGGCGTCGTCACGGTCGATCCGGCGCCCTTCACGGGGAAAATGCTCGTCGGCCTGAAGAAGGGCGGCAGACCGCCCTGGAACTGGATCGTGGAGGCCATCGCCGCCTGCCCGTGCAGTGCCTGGCGCTGCTGGAGGGCCTCGAGCCGCAGCTCGCGCCGCTGCTGTTGCGCCTCGAGCCGCAGCTCGCGCCGTTGCTGGAGGGCCGCGCGGTGCTCCTGGATGGCGGCCATCATCTGGGCCCCGGCCATGCCCGACGGCAGGGCTCGGTCGTCCAGGGCCTCCAGGCGGGGCGTGGTCCTCGTCTTCGTCGTCCGGGCCGTATCGCGTCGCATGGCGGATCTCCTCGGTTTGGGGGCGCCGCGACGTCCCCGCCGCGGCGACCGATCGATCGTGGATTACCCGACGTAGGTCGCACAGGGCGTGCCAAATCGATTCGAATCTTCATGTCACGTCCCCGACGTCGGCGGTCGATCCCTCGTCGGCCCGGCCGCGCAAGGCGACGGCCAGGGGACTCGTCCCCTGGCCGTGATCGCCGGATCGTCGCGGCCGCCGGACCGGGCTCAGATGAGGATGTTGCCCGACGGCAGGTTGAGGGTGAACATCGTGTTGAAGGGCGAGAGGCTCGCCGTCGGGCTGAACGCCGACAGGTTGGTCGTCGGCAGGAAGGTCGAGAGGCTGGTCGTCGGCACGGCGGTGAAGTTCGAGAGGTTGGTCGCCGGCAGGTTCGGGAAGGTGAGCGGGTTGAAGTTCGTCACGGGGCTGGGCAGCGTCGTGTTGAACGCCGGGTCGGCGCTGAAGACCGAGGCGTTGAACGTCGGGTCGGCGGAGAAGACCGACGGCTGGAACGTCGGGGACGCGGAGAAGACCGACGGCTGGAACGTCGGGGACGCGGAGAAGATCGACGGCTGGAACGTCGTGGGGGTGATCGTGGTCGTCGGCGCGACCGAGTTCAGCCTCGTCGGCGTGGCCAGGTTCAGGAACGGGCTGGTCGCGAACGTGCTCGTGGTCGTCGGGGTCGTGAGCGCGGAGATCCCGAAGCCGGTCGTGGTGGCGAACGGGTTCGTCGCCACGGCGAACGGGTTCGTCGTGGCGGCGAAGGGGTTCGTCGTCGCGATGGAGTTCGGCGTCGCGGCGACCCGGACGCGGGCGGAGGCCAGGCTCGCCGCCCGGGTCGCCTGCGCGTTGGCGACGGCCGCCGCGTGGGCGGCGCGGGCGTCGGCCAGCTGGACCTGATGGGCCTGGACCAGGGCCTCATGGGCCTGGACCCGGGCCTCGTGTTGCATGAAGGCGAACGGGTTGGTCGCGGGCGACAGGGTGGCCGGGACCTCGCGGGCCTCGAGCCGCTCGATGGCGGTCGGGGCCGTCGTTCGGCGTCGCTTCGGGTTCATCGGCGCGGCTCCTATTGGGGCGGAAGCGACGTGGGCGGGCCCGCGTCGGTTCGGATCAGGATCGGCTGGCATGATGTCCTTTCCTGTCGAAACAACCTTTGCACTTCCCGTGCCATGGCCGGGTCTGGACCGGGGACGAGCGGCGGGCTATCCTGGTCGCGGCCGGAAGATGGGCGAGATGGGGGCTGTCGGGCCGAGGGGAAAGTCATGCCGACGTTCGTGCTGACCGACGTCGCGCGCGACGTCTGGGTCGAGCGGTTCGCGACCGCCGCCGATCTCGGCGACGCGGCCGGGCCCGCCTGGTCGGTCGCCAAGCGGGCCCTCCGCGGCGGCCGTCGCGACGGGGTGGATTTGATCGAGGTGGACAACGGCTCCCTCGCCTTCGCCGTCGTCCCCACCCGGGGCATGGGCCTCTGGCGCGGGCGATACAAGGGGCACCGCCTCGGCTGGGACTCGCCCGTCGCCGACGGCCCGGTCCACCCGGCGTTCGTCCACCTGGAGGCCGACGGCGGACTCGGCTGGCTCGCCGGGTTCGACGAGTGGCTCGTCCGCTGCGGCCTGGCCAGCAACGGCGCCCCGTTCGAGGAGAAGGCGGTCGCGCCGGATGGCTCCGAGCGGCACACGATCCACCCCCTGCACGGCCGGATCGCCAACATCCCGGCGCACGAGGTCGCCGTCCACGTCGGTGAGGGGCCGGCGCGCGAGATCGTCGTCGAGGGCAAGGTGACGGAGGGCCGCCTCTTCGGCGGCCGGGTCGAGCTCACGGCGCGGGTCGCGACGACGGCCGGCTCGAACCGCCTGGTCGTCCGCGACGAACTGAAGAACCTCGGCGCCAGCCCGGCCGACGTCCAGTTGCTCTACCACTGGAACTTCGGCCCCCCCTTCCTGGAGGCCGGCGCGCGCCTGGTCGCCCCATTCCGATCCGTCGCCCCGCGCGACCCGAGGGCCGCCGAGGGGGTCGACCGCTTCGACGACTACGGCCCCCCCGTGCCCGGCGCCACCGAACAGGTCTACTTCGCCACCCTCTCCGGCGCCGGCGACGACGGAAGCACCTGCATTCTTCTCCGCGACCGCGGCCTCGGCAAGGGGGTCGCCCTGCGGTTCTCGACGGCCGAGCTGGCCGCCTTCACCCTCTGGAAGTGCGAGGGGGCCGAGGCCGACGGCTACGTCACCGGCCTGGAGCCGGCGACCAACTACCCCAATCCACACCCCTTCGAGGCCGCCCGCGGCCGGGTCCTCCGGCTGGCGCCCGGGCAGTCGGTCGCGTTCGAGACGACCGTCGAAGTCCTCGACGACCCCGACTCCGTCGCCGCCGTCGTCGCCGAGATCGCGCGCCTCTCGACCACCCCCCCCGTCGTCCACACCCGACCGGCCGAGCCGTTCAGCCCCGCCTGAGCCGCACCGCGAAGGTGGGGATCATTCGGCATCATCCGTCGGCTCGGGGAGGCCCCAGAGGGCGGCGGTGGCGAGCTCGATGCTGTTGCCGGCGGGGTCGCGGACGTAGAGCGAATGGCCGCCGCCGGGCCATTGGATCTCGGACTCGATCGCCACGCCGGCTCGGGCGAGCCGGTCGCGCCAGGAAGCGACCTCGGACTCGGCGACGCGGAAGGCGGCGTGGCCGGGGCCGGTGGCGCCGTGGCGAGGGATGAACGAGTCGCCGACGCGGACGACGTCCCTGGCCGTCGACTCGGGGTTGAAGACGAGGAAGACGCCGGCGCCGCAGCGGAAGAAGACGTACCGGCCGGCCTCGCGGCTCACGACCGCCAGGCCCAGCACCCCCGCGTAGAAGCGCTCGGCGGCCTCCAGGTCCGGGGCGTAGACGACCGTTTCCAGGATCCCGCGCGGCGACATCACGACCGCCTCCCTATCGAATCGGCCGCGGGGGCGTCGACCCCGGCGGGGCCGAGCAGCAGCCGCAGGCCGCAATAGATGGCATAGGCCGCCGCGAGGCAGCCGATCCAGAGCACGGCGCGGCCCCACCGGGGCCGCCGGCGCTCGATGACCTCGCCGATGGCGATCACCGCGCCGATGACGCCGAACTTGAATAGCGCCATGCCGGCGATGTTCCAGCGGGCGAAGAACCACTGCGCCACCGGGTTCGACTCGTAGAACCGCGGGCTCCGCCGCAGGAGCGCGTAGGTCACGAACAGGTCGATCACGCTCACGAGGACCAGCAAGGCCCCCTCGCGCTGGATGCGGCTCGGCTCCCATACGCCGCCGAGCAGGCCCCCCCGCTTCGTCGGCCGCGGCGGGGTCGGCACCGGCGCAGCGGCATGTTCGATCGGCGGCTCGGGCACGTCAGCCAGGGCGGAGCCGCCCAGGGCTGGCTCGGGGCCGGCCGGCGCCTCGATCCGCTGGACGTGGCCGCACGCCCGGCAGCGGGACCGCCGGCCGGCGTGCTCGGCGTCGATCGAGTACAGCTTCCGGCAACCGGCGCAGCGGAGGAGGATCGTCATGGCGGCCCCGCTCAGGCGTCGCCCGTCGTGTCGCGGTCGGGGAAGGCGACCTTCGCATAGACCTCGCGCAACGGGATCTCGCAGCCGATCGATTCGAGCCGCAGGACGTCGTCCAGCGAGTCGAACTCGGCCAGCACCCACTCGTCGCCCCGCCTCGTGAACCGCTCGACGCGGGCCCTGTCCTGCGCCACGAGGACGTACTCGCGGAGCGATTCGAGCCGCTTGTAGCGCTCGAACTTCTCGCCGCGGTCGTCGTCCTCGGTCGAGGGGGACAGGATCTCGATCACGACCGTCGGGTTCAGGAGCGTGTCGAACTGGTTGTCCAGGAATTGGGGCTCGCCGCAGACGATGGTCAGGTCGGGATAGGTGTCGAGCCCGGCGGCGGTCACGGCGACGCGCAGGTCACTGCCGTGGACCTCGCAGGGTCGGTGCCGGAGCTGCACGCCGACGTCGCGGGCCAGGTTCATCAGGATGAGGCTGTGCTCGCGCGACGTCCCGGCCATCGCCGTGATGACGCCGTCGCGGTACTCGTGGCGGAGCTGGGCCCGACGCTCGTGGACGAGGTACTCCTCCGGCGACGGTCGGGAGCGGGCGGCGGCCGTGGACATCGCGAATCCTCCTCGCCTCCATTCGATTCTAACCCCGGCCGGTTCGCGCCGCCACGGGACGAGCTGGGTTGAGCTGCCGCAACATCCCGCCGACGGTCGGATCAGGCCGGTACACAAGTTGCCATGCGCATCTCCGGCTTCATAACAGGACCCGTCCGGTGACAGTCGGTCGGCAGCTCCTGCGCGCGCCGGTCCGACGAAAACGCCGCGACGTCGCCGCCAACGGCGGACGTCCGGACCGCGCGCGGAGGCCGCGGCCGGACGGTCGTCGAGGGTGCGCCGCGGCCGTCGCCCTGAGCCATCGGAATCGCCCGGACGCCGACCCGATGATCGGCGTCCGGGCCCCACTCAATGTGGCTCGGCCGCCGAGCGGGCCTCAAGGGCCTTGAGGACGCGGTCGAGCTTCTGCTCGACGTCCTTGAGGCGCCGGTCGAGGTCCGGCGGCGGCGGGGCGTCGTCGCCGGCGACCTTGCGGATCTGCGACTGGTACCGGGCCTGGACGAGCTCCGCGGCGGTCCCGGCGGCGCCCAGCGCGGCGAGTTCCGAGGTGAGGTCCTTGACCTTCTTCTCGGCGGCCTCGCACGCCTCGGCGATCCGCTCCTGCTCCGCAGGCTCACGCGCCGGGTCGGGGATGCCGAAGTTGTGCTCCTTGAGGAACTTCGACAGGGCCACCATCTCCTCCTCGATGAGCTTGACGCGGTGCTGGACCGCCAGCGCGCCGCCGGCGATCTCCGCGACCTGCAGGATCTTCTTGACCTCCTCGTCGAGGTCCCCCGCGTGCGGGGCGCTGATGCTCGCCGCGGGCTTCGCGTCCCTGGCCTCCGCGGGCTTCGGCGCCGCGGCGACCTTGGTTCCGGCCTGGTCCGGGTCGCTCGGCCTCGCGCCGGCCCCCTGGTATGCCCCCGCTCCCACCAGCACGCAGCCGACCGCCAGGATCGCCGCCGCCTTGAGCTTGATCATGAAAACGCTCCTTCGCTCCGACCTCCAGAGGGCCAGCACCGCCGCCGGGACCGCCCCGACGGCTCCTTGGCCCGCGATCAGACTCGCCGCGCCCCGGGCCGTCGCGGCGACCAGGGATTCGGGGATCGCCGCCCGCGCGGCCGATGCGGCCGGCAGGGCGAACGCGGGGGCGAGGCCCCGACGTTCGAGCCGGGATTTCAGCCGGGACCGGCCGCGGGCGAGCCGGCTCTTGACCGTGCCGACGGGGCAGCCGAGCAACGCCGCCGCGTCGTCGTACGACCGGCCCTCCAGGTCGCAGAGGACCACGGGCCGGCGGAACGTCGCCGGCAAGTTGTCGATCTCCTCGTGGACGATCGCCGCACGATCGTCGGGAGGCTCGATCTCATGGAGAACTCTCGACAACGCCGCCGCACCCCGCTCGACCTCGGCCCGACGCCGCGACGCCGCCTTCGCCCGGATCGCCAGCCGACGCGCGACGCGGTGCAGCCAGGGGGCGAGCGAGTCGCGCACCCAGAGCGTGCCGCCGCGGCGCACAAGGGCGAGGAAGGTGGCCTGGAAGGCGTCGTGCGCGTCGTGGTCGTCGCGCAGGATCGCCCGGCAGGCCCGCAGGACCATCGGCCCGTGCCGCTCGACCAGGGCCGCGAACGCCGCCTCGGCCGCCGCGCCCCGGCGAGAGGCGAACCGCTCCAGGAGCTGGCCGTCGTCCAGGCCCGCGACCGTCCCCTCGTCGAAGATCGCCCGCAAGGTGCCGACGACGGCCGCCCCGCTCCCTCCGTGTCCCGCCACGTCCCGCCCTCCTTGACGCCTCCGCGACCTCCTACCCCCCCTAAAGCCGCCGCGCCGCCCCCGGGTTCCCGGGTCCCGGCATTTTTCCCGCCGGTCGCCGCTCAGGCGTCGGCCGGGGGCTCGCGGTCGGGGAGCGGGACCTTGTCGTAGATCTCACGCAAGGGAATGGAACAGTCGATCGATTCCAGCCGCAGGATATCGTCCAAGGAGTTGAACTCGGTCAAGACCCACTCGTCACCCCGCCGTGTAGAACGCTCGACGCGGACCCTGTCCTGGGCCACCAGGACATAATCCCGGAGCGAGTCGAGCCGGCGGGATCGGGCGAACTCCTCGCCGCGGTCGTCGGCCTCGGTCGAGGGGGAGAGGATCTCGACGAGGACATCGGGGTTGACGAGCGTGTCGAAGCGGTCGTCGAGGAAGCGCGGGCCGCCGCAGACGACGGTGATGTCGGGGTAGGTGTAGAGCCCGGCGGGATCGACTCCCACGCGCATCTCGCCGATGTACGCCTCGCACGGCCGGCCCCGGAGCTGTTGCCGAAGCTCGCCGCCGATGTTCCACGCGATGAGGCTATGCTCGCGCGAGGTCCCGGCCATCGCCGTGATGACGCCGTCGCGGTACTCGTGGCGGAACTGGGCCCGACGCTCGTGGACGAGGTATTCCTCGGGCGTGCAACGGGCCCGGATCGCCGCGGATGACATCGGGAACCTCCTATCCGAATGACTGCGCCTATTCTACCCCCTCCGGCGCCGGCCCGATACGTGGGTCGCGATAATCTTACTCTTGTCATTGACGATGTCCGCCGGGGGGTGGTACGCTCGCGGGCGAGGATGATGAGGGGATCACGCGGAGGGGGGTTCGCGATGGGGGTCGAGGCACCGCCGAGACGGCGGGACGTGATGGGCGTCGTCCTGGCGCCGGCGATCTGGCTGGAGCGGGCGCGGGGGCGGAGGCGGCTGGCCTTGCTGGCGGCGTACGCGGTCGTCGGCCTAGTCGTCGGGGTGCTCGGCTGGCGGGCGATGAGCCTCAACGCCCTGCCCGACGTCGGCGACCCGCCGGGCCTCGACGCCTTGAAGAACATCGAAGTGCCCGACGACCGCAACGCCTTCGTCCTCTACATGGAGGCGATCGCCAGACTCCGCCGGATAACCCCCGAGGAGGCGCGGCTCCAGACGACCACCGACTGGTCGAAGGTCGATCCGAAGGTCCATCGCTGGGTCGAGGACAACCGCGCGGCGCTCGCGATCTGGCGGCGCGGGACCGAGCGGCCCGACGCCTTGCTCGTCGCCCCCGCCGACTTGACGTTCGACACGGACCTGCACGAGTTCCAGCAGCTCCGCGACTTCTCGCGGCTCGCGGCCCTGGAGGGGTCGCGGCTCGAGCAGGCCGGCGACGTGGCCGGGGCCTGGGACCTGTACCGCGCGATGCTGCGGTCGAGCCGGCACGTCGGCCGCCACGGCTGCATCATCCAGCGCCTGGTCGGCGTCGCGATCCACGGCGTCTCGGCCAGCGGCCTCATGCAACTGGCCGACGACCCCCGCATCGACGCCGCGACCCTCCGCTCGACGTTGCGCGAGGCCGTCGCCCTCGACCGGACGACCGACCCGCCGTCGGTCTCGATTAAGTTCGAATATTTATCGATAATGAGATTCCTGGATGATCCCGAGCCCTTCCTCCGCAAGTACAACCCCGAGATGTTCGCGGGCGACGCCGAGCACTGGTATCGGAACCTGCCGAAGTACCGCGAGGCCGAGTGGTTCCTGCTCCGCGAGCCCGAGCGGAGCCGTCGGCTGGCGCGGCTCTGCTTCGCGAACCTCCTGGCCCACTGCGACAAGCCCGCCTCCGCCCGCCCGCCGATCGCGGCCGGCGAACTCGGCCTCTTCCAGGATCGCCCCGAGTCCGGGCCCGTCTCGCGCGAGGAGCTCGAGCGCTGGTCGAAGACGACCCGGATCTTCCGGGTCGTCTACCCGGCCATCTTCAACGCCCTGCACGCCTACGACCGCGAGCGGGCCTCGAATTCGGCCCTCGTCCTCCACCTCGCCGAGCAGATCTACATCCGCGAGCGCGGCCGTCCGCCGAAGGCTCTCGGCGAGCTGATCGGGCCCGACTTGCCGGCCCTACCCGACGGCTGCGACCCCGGCGACGCGCCGATCGGGGCCACCGAGGTCAAGGACGCGAAGATGATCAAGAGGAAATGGCAGAATGGCAGATGACAGAATCCGAAAACGCCCCGCCTCACGCCGCGCCTTGCTCGAGGGGGGCGGGGCAGGAGGGGAGGCGGAGGGTGAAGGTGGAGCCCTGGCCGGGGCGGCTCTCGACGCGGAGGCGGCCCTTGTGGGCCTCGACGATGTCGCGGCAGACGGGCAGGCCCAGGCCGGTGCCGCCGAGGCCGGAGGCGTCGGGGCCGGACTTGGTGGTGAAGAACGGCTCGAAGATCCGGCGGAGGTCCGCCGGCGCGATGCCGACGCCGGTGTCGGCGACGCTGACCTCGGCGGTGCGGCCGGTCGGGTCGAGCCCGACCCGGACGCGGACCGTCCCGCCGCGGGGCATCGCCTGGCGGGCGTTGATGACGAGGTTCAACAAGACCTGCTGGATCTGCGGCGCGCTGACGCGGGCGAACGGCCGGTCGGCCGACTCGAACTCGACCTTCACGCGGCCCCTGGCCAGGTCCTTGCCGACGAGCATCAGCACCTCCTCGGCCAACCGCGTCAGGTCGGCCGGCTCGCGGGCGTCGGCCGAGGGGCGGGCCAGGCCGAGCACGCCGCCGGCGATCGCCGCGGCGCGGCGGGAGGCCTCGAGGATCTTCTCGAAGGCCCGGTCGCGGTACGCCGGGTCGGGGTTGCGGAGGCCGAGCTTGGCGTAGTTGAGGATCGGCGTCAGGGCGTTATTCAACTCGTGCATGAGCCCGCCGGCCAGCACGCCGAGGCTGCTGACGCGCTGGAGCTCGATGACCTGGCGGCGGAGGGCCTCGACCTCGTCGCGCCCCGCCGCTTGCGACTCCTTCGACCTCGAGGCCATCGTCGGCGCGCCTCCACGCAGGGACCGGGGCCCCTCCGAGGCCCGCACCATCCCCCACCATCGTATCGGCCGCCGCCCCCGCCGAAATGAGCCGCGCGGGGCGTTTCGACGAGGGATGCCCTCGCTCGCGCTTCGGGTCAGGAAGCGGTTCAGGGGGCCGGCGGGGAGACGACGCGGACCGGCTCGCGGCGGTGGCGGCCGTCGCGGGTCAGGGCCCCGCCGAGCCGGCGGTCCAGGGCGTCGATGGCCGCGTCGAGGATGCTCCGGGTGGCGTCGAGGTGCCGGGGCCGCAGCGCATAAGGGTCGCGCGGCAGGCCGGTCCGCGGGTAGACGAGGTGCCCCGCCGCGATCCCCGAGCCGCGCGGGACCTGGTGCGGCTCCAGCGGCTCGTACGAGTCGGGGCCGGTCGCCCGGTAGTACGCGCGGCGGTCGACCGGCGGGCCGGGGTAGGCCCACGAGGCTCGGAGGGACAAGAGCTCGCCGAATTGCGGCCAGGGGGGCGATTCGGTGTCATGCCCGCCGGCCGGCCCCTCGCCCAGCAGCGCCGGCAAGAGCCGCCAGGCCTCGCCCAACGGCAACGGGCGGGCCGGGTCGGTCAGCAGGTGGGCCAGCTCCGGCCGCGCCAGCTCGGCCGCCGCCTGATGGACCAGCGCCTCGGCGCTCGACAGATACAGCAGGAACGCCGCCCGCGCCAGCCGGCTCGCCTCGGCCTCGGAGCGCGGCAGGCGGAGCTGGCTCTGCGTGTGGAAATACAGGGCATCCTGATACAAGCAATGGAACGGGCTGACGACCGTCTCGATCACCCACGCCCCGTCCCCCGCCCCCCCGCCGCGCGCGGCCCCCTCGGCCACGGCCGACTCGGCGCCGGATCGTGTCGGGCCTCCCGGCCCGCGCCCGCCGTCACTCATGGGCGAGTTGCCCCCTCGTTCGACCTGCGACATGACGCCCGATCCCTGGGGTGAATCGCCCAGCTTACCGCGCCCCGCGGGGCGATTCCACCGCCCCGACGATCCCAACAATCACAAATCGACAATTTCCAATGCCAAATGTCCAATGCCAGGATCCCTCCTCACCGCGGCGGGGCCGGGGGCGCGGCGGGGGGGCTGAAGGGGCGGGCCAGGACGAGGTCGCGGGCGCGGAGGCGGTTGCCGCGCCCCTGGGGGGTGGGGTCGGCCTGGCCGAGGTAGTGGGTGGCGCCGGCGAGGTCGCCGGCCGCGGCGTAGAGGCGGCCGAGGTTGGCGCGGGCGCCGTACTGGAACGCCGGGACATAGACCCCGGACGCCTCGGCGGCGGGGGCCAGCTTCAGCGACTGCTCGAAGAGCCGGCGGGCGTCGTCGGGGTGGCCGAGGTCGAGGTGGCAGAGCGCGAGGTAATACGTGGCGTACAGGTTGAGCACGCCCTGGATCTCGGGGGGGACGGGGACCTGCCGCGGGGGCGAGCCCGGGCCGGTCGGCACCGACATCACCAGCTTCTCGGCGATGCGGAGCCGGACGTAGCTCTCCAGCGCCTTCTCCATCCGCTCGGGGTTCGACGCCCGGAGCTGTTGCATCCGCGCCGGCAAGAGCGGCAGCCGCAGGCTCGCGTCGAAGTACCGGAGGGTCGACTGCGTCGCCTGCACGAAGGCGCCGTCGGTCACCAGGCGGAAGCTGACCTCCATCGGCAGCGCCCAGAGCCGGACCTCGGAGGCGTACGGGCCGAGCGCCTTGCGGAAGGCCGCGGCCTGGGCGCCGGGGTCGCGGAAGAGGACCATCTTCAGGTCGCCGGCCAGCTCGCGCTGCAGCAGCCGCATCCGGGGGGCGACGAAGGCGAACGTCGAGTCGATCCAGACGGCGACCCGACCCGGGGCCAGGTCGGCGGCCGTCGTGCCGTAGGGGGACTCGGGCAGGTCCAGCCGCGCCAGGATGCTCGGGTCGGTCGCCGCCTGCTCCAACGTCGCGATCCCCCGGCCGCCGGGGCCGGGGACCGGCAGGCCGATCCGGGCGTCGAAGAGGTACGGCTTGCCGCCGACGATCGCGGCGCAGACCCACGGGACGCGCCGCTCCTGGCCCGGTGGGGCATAGGCCAGCAGGCCGGCGTCGAAACCGAGCTGGCGGCAGAGGGTGATGAAGACCCAGCTCCGCTCCGACCACTCCTCGCGCTCGACGGCCAGGCCGCGGAGCAGCACGTCGTACGGCCGCGCCGGCGCCCGGAAGTCCGGGTCGCCCCCGCCGAGCGCCTCCGGCGGCACCAGGGCGACCTGCGCGACCACCCAGTCGAACAGCCGACGGAGGCGGTCCAGGTCGTCCCCGTCGCCGGCGGCGCGGGCGGCGACGGCCTGGTAGAGCAGGCAGTCCTCGATGTGCCGCGCCTCCGGGGTCTCGAACTTCCGCGACTCCAGGGCGCGCATCGCCGCGTCGAACCGCTGGCGGGGCAGCTCACCCTTGAGGTACTCGCGGGCCTCGGGGCTCATCGCGAAGTCGGCGTCGGGCGTCCCCTCGAAGACCTGGTTGAGGTTCGCCGCCGCGTTCGAGAAGCTGGTGGTGCCGGGGTTCTCCTCGGCATCGCGGAGCATCTCGATCGTCACCTTGATGAGCTCCGCCTTCGAGACCGCCCCCGAGCCGGCCTTCGACGCCGCGTCGCCGTCGCCGAAGAGTTCGCTGTGGCTGGGGGCGCCGTCGCCCCCGCTCGACCCGCAGCCGACGAGCGCCGCGCCCAGGCCCGGCACGACCAGTAACAGCAATACGACGCGGTTCCAGGGGCGGGCAGGCCGCTTCACGGGGGGGAGTCTCCAGGTCGAGGGGCATGGACGACGGGCCTCGGCGCGCCGATCGCGGGCGCGGCCCGGCCGTTCCCGGCCATGCCGGCGATTCTATCGGATACGCCCCCCGCCCCGCGAGTGTTCGCCCCGCCCGCGACCCCATCAATGAACTCGTCGGTGGGGCGGCACGGCCCCGAGTCCTCGAAGGGCGTGGGCCCCGACCCGAAGGCCATGCCACAGACCATGCCCTTGGAGGGCGTGCCACCCACCGCGACCCCATCGCTCGCCGCTTCGGGTTGTCGGGCCGGGGGGGCTGGGGTATTTTGCCGCGGCGGGACGGGCGACCGGCGGAGTCTCAAGGAGGGGGCGATGCCGCGGGCGGGACTGACATGGGCCCGGCGCGGGGCGCCCGAGGCGATCCTGGCGCTGCTGGCCGGGGCGATCGTCCTCGGCTTCCTCGGGTCGATGGACCTCTGGGGCAAGCGCGAGCAGCGGGCCTCGGCCGAGGCGCTCGACACGATCGAGCGCGGCCACTGGCTCGTCGCCGAGATCCAGGGGCGGCCGCGCCTGGAGAAGCCCCCCCTGCCCCGCTGGACGACCGCGGCCCTGATGCGGCTGGGCCTCGGGCGCGACGAGTGGGCGGTGCGGCTGCCGTCGGCGGCCTCGGCCCTGGGGACGATCGCCCTGATCTACGCCCTCGGCCGCCGCCTCGGCGGCCGCGAGGTGGGCCTGGCGTCGGCCCTGGCGTTGTCGTCGACGGTCTTCTTCGTCGTCGAGTCGCGGCAGGCGGGCAACGACGCCCCCCTGGCCTTCTTCACGACCCTGGCCCTCTATGCCGCCTGGCGGCGGCTGCACGGCGACGCGGGGGACCTCGGGGCCAAGGGGTGGGTCGTCCTGATGGACGTCGCCCTGGGGCTCGGGTTCCTCTGCAAGGGGCCGGTCATCGTCCTGTTGGCGGCGACGACGGTCGTGCCCTACCTGGCGATGTCGCGCCGGCTCCGGGAGGGCCTGCGGGCGCTCTGGAGCGGCCGGGGGGCGGCCCTGTTCGCGCTGCTGGCCCTGTGCTGGCCGGTGCCGGTGGCCCTCGTCGAGCCGAGGGCGGCGGGGGTCTGGTACCTCGAGATGGCCCAGAAGGTCGGCACGGCCGGGATCAAGCACCACGAGGCCCGCGACCTGCTGGCCGGGGCCTGGCCGGGGATGACCGCCCCCTGGACGTTGCTGGCCCTGGCGGCGATCGTCCTGCCGGTCGCCCGCCGGCCGGCCGTGCCGCGGCCGGGGACGTGGTTCGTCTGGTGGTGGGCCGTGGGCAACCTGGCCGTGTTCTGCACCTGGCAGGTGGCCAAGCCGAGCTATTACCTCCCCGGCCTGCCCGGGGCGGCGTTGCTGGCGGGGATCGCCTGGGTGCGGACCGCCCGGCTGGCCCGGTCCGTCGGCGCGGGGTCGGCGGCGGCGCGGTGGTTCCTCCAGGCGCACTGGGTCGGCATCTTCGTGGCGGCGACGGTCGCGCCGGTGCTGGTCGGCCGGCTCTGGCCGGGCCTCCTCGGCGGGGCCTTGGCGGTGGGGTCGTCGATGGCGGCCGGGGTGGTCGTCAGCGCCTGGCTCTGGCGTCGCGGTGCCGTCGCGGGGGCCCTGGCCCCATTGGTCGGGGGCTGGGCGGTCGCGGCCCTGATCGGCTACGGGGCCGTCGTGCCGCGCTTGGTCGCGCCGCGGAGCCATCGGGCCCTGGCCGCCGAGCTGGAGCGGGCCCTGCCGGCGCGCGAACGGACGGTGATGTTCTTCCATCAGTTGGACGAGGGGCTCTGGTTCTACCTCCGCGACCGCGAGCTCCGGCCCGTGCCGGGCAGCGCCCCGGAGTTCAACGAGGGCTTCGACCTCGTGCTCGAGGCCCGCGAGAACCGCCTGATCTACGACCGGGACGAGCGGCACGAGAACGACCGCCGGGTCCTCCTGGCCTGGCTCCGCGACCCCGACCGCGCGTCGCGATACTGCCTGGTGCGGGCGAAGGTCTACGACGACCTGTTCGCCGGCCGCCTGGAGGGCCTGGCCCGGCCGGTCTACCGCGAGGTCCCCGCCTCCGCCGCAGCCGAGGGGCCCGGCCCCTTCCGCCGCAACGCGGTGGTGCTGCTGCGGGCCGAGTCACCCGGTCGGGTCGAGTTGGCCGACCGGGGGGCGGCTCGGGGCCCGGTTGTGCGGCCCTTGCGGGCTGTGCGCCCCGCAATCTCGACGCAGCCTCCCGCGGCCCCGCGACCGCGTCGATCGGCACGGGCGGATCGCCCTAACCCCTTGCGGGAAAACGGCCCGGGCGTTCAAGCGCCGTCCCCCCGGTGACGATACTACGGGTGACTCGCCGCGGCTGAAGGGCCGGGGCGGGGACTCGGGAGCACCCGTTGGGGGGTGTCGTCCGGGGGATTGGGTCGACGAGGCCCCGGGCGATTCGGGAACGCCCGCCGCCGGACGTGCCGCGAACAGATCCCAAGCGAGGTGGTGCGGGCCGACCGGCCGGATGCGCCCCTCCGCTCGTCAGTCAGTCGAGGAGAATCGTCCCCCATGTTCAAGCCCTTGACGTTGGGCGTCGGCCTGGCTTTCGCCCTCGGCGCGTGCGGCATCAGCCTCGCGGGTGGCCACGGCCACGGGATGCCCACGCCCCAGGAGGTCGTCCCCTCCGAGCAGATCGCCCCCTCGCCCCAGTGCGAGACCGGCTGTGCCCCGAAGAAGCACTGCCTGGGCCTGGGCCTCGGCCACAAGATGAAGAGCTGGATGCACCGACCCAAGTGCTACACCTACACCTGGGTCCTCAAGAAGAAGCGGACCTGCCTCTTCGGCCACCACAACGCCGGCTGCGGCAACGGCTGCGGCGGCGGCGGCTGCGAGGAGGCGGTCTATCCGTCGGGCCAGTACGCCAGCCCGCAGGGCGAGGCGTGGCCGACCGGCCAGGTCTACGGCGCCGGCCAGACCTACGGCGCCGGCCAGGCCGCCGGCGGCCAGATGGCGCCGATGACCGCCACCCCGACGACCGCCGGTGAGGAGGCCCCCGCGGCCCCCGCCCCCCCGGCGACCACCCCGGCCCCCCCGCCCCCGACCGCCCCGGCCGGCGAGAAGCCGCAGGCCAGCCTGCTCTTCCCTAGCCCCTCGGGCAACTGAGCCGGGCCGAAATCAACCCAACGGACGACGGCCCATGCCTTGCGGCATGGGCCGTCGTCCGTTCGCGCCCCCCGCGATTGACAAACTCGGCCGATTGTGGATAACGAGGCCCGCGCAGGATGCGATGGGCCCCGGGTCCCAGGGACGGGACGGCGGCCGACCGCGACGGGTCGTGGGGCCCGTGCCGATCGTTCCGATCGGCCCCCCCAATTTCGCCCGCCGTCGCCGGCCGAACAGCGGCCCTCCCTTCCCGCGCGCCGAGGAGGGGAGTGCCGATGCGGACCGAGTCCCCGACCCCCCCCGGCCCCGCGCCGACCGGCCCTTCGGGCCCGCTCGGCCGCCTCCTGCGATGGGCCCCGGGCCGAGGGCCGGCGTCGCGGCGGGCGTGGGCCCTCTCCGCGGTCCTGGCCGCGGTGGCCGCGGCCGTCTACCTCGTCATCCCCGCCGAGCCGACGCCGACGGTCTGGCTCTTCGAGGACAAGCCCCTGGCCCGCGGCCGGCTGACCGAGGCCGTTGCCGCCCTGACCGCCGCCGAGATCAGCCCGGTCGTCGAGGCCGGCCGCGTCGGCGTACCCCGCGACCGCCTGGCCTCGGCCCTCAAGGAGCTGAAGAAGGCCGGCATCGAGTTGCCGACCTTCGACGCCCTCCGCGACCAGATGCTCGAAGGCTCATTCCTGGACGGGCCGGGCCGGGCCCAGGACCGGATCGACCGGGGCCGCGAGCGGATGCTCGCCGCCTGGATCGGCACGATCCGGGGGGTCTCCAAGGCCGAGGTGCTGATCACGCCGCTGGAGCCCCGCGGCCTGGCGCGGGCCCACGCCGCCCGGGCGGTGGTCCGGCTCGAGGCCGACGGCCCCGGGCCGATCTCGTACCGGGCCGTCCGCGAGATCCTCGGCCTGCTCCGCGGCACCTTCCACTACGACCTGCCCGAGGGGGCCGTCGGCCTCCACGACCGCGACCACGACTACCTGCTCATCGGCGACTCGGCCCTGGAGCGGCGGGCCCTGGTCCATGCCCACGAGGAGGACCTGGCCGCCGCCGTCCTGGCCGAGCTCGACCGCGACGGCATCGCCGGGGCCCACGTCTCGGTCCGCTGCGAGCCCGCCCCGGCCCCGACGGCCGGCCGCGAGGAGGTCGCGGTCAACCGGCCGATGGACCTGGGGGACGACCCGCCGTCGCCGCCCGATCGGGCGGCCGTGACGGTCCAGGTGCCGCGGGCACGCCGCCCGGCCGAGCCGACCGTCGAGGCGATCGAGCTGCACGTCGCGGCGGCCCTGTCACCGGGAGAATTGGGGGCCGTGACCGTCGAGCGGGTCGACGCCCCGCCGCCGGCCCCTCTGCCTCCGATTCCTACCCATTCGCCCCCCCGCAAGGCCCGCCCCTGGTGGACCCCGGCGGCCGTCGGCGGCGGGGTGGTGGCGGTGGCCTCGCTGGTCGCCGCCGGTCGGCTGCTCTCGCAGCGACGGCCGAGCCCCGGGCCGCCCCGGGCCCGCCGCCGCGAGCGGTTCGACCGCGAGGACGCCGGCCCCGGGCCCGCCGAGCGCGTCCGGGCGTTCGTCCGCCGCAACCCCGACGCCGCCGCGGGGGTCCTCCAGCGCTGGATCGGCCAGGGGGGGCACGCCGGATGACCACCACCCGCGTCGACCCCCGGACCGCCCCCCCGGTCGGCCCCGACGACGGGCCCGACCCCGCCCCGCCGTTCCGCGTCGAGGCCGAGTCGAGCCCGTTGCGCAAGGCGGCGATCCTGCTGGTCAGCCTCGAGCAGCCCCTGGCCTCGCAGCTCCTGGCGCGGGTCGACCGGGCGGCCGTCGAGGCCGTCACCCTCGAGATCGCCCGCCTGGAGCGGCTCGACCCGGCCGAGCAGGAGGCCGTCCTTGAGGATTTTTACGCCCTCGGCCTGCGACGGCTCCGGTTTGTGTTCGATGACCTGACGGCGATGGACGATACAGAGATCGGGGAGGCGTACCACGACGACGACGCGGCCACCTGGGCGCTGGCCCTGGCCGGGTCGTCGCGGGGGGTGCGCTCGAAGGTGCTGGGGGCCCTGCCGCCGGCCGCGGCCGCGGGGCTCCGCCGGGCCCTGGCGGGGCTCGGGCCGTTCCGGCTCGACGACGCCGAGGCGGCCCAGGCCGACCTGGCCGAGCGGCTCCGACGGCTCCACGACCACGGCCGCGTCACCCTACCCGACCCGAGCGGTCAGGAGGAGATCCTTGTCTAGCCTCTTGGACTTCGAAGACCTCGGCCTGCTCGACGGCGGCGACCTCCGGGCCGTCTTCGGCCAGGTGCCCGACGACCAGGTCGTCGCGGCGCTGGTCGGCACCCCGGCCGGCCTCCGCCGCCGCCTGCTGACGAAGCTGCCGGCCGCCGCCGCCGCCCGGCTCGACGCCCGGGTCGACGCCCACGGCCCCGTCACCTTCGAGGCCGCCCGCGACGCCCAGCTCGCCGTCCTCGACGCGCTCCGCCGCCTCAGCCGCGGCGGCCAGATCGCCTTCGACGACCCCGAAGATATGGTTGCCTGAATGCCTTGATGCCCTTTCCTCCAGGATGAGTCATGTCGCGTAGGACGCGCGCCCTGTTCGCCGCCGTGCTCGGCCTGATCCTCGCCGCCCCCTGGCGTGCGCGGGCCGACGAGGTCCCCGACCGCGCCGGCCATTCCTTCAAGTCCCTCCGCGAGGGGGCGGGCCGGCCGCCGTCGGCGCGCCAGGCCGGCCCGTCGGCCTGGTGGGCCGGCCTGGCCGCGGCGTTGGCGGCCGTCGGCGCCCTGGGGGTGGCCGCCCGCCGGCTCCGGCCGCGCGACTCGTCGGGGCCCGGCGTCGGGCCCGGCCTCAAGGTGATCGGCCGCGTGGGGCTCTCGCCCCGGCACGCCGTCCACCTCGTCCGCGCCGGCGACCGCGTCCTCGTCGTCGGCACCGGGCCGCAGGGGGCCCCGGCCTTGCTCGGCGACTGGGCCGCGCCGAACGGCGACGGAGGTGAGGCATGAACGCGCGTCGAACCGCCGCCCTGTGCGCGGCCGCGCTGGCCGTGTCCCTCCTCGGCGCCGACGACCCGAAGCCCGACCCCTCCCCGCTCAAGGCGCTGGCCACGCCCGAGGCGGTCCGCGCCGCGGGCACGGTCGGCCTCTTCGCCCTGGCCTCGCTGGCGCCGGCGGCGGTGTTGATGGTCACGGCGTTCGTCCGGATCCAGATCGTCCTGACCCTGCTCCGCCAGGCGTTGGGGAGCCCGCAGGTCCCCGGCAACCAGGCCCTCGGGGCGCTGGCGCTGCTCCTGACGGCGCTGGTCATGCAGCCGGTCGCCGCCCGCGTCCACCGCGACGCCGTCGCGCCGTACCAGGCCGGCCGCCTCGGCCCCGAGGCCGCCTGGCACGCCGGCACGCAACCGATCAAGGAGTTCATGGTCGATCAGATCTACCGGACCCACCACGAGCGCTACCTCGCCGACCTCTACAGCCTGACCGTCGCCGATCCCGGGGCCACTCCGGACGCCCCCGAGCGGAGCGAGGACCTGCCGCTCCGCGTCGTCGCGCCGGCCTTCCTGATCAGCGAGCTGACGACGGCGCTCGTCATCGGCTTCCTCATCTACATCCCCTTCCTCGTCGTCGACCTCGTCGTCGCCGCCGTGCTCGCGGCGATGGGGCTGGTCATGCTCCCCCCCGCCCTCGTCTCCGTCCCCTTGAAGCTCATCCTCTTCGTCCTCGCCGGCGGCTGGTGGCTCGTCTCCTCGATGCTCCTCCGCAGCTTCGGCATGGGGGCCGGATAGGGAGGATAGGAGGGCTCTCGACTCATGGACACTTCTCAGCTCATCGACGTGACCCGCGAGGGCCTGCGGATGGCCCTCATGCTGGGGGGGCCGGTGCTGGTGGTGGCGCTGGTGGTGGGCTTGGTCGTCGGCGCGGGGCAGACGGTCACGCAGATGCACGACCCGGTCGTCGCGCTGGTCCCCCGCATGGCCGCCGTCGCCCTCGCCGTGCTCCTGCTGCTCGACTGGCTCGTCGGCGCCTGGACCTCGTATGCCTCCGAGCTGATCGGCTCGATCCCGGACTGGCTCTGACCATGACGTCCGCCCCGGTCTTGATCCTGGCGCGGGTGCTCGGCCTGGCGGCGACGGCGCCGGGGTGGGGGTCGAGGGCCTTGGGCTGGAGGTTGAGGGCGGCGCTGGCGGTGTTGCTGACGATGGTGCTCGTCCCGGCGATCGGACCCGAGTTGGCGAGCCCGACCGACCTGGCTTCGCTGGGGAAGGCGGCCCTGGCCGAGGGGGCGGTCGGGGCGGCGCTCGGGTTCTCGGCGGCGTTGATCGTCGCCGCGGCGCGGCAAGGGGGCGAGATCGTCGGCGCCCAGGCCGGGCTCTCGGCCGCGGGCCTGCTCGACCCGGACCTCGAGGCCGTCGGCGAGTTGAACCCGATCGGGCACCTCTACGGCCTCGTCGCGCTGGGCACGTTCCTCGCGCTCGACGGCCCGCTGGCCCTGGTCCGGTCGCTGATGATGAGCTATCAACTCGTCCCTGCGGGGGGTGCGAGCCTGTCGGCGGCATCGGCGACGCAACTGTTCGGCCAGGTCGCCGGGGCCCTGGAGCTGGCCCTCCACCTGGCGGCGCCGACGGCCCTGGCGCTGGTCGTCGCCGGGTTCGCCCTCGGCCTGCTCGCCCGCCACGCGCCGGCCTCCACGGCCCTCGGCCTCGCCTGGCCGCTCCGCTCGACCCTCGGCCTGGTGCTCGCCTTGCTCGGCCTCGCCGCCCTCGTCGCCGCCCTGACCGCGACCTGGCAGGACTGGCTCCTCAACGGCCCCGACCTGCCACTCTGACCCAACACCCAACCCCCATCCCCCCCGGCCCTCTTCTATCGAACGCCCCGAAGGACGGATCGATGCCCGAGGAACGGACTCAGGAGCCCTCGAAACGCCGACGCCAGCAGGCTCGGGGACAGGGATTCGTCGCCCGGAGCGGCGACCTCTCCACCGCGGCCGGTTTGCTGGCGGCCCTGGGCTTGCTGGGACTCTGGGGCGACGACCTCGCGACGGCCTTGATCGCGGCCATCCGCGCCCCCTGGGTCGAGACGCCCCTGCTCTCGCTCGACGCGGCCGAGGTCGTCGGTCGACTCCGGGGGTTGGCGCTGGGGGTGGGGCTGCCACTCCTGGGGATCGTCGGCGGGTCGGTCCTGGCGGCGGTCGCGGCGCATCAAGGGCAGGTCGGCGGCCTGTTTGTGCCCGGACTACTCGCCCCGGACCCGGCCCGGTTGTGGGGCGGGGGCTCGGGGACTGGCCTGTTTTCGAGGATGGGCCGCGGGGCGTGGTCCCTGGCCAAGGCGGGGGTGATCGTCCTCGTCGCGGCCTGGACCCTGCGCGTCTCCTGGTCGCGCATGGGAGCCCTCGCCGGCCTCGACACGCCGGCGCTCGCCCGCGCCTCGGCGAGCCTGCTCCGCGCCGCGCTCTGGCCCCTGGCCGCGGCGACCCTGGCCCTCGGCCTCCTCGATTACGTCCTCCAGTCCCAGCGGTTCGAGGCGATGTTGCGGACCACCCCCGAGGAGCACCGCGAGGACCTCCGCGCCGTCGAGGGCGACCCCGCCTTGCGGAGCCGACGTCGACGCCTGGCCGAGTCCTGGCGACGCGACCCCGCCGAGGCCCTCGTCGGCGCCTCGTTCCTGTTGACCGGCCCCGCCGGCCTGACCCTCGTGCTCGGCGGCGGCCCCCCTCCCCGCCTCGTGACCGTCCTCCACGTCGCCCGCGGCCCCTCCGGCTCCCTCCTCCGCCGCTCCTCCCTCCGCGCCGGCCTCCCCCTGATCGCTTCCCCCCTCCTCGCCCGCTCCCTCTCCACCCGCCGCCCCGACGGCCTGACGCTCCCCCCCGACCTCGCCGCCGAACTGGCCAGGGTGTGGCCGCGGGAAAGAGAGCGATCCGCAGATAACACGGATTTGAACAGATGAGGAAGAATAGAGAATAGGTGTCGGGCGGCAGAAGACCGCAACCCCTGCCAACCAGCCACCGGCCTCAGCGCCGGATGCTCATCGTGGCGAGCGTCACGGTGACGACCATCGTGACGAGGAAGGCCGTGAGGAACCAGAAGAACAGCGACCAGCGCCCCATCCCGAAGCCCAGGCGGAGCAGCCGGTGGACGGGCCGGCCGTCGTCGAGGCGGCGACGGACCGCGTCCTTGAGCGACAGCAGTAGCACCAGCCCCGCGCCCACGACGGCCGAGATCGCGCCGACGACCGCGATCGTCGTCTCCGACAGCTCCACGCCCTCCAGCCGCCCGTCTCTGATCCCCCGGACCAGTGACACCACGACGACGAACGCCGCCACCCCCGCCCCCGCGCCCATCTTCAGCCCCAGCGCGCGGTCGCCCCGGAAGATGTCGTCGATCTCGTCGCGGAAGGGGATTCGCATGGGAGACTCTCCGGCCCGATCGCTCGCGGTCGGTCAAGGGGCCTTCTTTTCCGTCGACTTGGCGTCGCGCGCGGCGGCCTCGGCGATGCCGATCAGAGCCGATGAGCGAGCCTCCGGGTCGGGGAGGCGATCGAGCAGGCCGAGTGCCGCGTCGATCTCGCCGGCTCGGGCGTGGGAGAGGATCACGTCCTGGAGCTTGCTGGCGGCGAGGGCCTTGGTCGGGTCGGAATCGATGAGGCGGAGCGCGGTGGCCCGGTCGTTGGCATCGAGCAGGTCGTCGATGACGTCGCCGAGAATATGGGACCGGGTGACTTTACTCAGTTGCTCGATCACGGGCTTGACGGGCGGATCGGGAAGAGCCTTTTCGGCCTCGGCGGCGTCGTCGGCCACCGTGTCGGCCGTCTTGATGGCCGAGGCGAGGTCGCCGGCCATCGCGTAGGCCGTGGCGATCTCCTTCCAGGTGTCGAGTTCGACGACCATCCCGTCCTCGGAGGCGGATTTAGCCAGGTCGGTCGCCTCCCGGAGGCACCGCCGCGCCCCCTCGACGTCGCCGCGGACAGCCCTGGCCGAGCCGAGGACTGCCAGGCCGCCGACATGGTGCATCTTGGCCTTGAGGCGCCGGGCTTCCAGAGCTTCCTTCGCGTCCTCGTCCTGCTCCTTACCCGGCGGAGGTGCGGGCATGGCGTCGGCCTCGGCGGCGATGGCGGCGACAGACCGCGTCACGCGGTCGATGTCGCCGGCGCGGGCCTGGAGCTTGGCGATCTCCAGCAACCATTGGCCGTTCGGTACACCCGGGGCGAGTTCGGCGCGCTCGGCGAGGCCTTCGCCGGCCTCGCGGAGCAGGTCGCGGGCCGCCTCCTTGTCGCCGGCCTCGATTCGCGCCCCGGCGATATCGATCAGCGCGATGATGCGGAAGAGGTCGCTCCGATCCTTGCCGCCGATCGATCTGACGAGCGTAGTGGCCGCGTCGAAGTCGCCCAGCCTCGCGTCCCACTTGGCGACCCATCCCAAGAGCGAGGGCTTGATAAAGTCGCCGTCGGCCTGGCCGGTTCCGTCCTTCATCATCTCGGCCTGCCGGCGGACCCAGTCGATGATGCGGTGGCCGTCCGCCCCGGGCACGATCCAGAGGGCGTCCCCCATGGCAGCCATGAGCTGGATGCTCGCGGAGAAGCCCTCGAGAATCTTGGACTCCTCGGCCAACTTCAGCGCCTCGGCGACGAACCCGGCCTCGGCCTGCTTACCGATGACGTGCGCCAGATGATAGCCCTCGGAGATGCCCGCCTTCCGCTCGTCGTCCGCCTTGATCGTCGCAGCGAATCGGGCCGCCTCGGCGAACGTCTCGCGGGCGGCGGCCAGGTCACCGGCGCGGGCCTGCTTCAGGGCGATCTCGGCGAGGTCGTGCGCGCGGACGAGGCCCTCGAGGGCATCGTTGGCCAGGAGCGACTCGCGGAAGGCATCGCGGGCGCCGGCCACGTCACCGGCGCGGCCCAGGCCCAGGCCGATCATGGCGAAGGTCTGGGAACGTGTCCGCGCATCCTCGATGCTCTTGGCCATCAGCGCGGCCTTGTGCAGGTCATCGAGGGCCCCCTTCTTGTCCCCAGCCAGCGCCCGGGCGTTCCCCGTCTCGCCCAGCACCCAGGCCCGTGCCATGAGATCCTCGATCGCGTCGGCCTCCTTCGCGGTCCGCGCGACGGCGGCCCGGAACTTCTCCCCCAGCTTCGGCGCCTCGGCGGCGGTCGCCGGGATCGGGCCGATGAGCAGGACCGCCGCGACGGCGGCGAGGATGGTACGCGACATGGCGATCGTTCTCCACTCCGGGTCAAGGGGCCTTCTTCTCGCGGCCCTGTTCGTTCGGCGATGGATCGGTGACGGCCTCCGCGATGGCGAGCAACGCGGAGGCGCGTAGGGCGGGGCCAGTCAAGCGATCGACGAGCTTGAGGGCGTTCTCGACGTCGCCGGCGCGTGCGTGGGAGACCGCGACGGCGCCCATGCGGTTCGGCAACAGGTAGCCGGTGGTGTCGGCGTCGATGAGGCGCAAGGCGGTGGCGCGGTCGTCGGCCTTGAGCAGGAGGTCGATGGCCTGGATGAGGATGACGGCCTTGCTCAACTCCCCCTGCCCTTCCTCCGCGACCTGGCCGTCGGGCTTAGGAGCCTCCTTGAGGAATGCGTCGATGGCCGCGGCCGCGGCCGCGGCGGCCTTGTCGGCCCCGTCTAGGTCGCCGGCCCGAGCCCGCGCGGCAACGATCTCGCTCCAGACTTCGAAACTACCGTGGCCCCCGCCCTTGCTGGACTCAGCGACGTCGGTCGCCTGGCGGAGGCCCTGCCGGGCCCCCTCGGCGTCGCCGCGGGCGGCCTTCGCCCCCGCCACGAGCACCAGGGCCCGGGCACGGTCGAGCCTGAGGCGGAGTCGATCGGCTTCTCGACTCTGCTTGACCAGTTCGTCGTCGTCCGCTTTCGGGGGGCCGACGAAGGTCATGTTGTCCTCGTCGGCCAGGGCGGAGGCCGTCCGCTCGGCGCCGTCGAGGTCGTCCGCGTGGACCTGGGCCCGGACCATCTCGAGTATCCGCTGATGGCTCGCGGAACGCCCGTTCGGTTGGTAGGCGCGGTTGAAGAGGTCGCGGAGATGATCGCGCGCGATCACCTTGTCGCCGACCCGGGCCCTGGCGTCCTCGATCGCGGTCAGGGCCTCCAGACGCCAGGCGTCGGCCTCATCCTCCCCGATCGACTCCGCGGCCCTCGCCGCCGCGTCGAAGTCGCCTATCCCGGCCTCCGCGCGGGCGATCCAGATGACGATGTCATCTCTGCGGGGATTCCGGTCGAAGATGCCGGTCCCGCCCTTCATCGCGTCGGCTTGCTCGTGGACCCAGGCGACGATGCGGCGCCGGTCGTCGCGTCCGACGAACGTCAGCGCCCTCTCCAGGTCGCCGAGCAAGGAGGTCGTCCCGAACTGGTCCTGGAGGAGCTTGGTCTCCTCGGCCATCCGCAGGCTCTCGGCGACGAAACCGGCCTTGAGATGGTCCTCGAAGACCCTGGAAAGCGCAAAGGTCCGCAGGGGAGAGACCTGTTTCTCCGGCTCGATCGCCCGGGCGCGTCGGAACGCCTCCGCGAAGGTCTCGCGGGCGGCAGCCTTGTCGCCGCCGCGGGCCTGCGCCAGGGCGACATCGGCGAGCTTGCCGGCGCCATTCATGGGGCCGTCGCTCGCATCGCCGGCCCGGGCCGCCTCGCGGAAAGCGGCCTGAGCACTCTCCTTGTCGCCGGCGCGGGAGAGGCCGAGGCCGATCGTCGTGAAGGCGTCGGCGCGAGCACCGGGGTCGTCGATCGTCGTGGCCGCTTCGGAGGCCTTGCGCAGGTCCGCGCGCGCGGCCTGGTTGTCGCCGGCGAGGGCGCGGGCGTTGCCGGTCTTGGCGAGCGCGGTGGCCCGGTCGGCGACCTTCTCGATCGCCTCGGCGTCCTTCGCCGCGCGGGCGACGGCGGCCTGGAACGTCTCCCCCAGCTTCGGCCCGTCCGCCGGCGCCGCGGCGATCGCGGCGAGGACCAGCAGGCCGGCGGCCGTCCGGATCGGGCGAGCCATCGCGCGGGCCTCCGTGAAATGTTTGGATGGACCGATGACTCCCCGATCATCGGCACCCCGACGGCCCGAGTCAAGCGGGTGGCCCGTGGCCCTCGAAGTGCGCGAACAAGCACGGGGACAGGCACCTCCTCGGAGCCAGTCCCTTCTTCGTCGCAGGCATGCCCCGCGTGCCGTCCGCTTTCCCCGTCCCCGTCGCAGGCACGCTCCGCGTGCCGTCCGCCGATCCACAAGAGCATCTTTGGTGTCGGCGGACGGCACGCGGAGCGTGCCTGCGACGGGGAGAGGGTGTCGATCTTCCTCTCTCTCCCCCTGGGCTGACCGACCGTCACCCTCGGAGCGGCGCCGTCGAGGTCCCCGCCGTCGGCCCGGCTTCGTCGCAGGCACGCTCGGCGTGCCGTCCGCAATCCACAACCCGGTGGGGTGGCGGACGGCACGCGGAGCGTGCCTGCTACGGGGAAAAGGGACGGTCGGTCTGCCCCCTGGGAGAGGGCCGGGGTGAGGGTCCGATCCAATGACCACCGGCCCGCCGTCGGCGCCGAGACGAGATCGGGCTGGACAGTGGGGGCGGGCCGGTGTATCGTCCCCGCCGCACGTCCGACGACGCTCACCCAATCCGAATATCGAGAGTCCCCGCGGATCGGGCCGGTCCTAGAGGACGGGTACGACCCGCGATCGACACCAAGGTCCCCGCGCCGGCCGGGCAAGGATGCGAGGCCGGCGCGGGGGCGCCCCTCGCGTGGCCATTCCCGGCCGCCGCGACCGCGGTACGAGTTGGAGAGACGGATGCCCTCCGCGCCGAACAGCAACGGTATCGGCAACGGCAACAGCAACGCCGACGACACCTGGTCGAGGCTGGCGGCCCTGCTGATGCCGGCGACGATCGTCGGCGCGATCCTCGTGTTCGTCATCCCGATCCCGCCGGGCCTGCTCGACGTGCTCCTGGCGGCCAACATCACGCTCGCCGTGCTCGTGCTGCTGACCGTGCTGGCGATCAAGAGCCCGCAGGACTTCGGCGCCTTCCCGACCATCCTGCTGACGACGACGCTGACGCGGCTGGTCCTGAACGTCGCCACCACGAGGCTGATCCTCACGCGCGGCGGCGAGCACGGCCTCGAGGCGGCCGGCGGCGTGGTGCGGGCCTTCGGCGAGTTCGTCGCGGGCGACCGCCTGGTCGTCGGCATCGTCCTGTTCGCGATCATCGTCGTCATCCAGTTCGCCGTCATCACCAAGGGCGCCACCCGCATCAGCGAGGTCGCGGCGCGGTTCATGCTCGACGGCCTGCCCGGCCGCCAGATGGCCATCGACGCCGACCTGCACGCCGGCCTGATCGACCAGGGCGAGGCCCTCCGTCGCCGCGAGGCCGTGTACCGCCAGGCCGACTTCTTCGGCGCCATGGACGGCGCCGGCAAGTTCGTCCGCGGCGACGCCGTCGCCGGCGTGGTGATCGTCCTCGTGAACATCAGCGCCGGGCTTTATCTCGGCGTCGTGAATCACGGCATGGGGCTGGCCGAGGCGGCGAACGTCTTCAGCAAGCTGACGATCGGCGACGGCCTGGTGACGCAGGTGCCGGCGTTCCTGATCTCCTTGGCGGCGGGCCTGATCGTCACGCGGTCGTCGGCCGAGTCGGACCTCGGCCGCGACATCGTCGGCCAGCTCTTCGGCCGATCGCAGGTGCTCGGCGTCGCGGCGACGTTCCTCGTCCTGCTGTCGTTCACCGCGTTGCCGAAGGTGCCGCTGTTGACCCTGGCCGCGGCCTTGGGCACCGGGTCGGTGGTCCTGGCCATGCGACGGCCGCGACCCGACGAGCCGAGCCGCGACGAGCCCGAGCCGGCCTCTGCATCGGCCCCTCAGGCCGCGGCGCCGGTGGCGGTCGAGGGGACGTCGGATCGGATGGAGGATTTGCTCCATGTCGATCCACTCGAACTGGAGATCGGTTATCGGTTGATCGCGCTGGCCGACCCGACGCGCGGCGGGGACTTGCTCGACCGGATCCGGCAGGTCCGGCAGCGGGTGGCGCGGGAGCTGGGGCTGATCGTGCCGCAGGTGCGCATCCGCGACGAGATGGGCCTGGGGCCGCACGAGTACCGGATCAAGATCCGGGGCGCCGCGGTCGGCCAGGGGGTGGCGTACGCGGGCCGGTTGCTGGCCGTGCCGCCGGCGGGGATGGTCGCGCGGCCCGACGGCCGCGACGGCGTCGACCCGGCCACCGGCCAGCCCGCGGTCTGGATCCACGCCGACGGCCGCGAGGTCGCCGAGCTCGCCGGCTGCCGGATCCTCGAGGCCTCGGCGGCCGTCGCCGGCCACTTCGGCGAGATCGTCACCGCGCACGCCGACGAGCTGATGACCCACGAGCAGGTCGGCCGCCTGCTCGACCGCGCCCGCGCCACCTCGCCGGGCCTGGTCGACGAGGTCGTGCCCGCCTTGCTCCGCGCCGGCGAGGTCCAGCGGGTCTTGCAGAACCTCTTGCGCGAACGCGTGAGCATCCGCGACCTGGAGACGATCCTCGAGGCCCTCGCCGAGCACGCCGGCCGGACCCGCGACACCGACGCCCTGACCGAGCACGTGCGGGCGGCCCTCGGCCGTCGGATCACGCAGCAATACCGCGGGCCCGACGGCCGGCTCCGGGTCGTGGCATTGGGGCGGTCGCTCGAGGCGCGGCTGGCCGCCGCGGGGGCCGAGGCGCGGCCGGCGGCGGCGCTGGGCGCCGACGCGACCCGCTCGGTCGTCCGCGCCGTGGCGCAGGCCGTCGGCCTCTTGGTCGATGCCGGGCACCCGCCCGTCGTCCTCGCCGCGGCCGAGGCCCGGCCCGTGCTCAAGGACCTCACCCGCGCCGACCTGCCCCGACTCGCCGTCCTCAGCCAGCGCGAGATCCCCCGCGACACCCCCGTCGAGTCGATCAACACCGTCGTCGACGACGACACGCCCGTCGTCACGAGCTACTCAACCGCCGCGGGAGTCTCTTATTAAAAGTAGGAAAAAGTGCGGAGTGCGGAGTGCTGAGCGGGAAGAAAACGGGAAGGCAGAACGGGGCGAGATAGGACGAGGAACGGAACGACGATGGAAAAGCCGACACTCCGCACTCCGCACTCCGCACTCCGCACTTCTCGCACGTTCCGGGCGGGGACGCTGAAGGAGGCGCTGGCGCAGGTGCGGAGGGACCTGGGGGGTGAGGCGGTGATCCTCGGCACGCGCGAGGTCCGGAGGCGACGGCTCTTCGGGCTCGGCCGCCGCGAGCTGATCGAGGTGACGGCCGCCGACGGCGCGGCGCCGGCGGCCCTCGGCGGCGCGGATGCGCTCTCGGCCGAGGCGCGCGAGGCGCTCCACGCGAAGTTCGGCGAGCAGCTCAGCCGGTTGCACTCGATGGTCGAGGACCTGAGCCGCCAGGGCCGGATCGAGCACCTGCTGCCCGACCTGCCCGCAGGGCTCGTCCCGTCGTACGCGAGCCTCCTGGAGGCCGAGGTCCCCGAGCCCTTGGCGCGGCGACTGGTGCGGGTGGTCGCCGACCGGCTCGAGCCCGACGAGGCGAACGACGCGGGCGCCGTCCGCGACGCGGTGCTCGCCGCGGTCGAGGCGTGCCTGCCGATCGCCCCGCCGATCGCCGCCGTCGCCGGCACGCGACGGGTCGTGGCGCTGGTCGGGCCGACGGGCGTCGGCAAGACGACGACGGTGGCCAAGCTCGCCGCCAACTTCAAGCTCGTCCACGGCCTGCGGCCGGGGCTCGTCACCGTCGACACCTACCGGATCGCCGCCGTCGAGCAGCTCCGCACGTATGCCGAGATCATCAGCCTCCCATTGGCCGTCGCCAACGCCCCCGGCGAGATGCGGCGAGCGATCCAGGAACTTGGGGATGTCGATCTCGTCCTCATCGACACGGCGGGGCGCAGCCCGCGCGACGAGGTGAAGATCCGCGAGCTGGCCGCGTTCCTCGCCGAGGCGAAGCCCGACGAGATCCACCTGGTCCTCAGCGCCGTGGCCGGCGAGCGGAGCCTGCGCGCCGCGGTCGAGCGGTTCGCCGTCGTCCAGGCCGACCGGCTGATCCTCACCAAGCTCGACGAGGCCGACTGCCTCGGCGGCATCCTCGCCCTGCTCGGCCAGGCCAACCGCCCCGTCAGCTACCTGACCACCGGCCAGGCCGTCCCCGACGACCTCGAGCCCGCCGACCGCCGCCGCCTCGCGCGGCTGATCCTGGGCCAGGAGGAAGTCGGGCACTGATCCCCTCCCCCGATGGCGGATGACCCATGGCCGACGAACGCGGCCTGACGGTCGCGAAAAGGACCCATAAAATCATGTCCGATCAAGCCGATGGTCTGCGACAGTTGGTCCGCGAGCGGTCGGGCTCGGCGGCCCTGGCCGAGCCGCCGGCGCGGCGGGCGCGGTCGCTGGTGTTGACGAGCGGCAAGGGGGGGGTGGGGACGTCGAACCTGGCGTTGAACCTGGCGATCGCGCTGGGGGAGTACGGCCAGCGGGTCGTGCTGGTCGACGCGGACCTCGGCCTGGCGAACATCGATTTGCTCTGCGGCCTGGCGCCGCCGTGCGACCTCGGCGACGTGCTCGCGGGCGAGCGGCCGCTGGCCGACGCGATCGTCGCCGGGCCGGGCGACATCCGGATCGTCCCCGGGGCGCACGGGATGCGGACGTTGGCCGAGGTGCTCGGCGAAGGCCCGCGGCGGCTCGTCGCCGACTGGGCGGACCTGGAGGCCGACGCCGACTTCCTGCTGATCGACGCCGGTTCCGGCCTCGGGCCCGGCATCGCCACGATCGCCGCGGCGGCCGACCAGGTCGCGGTGGTGACGACGCCCGAGCCGACCTCGGTCGCCGACGCCCACGCCGCGCTCCAGAAGCTCCGCCGCCCCGTCGGCCCGCCGGCGTTGCGGGCGATCGTCAATCAAGCGAGCTCGGCGGCCGAGGCGACCGACGTGCTGGCGCGGCTCTCGGCGTCGAGCCGGCAGTTCCTCGGCATGGTCGTGACGCCGCTGGGGCACGTCCGCGGCGACCCGCGCGTGCCGCAAGCGGTCCGGCGGCGACGGCCGTTCGTCGTCGAGTTCCCGCAGTCGCTCGCCTCGCGCTGCGTCCGGCGGCTCGCCCGCACCGTCATCGAGGAACGTCGCCCCCGCGCCCGGCGCCCCGGCTTCTTCACGTCGCTGGCCGCCCGCTGGGCCCTCGGCCGCGTCGCCCGTTGAGAGGGATGAGGACCGATGAACCGGGATTGATGACCCATGACCGCGGCCCCGGCCGCGTCCGTTAAAATAAGCCGGTCGTCCGGCTCAAGCCGATCGCAACGATTGGCCGATGATGAAGGAGCGGTGAGTCCTTGGACCGTGGGGGGTCCGGTGGGGGTGGCCGGTGGCCGAGCAGCCCCCCTCCCGGCGCACAGGACGTGCAACCCCGCACGCAGCCGACACGGAGGTCACGGAATGTCAACCAAGCTGGACGTGGACGTCGCCGAGCTCTGGCGCGAGTTCAAGGAGCAGCCGACCACGCCCCTGCGCAACCGGCTCGTCGAGCGGTACCTGCCGCTGGTCAAGTACAACGCCGAGCGCATCTGGCAGCGGCTGCCCGAGGGGGTCGACCTCGACGACCTGATCTCCGCCGGCGTCTTCGGCCTGATGGACGCCATCGACGCCTTCGACCTGGGCCGCGGCGTCAAGTTCGAGACCTACTGCGTCCCCCGGATCCGCGGCGCCATGCTCGACGAGCTGCGGACGATGGACTGGGTCCCCCGCCTGGTGCGCTCCAAGCACACCAAGATGGAGGAGGCCCGCAAGTCGCTCGAGGCCCAGCACGGCCGGCCCCCCACCGACGCCGAGCTCGCCGAGCGGCTCGGCCTGCCGCTCGACGAGTACGAGAAGATGGCCATGGACGCCAACGCCGTCGGCCTCATCTCGCTGAACAAGAAGTGGTACGAGACCGACAGCTACAAGGACGTCCGCGAGATCGACATCCTCGAGGACAAGAAGGGCGAGGACCCCACCCGCCGCCTCCAGCGCAAGGACCTCATGCGCATGGTGACGAAGGGCCTCAACCGCAACGAACGCCTGATCATCATCCTCTATTACTACGAAGAGCTCACCATGAAGGAGATCGGCGCCACCCTCGACCTCTCCGAGTCCCGCGTCTCCCAGATGCATTCCTCGATCATCCAGCGCCTCCAGTCCCAGCTCTCCGCCCGCCGCCCCGAGTTCGGCACCTGATCTTTTCGTCTGTCCCCTGCCCTCTGCCATTTGCCTTCTGCCATCTTCCCCCTGCTCTCTTTCTATCCCCCATCATCCCCGGGCCCGTCCCCGCCCCTCGACCCTTTCGAGGCGCCGGGACGGGCCCCGTTGCCCTTACGACGGGGTCCCCGTTAGGATCGAGTCATGCCGACGCCGGTGTTCCTCGACGTCGATCCGCGCACGCTCCACTTGCCGCCCTCGTCTCGATTCGGGGCCGACCCTGGCAAGTTGCAGCGGCAGATCGCCCGGTTCGGGAGCACGACGGCGGGCATGCCCGCCCCATGGATTTACCGAGGCGCCGATGGGGCCCTGGTGATCTCAAACGGCGTGACTCGGGCCACCCGTGTCGCCAAGCTCTTGCCCGGCGTGCTCCTTCGGGTGGAGTTGATCGGCACTCTCAAGACCCCGGTCGGCCACTACCCTACGGTGGGAGATCGACTGCCATGATCGACCCGACGCGGCGCGACGTCCTGCGTGCCCTTGAGGAACTCAGCGCGGCCTGCCCCGAATACCGCTTCGGCCAGATGATCGCGAACCTCGCCATGATCGCCCGCGGCGACGCCGAGGGCGCGATCTGGGACATGGAGGACGAGGAACTCCTCGCCGCGGCCCGGAAGCACCTGGCGGATTGGTACGAGCGGCACGCCCACGTCTCCTGATCCCGCGTCACGACCACTTTTCCGACACGGCGCTCGACCCTTCGAGGCGCCGGGATGGCCCCTCTCCTCCGAGTGGCCGTCGCTGCGCCCCGCGGATCAACCCGAAGCGCCAGCGAGGGCGACCATTCCATCGGCCACCGGGCCGGGAATTGTGGCCGGGCGCGACGCCCCCTATGATCGGAGGGGCGTGACGTGACGGGACCGACGGCGGCCGATGCCCCACGGGGGAGGCGATCATGGCTCGACTCGACGGCGGGGCGCAAGGCCCGCTTTCGCGGCGCGAATGGCTCAGGCTGGCGGCGGCGGGCGTGCTCGGGGGAGGCGCGGCGGGGGCCGTCGAGGACAAGGAGCGGCCGTCGCGGCTCTTCATCCGCACGGGCCCGATCTCGCCGAGGAATCGCGAGAATGAGCCCTTCATCGGATTCTTCGCCGTCGACCCCGAAACGGCCGTGTGGGAGAAGCTGACGTCCAAGAAGTCCATCGCGCCCTGGGCGAGCGTCGCGCCCGATGGCAGGATCGTGGCGTTCTGTGAGAACTTTCCCGCGGAAGACAATGGCGTCTGGGTCGTCGACCTGGCCGGCGATCGGCCCCCGAAACGGATCCTCGAGGAGAGGGTCACGGTGTCCGGCTCGCCGCGCTGGTCGGCCGACGGCAAGGAGCTGGTCGTCTGCGTCGACGTCGGGCCCCGGGGCGAAGAGGCCCGGTTCCAGACGTACCGGCTGAAAGCCGACGGCGCCGGGAAGGACGAGCTGCCGATCGCCGAGACCGACCTCGTCCTCGACTGGTCGCCCGACGGCGAGTGGCTGCTGGTCGCCTCGGGACGCGATCAGCCGGGCAACTACCGGTATCGGCCCAGGTGGCCGGTGGACCTCGTCAAGCTCGACGGCACCGGGCGGCGGCGGCTGGTCGACGGGGGAATGCTCACGAATTCGGGCCGCTTCGCCGCGCCGGAGGGTCGGAGCATCACCTACGTGCAGATCGTCGGGGAAGACCTGATGAAGGTTCGGGAGACCGGCCTCTGGATGGTCGACGTCGACGGCCGCAACCGGCGCCGCATCCTGAGCAGCCGCGACGAAGACGCCCCGGCGAACGCCCGGTGGTCGCCCGACGGCAAGCACCTCGCCGTCAGGGTGATCGACGCCCTTCAACGCGACGCCGACGGGAACGTCGCCAACCCGCTCGAATACCACCTGGAGATCATGGACCCCGACGGCTCCCACCGCCGCCGCCTCGACCTGCCCCACTCCCGACCCGACCTCATCGACTGGCGGTGAGGCGATCACGCCGCATCGACGGCCTCGTAGACCTTGCCGTGCCGCTTCAGCCAGTCGACGTCGCCGCGACGGGCGTGGTCCTCGATTTCGCGGAGGAGTTGGACCGTCTCTGCCTCGTAGCAGGGCTCGCTCGGGTCGTCGACGGGGATGACCATCTCGACCTCGACCGCCACGACGTAGCGGTCGGTGTGGATCCAGCGGGTACGCTTGATGCGGCGGCCGGGGATCGTCATTTGGTACGCTCATCGAAGGGAATCGATTTGATCAAGTGAAAGCGTCCGCCCGATAGTGTCGCCTCACCGTCTCCACCGCCCTCTGCCAGCGGGCCATCGTCGATGACCGCCACGCATCATCGCGCGATGGCTTGAAAACCTGTCCGCCAGCTTCGAGCAAAGCCAAAGCCGCGTGGCGGTCGGGCCAGAGGGAGACGCCGAGGCCGGCGAGGAGGGCGGCGCCGAGGGCGGTGGACTCGACCTGGGGGCTGCGGCGGAGGGGGAGGTTCAACAAGTCGGCCTGGAAGCGGAGGAAGGGGTCGGAGCGGGCCATGCCGCCGTCGACGCGGAGGTCGGTCAGGGGCGAGGGGAGGTCGGCGGCGATGGCGGAGATGAGGTCGGCGACCTGGAAGGCGACGCCTTCGAGGGTGGCGAGGGCGAGGTCGGCGACGGTGGTGGCGCGGGTCAGGCCGAAGATGGTGCCGCGGGCGTCGGGCTCCCAGTGGGGGGCGCCGAGGCCGGTCAGCGCGGGGACGAAGACGACGCCGGAGTCGGGGTCGCCGTGGAGGGCGAGGCGGTCGATCTCGGGGGCGGCGCCGACGGCCTTCAACCCGTCGCGGAACCACTGCACCGCGGCGCCGGCGACGAAGACGCTCCCCTCCAGCGCATACTGCGGCGGGCCGTCGCCGAGCGTCGCGGCGAGGGTCGTGATCAGGCCGCGCGTCGAGGGGATGGCGCGGTCGCCGGTATGCGCGAGCAAGAAGGCACCCGTGCCGTACGTGCATTTCGCCTGGCCGACCTCCAGGCAGCCTTGCCCCACCAAGGAAGCCTGCTGGTCGCCGGCGATGCCGGCGATGGGGAGGCCGTCGGGGAGGTAGTCGAGGCCGAGGGTCTGGCCGATCACGGCGGAACTGGGGACGATCTCGGGCAATATTCCGGGCGGGACGTCGAAGAAGTGGCAGAGGTCCGCGGCCCAGGACGCGGAGCGGAGGTCCATCAGGAGCGTGCGCGAGGCGTTGGTGACGTCGATGACGTGGCGCTTGCCGCCGGTCAGGTGCCAGACGAGCAGGCTGTCGACCGTCCCCGCGGCCAGGTCGCCGGCCTCGGCGCGGCGGCGGGCGTCGGGATTGTGGTCGAGCAGCCAGGCGAGCTTGGTGGCCGAGAAGTACGGGTCGAGCACCAGGCCCGTCCGCTCGGCGATCCAATCGCGGCGGTCGCGGTGCTTTTCGCAGAAAACGGCCGTCCGGCGGTCCTGCCAGACCAATGCCGGCCCGATCGCCCGGCCGGTGGCACGCTCCCAGAGGATCGACGTCTCGCGCTGGTTCGTGATGCCGATCGCCGCGATCCGGTCCGGGCCGACCATCGCCTCGCCGAGGGCCCGATGGACCATCGGCCCGACGGAGGCGACGAGCGCCGCCGGGTCGTGCTCGACCCAGCCGGCTTTCGGGTAGGAGAGCGGGACCTCGACCTGCCCCTGACCGATCGGCCGGAGTCGGGTATCGTAGACGACGGCCCGGGTGCTGGTCGTCCCCTGGTCGATCACCAGGATGTGGTCGCGCGGCATGGGGCGGTCTCCTTGGGAAGTCGGTCGGGGGGGTCCTCGCGGCTGCATCCTATCACGAACCCGGCGGTCTTTCTCGGTCGGTGCGTGTCGCGTCGGCTCGGAAACGTCATAGACGGAGTGAGGGTTGTTCGATATCCAGACGTTCCGAGGCGATAGGCGAAAGGAAACGACCATGATGACCCAACCGACGATCGAGGTGACGGGCGCGACGTTCGAGGCGCTGGGGCGGCGGCTGGAGCACTTCCATCGCGAGCTGCCCGACGGCGAGCGCGCGGTCTTCGAGTGGATGCTCGACGGCCTCGGGGCGCCGGTGGCGGGCGAGTCGGCCGGCAAGGAGGAGGTGCTCGAAGTCCGCTTCTCGGGCGCCCATCGGCCGATCCGCATCCCGTTCTTCGCGGCCGTCGGCGGCCGCTTGATCCTCGGCGGCAACGACGGCACCACGATCCTCATCCTGGCCAGCGGCAAGATCGTGGTCGTCCCGCCGCGGGCCCCCGTCACGAACCAGGGTTGAGGCCCGCGCCGGCCGGTCCGGGGCGGGGCGTTCCCTGAGAACCGAAAGGAACGATGCATGCATCCCGAAGTCGTGGTCCCGCTGGCGGGCATCGCCCTGCCCCTGTTCCTCGTGCCGACGATCATCGCCATGAAGCACGCGCGGCTGAAGCGCGAGTGGGAGCACCTGGAGCGGATGAAGGCGATGGAGCTGGGCCGGCCGGTGCCGTCGGCCTTGGGCGACGACGCCTGGCCGGCGATGGTGGCCATCGGCCTCGGCGCCGTCATGCCCGTCGGCGTCTTCGTCGTCACCTGGCTGGCCAGCCTGACGGCCCACCTCGACGGCGAGGTCTTCGTCGCCCCGCTGCTCGTCGGCGTCGCCGGCGTGCTCGGCGGCACGACGCTCGGCCACCGCCTCCTCACCGCCCGCGAGCGGTCGCGGGCCGACTCCGCCTCCAACGCCAAGCCCGCCTACGACCCCGACGCCTTCGACGTCGTCGGCCGCTGAGGGCCGACCCCGGACGAGAGGAGGATCGACGATGTTCGCCGCGATCGCGATCGGATCGGCCGAGATTATGCTGATGGTCGTCCTCGGGTCCCTGGTCCTCGTCGGCCTCCTCGCGATCGTCGGGGGCTTCCTCCATTCGCGCCGGAGCCGCGAGCTCGAACACGCCGAGAAGATGAAGGCGATCGAGTTGGGTCGGCCCTGGCCGCTCGACAAGTCCGAGCCGGAGCCCGAGCCCGAGGCCGCCGACTCGCCCGAGCAACTGCCCCTGACGCTCCTCAAGAGCGTCCCGCTCGGCTCGCTGGGCATCGCCGTGGGGGCGAGCTTCCTGCTGCGGCCCGAGCCGATGATCTGGGTGGCCGCCGGCGCCGTCGGCGTGACGAGCCTCATCTGTGGCACGGTCCTCTCACTCCGCCAGGGCCCCGCGCGCGGCCCGGAGATGAGTCCCGCGTCGAAGCCCGTGTCGGACCCCGACGCCCTCGACGTCGTCGGCCGCCGCGGCTAGGGCGGATCCCGGTGGGACGGCGCGGGGTCCCGTAGGGCAGGGCTCGCCCTGCCGCTTGCTCGAGCCGGATCCGAAGCGGCAGGGCGAGCCCTGCCCTACGGGAAATCCGCCGCGACACGCGAGCGAGAACCGCCCCAAGGCCGGGAAAAGCCCCGACAGGCCGACGGCCGCCCAGAGGCCGAGCAGCGGCTCGATGGGCAGGTGGAAGCGGGCGGAGACGATGGTGCATGTATGGAATAATACGATCACGACAAATGTCAACATCGTCGGCATGAGTCGACGCCGCGCCTCCCGGCCGGCGAGCAGCCAGCCGAGCAGGGCGAGGGCCGTCAGGGTCAGGTGGCCGGCGCGGTAGACGAGGCTGCGGGCCTTGGGGTTGGTCTCGTCGAAGAGGACGAAGTAGCGAAGGCGCCGCAGGCAGAGCGTGGGGTAGCGCCAGGGGTCCGATCGCAGCTCGGCCAGGGCGCGATGGAAGAGGAGTCGCGAGCGGGCCGGCTCGGCGAGGCGGCCGAGCGTGCGATAGTCCTCCCTGGAAAGCGCGATGTCGTCGATGTAGCCCGCCTCGTGTCGCGCCTCCCAGAGCGCCGCGTTCCAGCCGCTGAGGCCGGGCTTCGTGTCGCGCAGGGCCCGCTCGACCGAGCGGCGGACGACCTTGTCCGTCCCCATGCTGAGCGAACAATTGCCCTGCCAGAACGCATATCCGAACGTGCTCTTGATGAGAACTAACTCGCCGTGGACCCGGTAGTTCCGGGCGATCCACGGGGCCACGGCGAGCGTCGCCGTCAGCGCGATCAGCCCCAGGGGCCGCAACGCGCCGCGCCACCCCCGACGCGACACCACCGCCCAGGCCACCCCCGGGGCCACCAGGGCGAGGATCGGGTCGGTGAGCGCCAGGGCCGCGAGCAGGAGGCCGGTGCCGATCGCGCCGCGATCGCGTCGCAGGCCGTAGGCGCTCGCCAGCGTCCACACGAGCAACGTCGTCGCCAACGTCGCGACCTGGACGTGAGTTGCCGAATAGACGAGCGTCGGATGGACCGCGACGACCAGGGCGGCGATCGGCGCGGCCCGGGGCCGATCGGGGGCGACGGCGCGGGCCAGCTTCCAGGCCCCGAGCACGAGCAACGCCCCGAGCGCGGCCTGGCCCAGCTCCAGGATCAATAACGCCCGAGGCGTGCCGACCCCTCCCATCGCATAAGCCGCCGCGACGAGGACCGGATAGGACGGCGCCTGCTGCGACGTCGGCCCCTCGGCCCCCAGGAACGTCACCGCGAAGCCCCGACCGGCCAGCAGGTTCGCCGCGATCTCGCCGTGCTCGTACGTGCTCCGCGGCACCCGATGGCTCCGCAGCGCCAGCACCGCCCCCGCCCGGCCCGCCACGGCGAGAACCATCAAGAACACAAGAAGATATCTACGGCGCATCCGTGCCGGCCCTCCCCCGCGACGCCGGAGCATCCCCCCTCGGCCCCGGGTCGTCAACCCGAGATCCGCCGCGAGGCCGGACGACGAACACCGCGACGCCCCCCTCGTCCCAGGCGCGAGCGACCCGGTCGGGATGCCGGGCGGCGAAGCGGCCGAGAGGGCTCGCCGGGGCGCGGGCAAAGCGGGAATCGTCGATCAAGAGAAAATCAACATGATATTTCTGGATCAAATCCTCAATCGCTTGATCGTCATCGGGCGCGGCGAGGCCGGGGCGGCCGGAGAGCCAGTCCACCTCGCCGGGGTGCCGCGAGAGGACGGGGCCGGGGCGGTCGGCCTGGCGGGCGATCCAGGCGCAGGCGGCATCGAACGGGATCATCGCCCGTCGGGCGGCGCCGGGGCGGTCGGCGACGAGGGCGTACACCGAATACGGCACCGAGGCCGCCAGGACCAGCGCCGCCGCCAGGCCGCGGGGATGACGCCGTTTGCTCTGAAAATGGATCGCGAGTCGCTCCTGGGTGGAGTGGAGTGAGTGGGTGGCACGCCCTGCCAGGGCGTGGCCGGGCCCGGGGACCACGCCCTGGCAGGGCGTGCCACCCGTTTTCATGGGGTCGGGTGAGGCCATGAATGG
>DASZMJ010000187.1:0-5379 GCA_035551935.1 Isosphaeraceae bacterium
CTCCATCCGCGCCGCCCGATCGCTGCGGACCCCCGCCCGGATCGTCCGGTCGAGCAGCCCGCGCTCGTACTCGTCCTTCGGCCGGAAGAGCTCGGCCCACTTCGCCGTCCGCTCGGCGACCTCGCGGTCCTCCTCCGCCGGCCGGACGACCCCCGCGCCGGTCAGGCCGTGCTTCAACGCATTCCCGCGCGAGTTCGCCTTCCCCCCCGGCGTCTTCGGCCCCTTGCCCAGCATGCCGTTCTGCCTGTTGGCCGCGATCTTCCGCTCCGACGTGGCCATCGCCTCGGCTCCCTTCACCCGCGTCATCGCGGGACTCGTCCCCCATCTCCGCCGGGCGCCGTTGCCCGAGGGCGGGATGTCGGGGAATTCGGGGCGAGAGTGCCCCGCATGGGAGAATAGCGGGCGTGGAGATGGGATGTCAAGACGCTCGACGCCGGATTCCTCATTCCGGCTGTGCGCTTTGGTTTTCATTCGGCCCCGACCACTTCTTGGATCTGGTTGAGAGTCGGGTTTCTCGGTAGGGCGGCGGAGATCCAGGCCTTGACCGGGCTCGGATCGCCGGGGAGCCTGGACCTCGGGGCGTCGCGACGAGGGACACGGTGACGTTCCACGACGTCGGCGCGAGGGGGCCGACATCCCGGCGGCCGGTCGAGCGGGATCGGATCGTGCTGGGGTAGGTGGAACGGCCGTCGGACTCGGGTATCATCGTCGGCGCCCGGGAGGGCATGCCCATGCAACGCCGACGCTTCCTCCAGGCCGCCGCCGTCGCGCCGCTCGTGATCCCTTCGGAGGCCCGGGCCGACGCCCGGCGTGTCCCCGTGATCGACGCCCACCTGCACTGCTTCGCCGGCAAGGACGACCCCCGGTTCCCCTACCACCCGCGCGGGCCGTATCAGCCCGAGAAGCCGGCCACGCCCGAATCGCTCCGGACGTGCATGGCCCAGGGCGGGGTCGACTTCGCCGTGGTCGTCCACCCCGAGCCCTACCAGGACGACCACCGCTACCTGGAGCATTGCCTCGAGGTCGGCGGCGGCAAGCTCAAGGGCACCTGCCTGTTCTTCGCCGACCGGCCCGGCTCGCTCGACCGGATGACCGCGCTGGTCCGAAATCACGAGGGGGCGATCGTCGCCGCCCGGATCCACGCCTACGCCCCCGGGCGGCTGCCGCCGTTCGGCACGCCCGAGCTTCGGGCGCTCTGGGGGCGGATCGCGGACCTCGGCCTGATCGTCCAGCTCCACTTCGAGCCCCGCTACGCCCCGGGCTTCGAGCCCCTCATCGAGGAGTTCCCGCGGACCAAGGTGATCATCGATCACCTCGGCCGCCCGTTCCAGGGGACGCCCGAGGAGTACGCCGTGGTCCTGGGCTGGGCCCGGCGGCCGAACACGGTCATGAAGCTGGCGGCGATCCCCGCCAGGGACCAGTACCCCCATCGGGACATCGGTCCGGTGATCGCCGACCTCGTGACGCGGTTCGGCCCCGACCGGCTCATCTGCGGCGGCGGGTTCGGCCCGGGGGCCACCGGCGACTCGTACCGGGCCTACCACGAGCGGGTCCGGTCGTACCTGTCGGGCCTCTCCGCCGACGACCAGGCGAAGGTCCTGGGCGGCACGGCGGCGCGGCTCTTCGGGTTCGGGACGAGCTGATCGCGGTGGGCCGGATCGAGTCCGGCGCGGCCGGCGGATCATCTCCGGGCCGGCGAGGCGGGGAGGAATCTGGTAGACTGGCCCCGAGCCTCTCGCCGAGAGGCCCAACGACCTGGAGGGGCGGCCCCCATGACGGACTTCAGCGACCTCGACGGCGTCTTCGAGTTCTACGCCGTCGTCACCCCGGACGGGAAGATCCCGAGCGTCGCCGACGACGGGTCGCTCAACGAGCCCTCCGGGTGGTACACCGGCCCGATCGGCAGCATCGCCCACCTCTCCGATTATGCCCTCGTCTTCACCGATTGGGACGACGCGCACGCCGACTACCGGCGGCATCGCACGGGGTTGCCGGCGGGGACGAAGATCCGGGCCTTCGGCGTCCGGGTCGAGGAGATCGAGAACGCCTTCGACGGCATGGAAGCCGGCGAGGGATGATCGGCGGCACGGGCGCCGGGAGGGACCGGGGACGGGCCCGACCCCGACCGAGGACCGGGCGTCGTTGGCCGGATCGGCGTGCTATTCCGGGTCGGTGGCGCGGGCCCGATAGTCCATCTCCGCCGCGACGATGCGGGCCAGCAATGTCACGACCTGACGCTGGCGTCCCGAACCGTCGAACCCGTCGGCGGCCAGGCGGTCGATGTCACCTCGCAGGGCCCTCAAGCTGGCCCAGAGCTGGTCCCGCTCCGAGATCTCCCGCGCCCGTTCCGGGTCCATGACAGCCCCCCAACGCGTCGATCCGCCGCTCCGACTCGGCCCCGTCCCGAACGACCGGGCCGCACGGCGGACACGACGAACGCCAAGCCTTCCGGACGATCCCGGGGGACATGATAACCGGGGCGATGGCCGACGAGATCCCTCCTCTCGCCGTCGACCCCGACCGACCGCCAAGTTGGTGGGAGGCGACTCCCCATCGTCGAGATCGTGTGCGGCGGCCGGAGTCGGGCCCGCGCGTGCGGTCGAATCGAAGGCAAGCCGCGGGAGCCCGACGGGAGGATCGACGTCGCGACGATCGGGGCGTTCCGAGGCGGTCGACCTTGCGACCCCCCGTCCGGCGCCGGTATCCTGGCGGGCCTCACCGTCGACTTGCGGACGAGTCACGGAGGACGGACGGATTGCGGTCGGCCCCCTCGTCGAATCCCGGCCGGTGCGACAACCACACCACGATGCCATCGCACGCCGATGCGTCCACGCATGCGACCTCGGTCTCCCTCGGGGACTCCCGGGGGAACGTGCCAGGCTCCCGGCGTCGGCGGCATGGACGGACGATCGAGCCGAGTCGGACCACCCGCGCGGCCCGCGCGGAGTCGCGGGCGATCGGGCGGAACTCGCGACGAGGACGACCGAACCGTCGACCGTCGTGCGCGGACGATCTCTTCATCTGGTAGAGTGTGATAGCGAGGCCAGGTCGCCGCCGGCTGGTCCCGGAGCCTTGGGGGTCGGGGCCGTTGCGCCGGTGGGAGCGATCTCCCGGAGGATGCACCCGTGGCCAAGAAGCCGTCCCCGAGCCCTGCACCGCGCGCCGACTCGGGCGCCGCAACCGCCGCCGAGCCGAGGGCGGGTGCCATCGCCGGAATGCCTTCCCAGGACGGGGGCTACGACGGGAGACGGCTCCTTGAAGCCCTGAAGGCCGTCAAGAAGGGGGACTTCACGGTCCGCCTCGCCGTCGACGACTCGATCGTCGGCGCGGCCATCGCCGAGGCGTTCAACGACGTCGCCGAGCTGCTGGAGGGCAGCACCCGCCAGATCGCCCGGCTCGCCGAGGCCGTCGGCAAGGACGGCCGGATCTCTCAGCGCGCCGTCCTCGGGCCGGCCACGGGGGGATGGGCGGCCCGGATCGACTCGATGAACGGCCTGATCGGCGACCTGGTCCGGCCCGTCGAGGAGGTCTCGCGGGTCATCGGCGCGGTGGCCAAGGGGGACCTCTCGCAGCGCATCCCGCTGGAGCACGACGGCAGCCCGCTGAAGGGCGAGTTCCTCCGGATCGGCCGGACCGTCAACACGATGGTCGACCAGCTCGGCTCGTTCGCCAGCGAGGTCACGCGCGTCGCCCGCGAGGTCGGCACCGAGGGCAAGCTCGGCGGCCAGGCCGAGGTCGCGGGCGTCGCCGGGACCTGGAAGGACCTGACCGACAGCGTCAACGGCATGGCCGGCAACCTCACCGGCCAGGTCCGCAACATCGCCGAGGTCGCCACCGCGATCGCCAACGGCGACCTCTCCAAGAAGATCACCGTCGACGTCCGCGGCGAGATCCTCGAGCTGAAGGACACCATCAACACGATGGTCGACCAGCTCGGCTCGTTCGCCTCGGAGGTCACGCGCGTCGCCCGCGAGGTGGGCTCCGAGGGCCGTCTGGGTGGCCAGGCCCAGGTGCGCGGCGTGGCCGGGGTCTGGAAGGACCTGACCGACAGCGTCAACGGCATGGCCGGCAACCTCACCGGCCAGGTCCGCAACATCGCCGAGGTGACGACGGCGGTCGCCAACGGCGACCTCTCCAAGAAGATCACGGTGGACGTCCGCGGCGAGATCCTGGAGCTGAAGAACACGATCAACACGATGGTCGACCAGCTCAACAGCTTCGCCAGCGAGGTCACCCGCGTGGCGAGGGAAGTCGGCACCGAGGGCAAGCTCGGCGGCCAGGCGCAGGTGCAGGGCGTCGGCGGCGTGTGGAAGGACCTGACCGACAACGTCAACGGCATGGCCGGCAACCTCACCGGCCAGGTCCGCAACATCGCCGAGGTCGCCACCGCGATCGCCAACGGCGACCTCTCCAAGAAGATCACCGTGCCGGTCCGCGGCGAGATCCTCGAGCTGAAGGACACGATCAACACGATGGTCGACCAGCTCAACAGCTTCGCCAGCGAGGTCACCCGCGTGGCGAGGGAAGTCGGCACCGAGGGCAAGCTCGGCGGCCAGGCCAGGGTCGAGGGCGTCGCGGGCACGTGGAAGGACCTGACCGACAACGTCAACCTGATGGCCAGCAACCTGACCGGCCAGGTGCGCAACATCGCCGAGGTCTCCACCGCGATCGCCAACGGCGACCTGTCGAAGAGGATCACCGTCGACGTGAAGGGGGAGATCTCCCAGCTCAAGGACACGATCAACACGACCGTCGACCAGCTCAACAGCTTCGCCAGCGAGGTGACGAGAGTTGCGCTGGAGGTCGGCTCGGAGGGCAAGCTGGGCGGCCAGGCGGTCGTGCGCGGCGTGGCGGGCGTCTGGAAGGACCTGACGGACTCGGTCAATAGCATGGCCGGCAACCTCACCGCCCAGGTGCGCAACATCGCCGAGGTGACGACGGCGGTCGCCAACGGCGACCTCCGCAAGAAGGTGACCGTGGACGTGAAGGGGGAGATCCTCCAGCTCAAGAACACGATCAACGCGATGGTCGACCAGCTCAACAGCTTCGCCAGCGAGGTCACCCGCGTGGCGCGCGAGGTCGGCACCGAAGGGCAGCTCGGCGGCCAGGCGCAGGTGCAGGGCGTGGCGGGCGTCTGGAAGGACCTGACGGACTCGGTCAATAGCATGGCCGGCAACCTCACCGGCCAGGTGCGCAACATCGCCGAGGTCACCACCGCCGTCGCCAACGGCGACCTGACCAAGAAGGTGACCGTCGACGTCCGCGGCGAGATCCTGGAGCTGAAGAACACGATCAACGCGATGGTCGACCAGCTCAACAGCTTCGCCAGCGAGGTCACCCGCGTGGCGCGCGAGGTCGGCACCGAAGGGCAGCTCGGCG